>NZ_AUKV01000023.1:0-167715 GCF_000424945.1 Streptomyces sp. 142MFCol3.1
GCCCCGCTGAAGCGGGCGGGCCTGGAGGTGCTCGAAGGCGGCGTGCCAGGCACTGCCTTGCCAGTGTCCGTAATGAGCGCGATGGCCAGTTGCACCCACGAGGAGACGGGCCGGCGGGATGCTTTCGTCGGCTTCGACGACCCGCAGCTCATCGAGCACGCCAATCGAGGCTGGTACGCGTTGGCGACCTCCTTCGGCCTGTTCGACGCCAGCCGCGAGTTCCTGCTCGCCCTCCCTGCCCATCGCTACAACTCGCGGGTAGACCTGTACCAGCCTCGTATATGGCGCCGGGTTCGTCTGCTCGACGCCTGGGACGTCATGGGCGCGGCGTGCGCGATCCGCCGGGGAAGATCCGTACTCGGATATGACGAGTGTCTGCTCGGCTCGCGATCCGGACGTCCGGAATTTGCGATGCTCTCGCTCGACAGCACTGTCGCCGTGGTCGGAACAACCTGGCAGGACGGCATCGGCTCCCTGGCCGTGCCCAACCCGGGAGACACGGAGCCCGTACGCCGCCTGATCGACTGGGAGGCAACCGGGGCAGACGTCCCACGCGATCGTCGCGCCCAAGCCATCGCGTGGTTGCAGCGCGACGAAGGGCCAGCCACGGTAGAGCGGGCGTGAACTGCCAGAGCAGCCTCCCGCCCGCGCGCACCGACAGACACAACTGCGTCCCCCGATACAGCGTCAGAGTGCGCAGGGGTGGGGAAACAAAGTGAGCAAGCCTGGGGAACGCGTGAGTACCGGGTAGGGACCTGTCAGCCGGGACAGGCCTGGTGACCCCCACCCAACGCTGAGGCCGCCTGGTACGGCGTCGCGGCCGCCGTGAGGCACAGGAACTCCTCGGCGCGTTCCCACGACCAGCCGTTCTCGACCACGAGCGCCCGCCAGCCGGAGGGGCCGAACCAGAACCACAGCGCCTCCGCGGTCTCCCGCGCAGTGCCGGCGGGCCGGGGGTTCAGGGGGTGTGGAGGTGGCGCGCAACGGCACGGAGAGTACCCGGCATTGTCGGTTTGCTTGTTGACGCTCGCCGTGACGAGACAGTTCACCCGCCGAAGGGCACGCCGAGTACCGCACATACGGCCCTGGACACCCGCGACGGAGCAGAAGCGGGCCGCGGTGCCGGCAGCAGGACGTAGCTGATCGTGAGGCGCACGGCCAGGTCTGCTGCCTCGGACCGCCGGTCTGCAGTCACATGGGGTGCGGCCTGCCCGAGCCACAGCTCCAGCAGGAGCCAGGCGCTGGAGAAGACGGGTTCGGCCCTGCTGGTGAGGTAGGGCAGCAATGCGTCTGTGCCTCCTCGTGTCGCGGCCAGTACCGCCCCGATGAACGGATTGGCGTCCGCTTCCGCCAGGACGTAGGCCACCGCAGCCTCGAGAGCGGCGCTGAGGTGCTCGCGCTTGCTGTCCAACACCTCGGAGAGCGGCCGCAGGAATTCTTCTGCCTCACGCTGCACCAGCGCCCGGCCGATGCCGGCCCGGTCACCGAATTCCTTGTAGATCGAGGGTCGTGACACTTCCGCTCGCTGGGCCAGATCAGCAACCCGGACGCGGTCCCAGCCGGTCTGCCCTGCCAGTACGCGCGCCTCAGCGAGCACTCGCTCACGCATCTGTTTTCGCCAGGCCACGCGAGGTGGATCGGGTAGCGGCCCCGGAACCTCCGGGAGGCGACGCTTTTGCATACACGCAGTCTGCCATCACCGGACAGCGGCTCAGCGACTCCTGCTTCTGTGATGGATCGTCAGAATGTTGACACGGCGCCCCCTTTGTCATCGCAGACTGTGTTTGGCACTCTCCTCCCGAGCGCGCCCGGTAGCCAGACGCGCCAACACACGTCTCAGGCAGAGCTTGCGAGGGAGTCCGATGAAGCCATCGTCAACGGAGACGAGCCGGTGGCGTGACCGCAAACGCCCTCTGTGGCTGCTTGCGCTCGCAGTGCCCACCCTTCCGTTCCAGGCAGGTGGCCTTGTCCATCTGACCGGCCTGAGCGCCCTGTGGTGGTGGGGTCCGTTCTTCGCCTTCGTCATCGTTCCGGCCTGCGACCGCCTCATCGGAAGTGACGTGGCCAATCCACCCGAGGAAGCGGTGCCCGGGCTGGAGGCCGACCGCTACTACCGCTGGTGCACGTACCTCTATCTTCCTCTGCAGTTCGGGGCTCTGGTGTGGGCCTGCGCTCAGTGGGCCGATGGCCGTATGTCGGTCGCCGCGGGCCTGGGACTTGCTGCCACCACCGGTGTGGTGTCCGGGGTCGCGATCAATACCGCGCACGAGTTGGGCCACAAACGAGAGCAGTTGGAACGAAGACTGAGCCGCATGGCACTGGCCCAGAGCTGCTACGGGCACTTCTACGTCGAGCACAACCACGGCCACCACATCCGGGTCGCCACCCCAGAAGACCCGGCCAGCAGCCGCATGGGCGAGAATTTCTACCAATTCTTGCCCCGAACCGTGCTGGGCAGTGTCCGCTCAGCGTGGCACCTGGAACGGCGCCGTCTCAACCGCCGCGGCAAGCCGACGGCAAGCCGGCACAACGACATCCTCACGGCATGGGCCATATCGGCGGCGCTCTTCACCGTACTCACTGCAGTGTTCGGCTGGGTGATCCTGCCCTACCTGCTGCTCCAGGCCGTGCTCGGCATTTGCTTGCTGGAGACGGTCAACTACCTGGAGCACTACGGCCTGCTGCGGCAAAGGCGCACAGACGGCCGCTACGAACGAGTCGCCCCGCAGCACAGCTGGAACAGCAACAACACCATCAGCAACCTGTTTCTGTTCCAGCTGCAGCGGCACTCCGACCACCATGCCAACCCTCTGCGCCGCTATCAGACCCTGCGTCACTTCGACGAGGCCCCTCAGTTGCCCTCCGGCTACGCTTCCATGATCGTGCTGGCCTGGTGCCCACCCCTGTGGCGCAAGGTCATGGATCCGCTGCTCGCAGCACATTACGGCGGTGACTTGTCGCTGGCCAACCTTTGCACACGTCGGCAACAAGAACTCGGCACATCCGCAGGACGGCAACGACGCCGTAGCAGAGGGGCTCTCTAGCAGGTTATGGAGCTCATCACGTGCTGGGATACCTTCGCTGTATTACTCGCAGCGGAGACCGCCCGAGCGCCGTTCCGCCCAGTCATGACTGCCTCCTCAAGCGTCGGCCCATGAAGTTGTTCTGTGATCAGCATGCCTGCAGCTGCCGATGCGAACGAACTCGTCAGCAGGGCGCTCCAATCGTCCCCCTTCCAGCCGCGCCTCTCCTTGACAGGACTCTGATCAGCGAGGTGAGCGACACCGACACCAGCGCCGCTCCACCTGGAGCACGCCCGCGGCACCGACGAAGGCGCCCGCGGACGTCGTCTCCCAGCTCGACGACCGCTGGAGACCTCGCTTCACGCAGGGCGGCAGGAAGATTTGGGCCGAGCAACTTCTCACCTAGACACGTCCTGGCGGGCGGACGCCACAACTGCCCCAGCACCCTCGTGCGATCGAGCAGCACCGGCCGGAGGTGACCCGCAGCTGGCCTCCGATCCCTGCGGCGCCACGCCAGGCGGGCGGGGTCGAGCTGGCACTGGCATTCTGCGCTCCCTCGGTCTTTGAGAGGAGCAGAAGTTGCGTGAATGACTCACACATGTCGCCGTGGGTGAGCGCGACCCGTGCGCGAACTCACCAGCCGGGCGCACGTGAGAGGCATCAGCGCGGGAACGCGAAAGAAGAACCCGTGCTCCGAAGGCGTCGGGCACTCTGGGACGATGGGCGCGGCCGACGCAGACGAGTCCGCTCGGCACCCAGGATTCTCTCGATCGCGAAAGCCGGTCCGGCCCGAGGGCGGATCTCCTTCTTGTTTCCAGGCATCCGCCGCTCGAGCATTCACCCAGAGCGTGCCAGTGGCTGGCATGCGCGGGCGCGGTCCCGGCGTGAGGTACGACCGGAGCGCGCCCGCGTGTCCGTCTCAGTTCTCCGCCACGCTGCCCGCACTGCAGTAAGCACCCGGGCTGTGCACCAGGTGGGCGACACGCAGAGCCTCACTCACAGCCTCTTCCCCAGAGGGTTGCGGACTGCCCAGGCTCCACTGGAAGGATTCCTCAGCTGGGGCGTTGCGGATCCGTTCGGCCAATGCGATCGGGATCAGCCGCTGCCGGGATGCCACCCACCGCTCGTCCCAGGGGCCTTCCGAGAGAATCTGTGTTGCGGCGCGGAACTCGTAGTAGATCGTGCGGCGCATGCTGTTGCCTTGCACGGACGGTGAGCCGTGCACCAGCATCACATCGTGGACCAGCACATCACCCGGTTCCATCTCGACCTCAAGCGATCCCGGCACCTGCCAACCGTGGGCCGCCTCGAGTGCGCAGATGTCGGCGGGTGCACGATGTGATCCGGGAACGACACGCAAAGCGCCGGCCGCGCTGCGCGAGGCGTCCAGGTAGACATCGACATTGAAGATGCGGTGGTTACGCGGATGCACGGCGTCCTGGTGCCAGGGCACAGCGGCGCCGTCTCCTTCCCCTTTGAAGACCATCGACTCATAGGTCGGAACGAAGTCAGGTCCCGCAAGGCTCTCCGCAATGCCCAGGATCGCCGGAGAGCCGAGAAGTTCCAGTGACGCCGACTCGTGCTTGGCATGGAGATAGTCCACGCGGAACAGCGCCGGCGCTCCAGAGCGCGAGGCAAAGTGGTAGTCGCTGTTGGGGACCGGTCCAGTGGCCCGCCCACGGGCGATCCAGCCCTCAGCCGCCTCTTGGAGGCGGGCCAGCAGATCGGGATCGATCCGGCCGGGCAGAACCAGAAAGCCATGGGTGTCGAAGAATTCAACCTGCTCCGGCTCGAGATGGTAGGGACGGGCGCCAGGAGCGCCCATGGACGACAGGGCAGCGGTGTTCGCGGTCATGGCACCGACGCTACGAGTTTGGGCGAAGTACGGCTTCCACCTGGCTCCGGGCCTCTTCCCAGATCCTCCGGTGCTATCTTTCCGGGCGCCCTGCGCCCGGTCAGACTGCGTACACGGCGGCAGAAGCTGTGGCTCAGGAGCCCTGAATGAGGGAGAACAGCACGATGGACTTCTCGCCTACTGTGGATGCCGAGGTTCCGCTCGCCAGCTGGAGAGGGCTGCCGGAGCCCATGTCGGCCGCGCACCGGCACGAAGGCATCGAGTTGAACGTTCCCACCGGAGGGCCGATGCACTACCTCATCGCGGGGTCTCCGGTGACTGTTCCCGACGGTGCAACGGCAGTGTTCTGGGCGGCCCTGCCTCATCAGCTCATCTCCGCCCCGCACTGCTCTGTGCAGTGGCTGCACGTTCCGCTGCAGACGCTGTTGGGCTGGAATCCCGTGCCCCGGCTGGTGGAGCGACTGCTCGGCGGCGAGACCCTGGTGCTGCAGCCACCGCAAGAATTGGCGCGGTTCACGCAGTGGAACATCGATCTGAGTGGACCTGAAACAGATCTGTCTGACGTAGCCGCGCTGGAGATATGCGCCTACCTGCACCGCCTGGACCGGCTCCTGCCTCGACAGCGACCACGCGCGTCGCTGGCGCAAGGCCGCCGGGACACTGCGGTGGGTCATGCCATCGCGATGGCCGACTTCATGGCCCGTCATCACCCCAGGCCGCTGAATGTCGCCGATGTCGCTGGCTGTGTCCCCCTGCATCCGCACTACGCGATGCAGGTATTCCGAGACGTCACGGGGACGACCATCGTGGAGTACCTCACCCGACGCCGCGTCGCCGAGGCAAGACGGTTGCTTGCGGCCACCGACCTGTCACCGGGCCGAGTCGGTCACGAGGTCGGCTTCGGATCTCAGTCCCGCTTCTATGCGGCGTTCCGTCGCATCACCGGCTGTCCGCCGGCCGCCTACCGTCAGGCAGCACGCAGCGGTGGCACATCTGCAGGACGAACCGATATGTCTGTAAAGAGGTACGCGGACAGCGATCCTGGTGCCACCACTGCCGCAGACTGAAAGACTCGGTGACCTTCCCCGTCCGCCCAAAGGTACGGTGGTTCGCCGTGGCGGGCGGTGAGTGTCTCAGCACGCCGCCAGGCGCCGGCAGACAAGCGGCGGCTGAGCCGGCCGGTGCGCAGACGGGAGCCGAGCGCGCGTCCAGTGGGGTGGGCCATGAAGTCGCCCGCCGTGGCGGTCCCCCGCCTGAAGGCCGGGGCCGCCTCGGAGGAAGCCGGTACCCGGCGAACAGACGCCGCTCTTCCCCTTTTCCGTCCGCCCGGGCACGACGGCGCCCGCCTGACGCCCTGGCCGGCCGTGACCGCGAGAGGCGAATCCGCGTGCCGCGTGACGGTGTTCGGCCGTTGCGGCACCCGGCCCAGAAAGCTGTGATGACACGGCCAGCCCGCCAACCACTGCGAAGCCGCACCACGCCTGCCCCGGCCCTCACTCCACCTTCCTCAGCGCGGCTTGCTTCATGGCGTTCACGCCCCTATCGTAATGAATGAACATTCATTCGGAGGGATGAGATGGCCTGGACCACGCGGAACATTCCTGACCAGCACGGTCGGACGGCCGTCGTCACCGGCGCCAACGGCGGGCTTGGCCTTGTGACGGCTCGTGAACTCGCAGCCAAGGGCGCACACGTGGTGATGGCGGTGCGCAACCAGGACAAGGCCACACGGGCCGTGGATGAGATCCGCGCGAGCGTGCCGGACGCCTCTTTGGAACTGGTCGCTCTGGACCTGTCGTCCCAGGCATCGGTGCGGGAGGCCGCGGCGAAGATCATGGCCGCTCACCGACGGATCGACCTACTGTTCAACAACGCTGGCGTCATGGCGATCGCCGAGGCGAGGACCGTCGACGGATTCGAGATGCAGTTCGCCGTCGACCACCTGGGGCACTGGACGCTCACCGCGCACCTGCTGCCGGCACTGCTGCGGACCGCTGCCTCCCGGGTGGTGACCGTGACCAGTACGGCGCACCACATGGGCCGTTCCCTTGATGTGGCCAACCCGCACCTTGAGGGAAACTACGGGCCGTGGCGCGCCTACGGCCAGGCCAAACTGGCCAACTTCCATTTCGGCCTGGGCCTGCAGCGTGAACTGGAGAAGGCGGGCGCCTCAACCGCCAGCGTGATCGCGCATCCCGGCCTGTCCGACACCAATCTCCAGGCGGTCAGTGTCGAGGGATCCAGCGGCGGCGCATCGCAGCGGTTCTTCCACTTGATGGCTCAACGTACCGGCATGTCCGCCGATGACGGTGCGCTGTCGCAACTGCGGGCCGGTACGGATCCGGCGGCCAGGGGCGGAGAGTTTTACGGACCGCTGTTCGTGAACAACGGCATGCCGGTACGCAAGCCGGTGCTGCGGCGCCTCGGGATGGACCGGGCCATCGCCAAGCTGTGGGAGGTGTCCGCACGCGAGACCGGTGTCGCCGTCGATGTCCGCGGTGCGGACGGCATGTGATGGCAGCGCCGAAGAACCGGGCGGCAGCGGTGCGGGCCGCGCTGCGCACGCTGGTCGCCCGGCACGGCTTCCACGGCGCCTCCATGAGCGCGGTGGCCAAGGAGGCGGGCGTGGCAACCGGAACCGCCTACACCCATTACGCATCAAAGGACGCGCTGGTAGTGGCCGCCTACGCTGAGACGAAAGCCGAACTCGCACACGCGATCACGGCAGGCCTGACCTCTGATCTCCCACCGCGCGAGCGGTTCCATGCGGTGTGGTTGTCCTGCTACCGCTACCTCACGGCGCACCCGGTGCATGCGCAGTTCCTGCTGCAGGTCGAGCACTCTCCCTATCGCCTCGCGGCACATGAAGCCGCCCTGGCCAACGAGGACGACCCGCTGGTGGCCGAGGTGGCACGGTCCGATATGGGCGCGCTGCTGGTCTCGCTGCCCCTCGACGTGCTCTACGAACTCGCCCTCAGCCCAGCCGTGCGGCTGGCGGCCGGCCGCGTCGAACTGAGCTCGGACGAACTCAGTGTCGTGGCTGACGGCTGCTGGCGGGCCATCAGCAAGCCCTGAAAGCCGGAGCTTCCCGGACGTGGTCCACGCGTGAGCGACCCGAAGCGGCTGGGTCAGACGATGGCTTTCTTCTACAGCGTTGGGGGCCCGTTGATGGACACCCAAGGGCTTTTGGGCTCTGGTGCCCCCGAACCAGTGGGCCATTCCATGGGAGAGCGTCCCTTCGCGCAGCGGCCCATCCGCACGTACGCGCAGTCGTAGCTCTGGCACCCTGGCTGTACGCAGTCGTACTGCACGGCGATCACGACACAGCACCAGCCCCGGAGCCTCCATCGACTACGTGCGCCGGGCCCGAACCTCACAAGCCCACGCAGGCATCCTCCTGGTCCGCAACGGTGATCACGCCATGCTGCACCGCTGCAGCCTCTGGCACCGCAGCATCGCCGACCTCGTCTCGGGCTTGCTCCACCCCACCCGGCAGCCTTCCGGCCTGGCCGCCCTCAGCTGCACAGCCGCAGGCCCTCTGCTGGTGTAGCAACTGACGCCACCAGCGGGGCAGGGCTCGCCGGTATCCACCTTCCGCACCCTCATGCACCGCGCCCGAACAGCACAGGAGCGAAACGCTCTGCCAGCACTCACAGCCATCCGCACCCCGTTGAGCTTCCCGAGCTGGCGGGCGCCGAAAGCGGGCACGGCGCTTGCGTGCGTACCCGTCGGGCTATGCCCGCCAGCCCGTCCGGCCGAAAGGGTCGTGGCGCAAGATGCATGCCTGGCCAGCGCCATCGGCGCCCCGTCGCGCGGCCTCTCATATCTGGTTCCGCAGCCGTCCCCCTTTCGGATGGGGAAAAGCGCAATGAAATCGCAAACAGTTCATGCGAGACAAGCAGTCCTAGGCGGTGACGCCCATAAGCGCGCTGCGCAGCACTGGACTGCCGGGGTCTGGGCGGTCGGGCTGGCATGATGATCCCGACCCAGCGGGGCACAGGGCATGCAAGTCGCATCGAGTGGCTGATTCAGCTTGATCCAGCGCGGAACCCACCGGCGTCGACGCCAGGGAGGGAGCGCACTACGCCCTACATGCCTTTGCCGAGAATGCCGTTGATCACTGAAGGTCGTCCTGTTGTCTATACCGGTCTCCTGGCATCAGACGGATCCGTTCCCATTCACCTCACTGAAGCAGCACGCCACGCTGACGGCGGGCGACGCGGCGTCTGTCGGCCTGAGGCCAGCTGCACGACACGACGACGTGACGGACTCACAGGTTGGTGTCTGATCACGTTGCGCGTGCACCTCGAACCGGCACTCGTGCTGGCGGCCCTCCGATTCCTGCCTGGCACCGGGGGCGTGCGGCGACCACCCGCCCTGGTCGGTGTCGATGTCCGGTTCGTCGTCGGGCTGGGCCAGCGGCCGAACGGTCCGATCAGCTGCTCAGGGGTGGCGCTGAGCACGCCGGCTCCCTTCGTGCGGTGCGGCGGCATCGGGAGCACGCGTCCTCCCCTTCGTGCCGGCCTGCACCAGCAAGGGAATCGCCGAGGTGGTGCGACTCCAGGAGACCCAGGGGTCGGGCGGCGCGCCACGTCGACGGTTGGCGCTGAGAATGATCACGACCGTCGCCAGTCCTCGAGGCCCCTAGGATGGCGAGGGTGAGGGCAAGAACCCATGACATCGACAAGGCGGCCGGTGTGCTGCGCAACGGAGGCCTGGTGGCTCTCCCGACCGAGACCGTCTACGGACTCGGCGCCAACGCTGAGGACCCCGCCGCCGTCTCGCGTATCTTCCAGGTCAAGGGGCGCCCGGCTTCGCACCCTCTGATCGTCCACATCAGCAGCGCGGAGCACCTGGACGACTGGGTCCAGGATGTACCCGCGACGGCCCGCCTGCTGGCCGAACACTTCTGGCCGGGGCCCCTGACGCTGGTCCTGCGACGCGGTCGCCGGGTGCCTCTCGAAGCGACCGGTGGCTTGGAGACGGTGGCCGTGCGCGTGCCCGACCACCCCGTCGCACTCGCGCTGCTGTCGGCCTTCGGTGGTGGTGTCACGGCCCCGTCCGCCAACCGCTTCGGCTCGGTGAGCCCTACGACCGCGGACGACGTCCGTGCCGAGCTGGGCGACGCCGTCGACTTCGTGCTGGACGGCGGCGCCTGTCAGGTCGGTGTCGAGTCGACCATCGTCGACGCCACCGGCGAGATCCCGACCATCCTGCGGCCCGGCGGGGTGACGCACGAGGACCTCGAAGCGGTGCTGGGGTGCCCGCTCGCGGTCCCTGAGACCAGCCACATCCGGGTGCCGGGCCAGCATCCGTCGCACTACGCCCCGCGTGCCCAGGTCGTGCTGGTCGAACCGGAGAAGGTCGTCGCCGAGGCGAAGGTGGCGCAGGAACTGGGGCACCGGGTCGGCGTCTTTCTCCCCGCCGCCTACGCCGACGCTGAGGTGGAGGCGCACGCGGTGGTGGCGGTCCCCGGTTCCATGGGCGCCTACGCGCGCGGCCTGTACGGCTTCCTGCGCGAGCTCGACCGGCAAGGGTGCGATCTCATCATCGCGTCACTGCCGGCTGAGGAGGGGCTGGGACTGGCGATCGCCAACCGGCTCCGCCGCGCCGCGGGACCCCGGACCATCGTGTGACCAGCGCCGACACCGTGCCTTACTGCTCCCGGGTGCGGGGACCGGGCGAATTCGTGACAGCTGAGCTTCCGCCGGTCTGGCAGGCCGGGCGCAATCCGTGTCGCCCACCGTCGGTGACGACCGTTCCCCATGCCCGGCACACCTCGCAGCCCGCGGTACGCGCCACGTCGTCCGGGGGGCGCTGGGTGCGTGGTCGGCTCCATGAGCCATCGGTGGTGCCCTTCGAAGGTGGTCGAGTGGTGAACCCGGTAGGTTTCTCCACGTAGGCGGGTCTCCTCTCTCCTCCGACGCAGACGGATCTCCTCCGGCCGGGGCAAATCGCGTGCGGGCAGCCGCCGCCGGCATGGTCAGGACGCGACAGGGACCGCCGCATCAAAACCGCGAGAGGCGACGAGCTGCGCACTGCCGTCGGCCAGCCGGTAGGACAGCCCCACCACACCCAGGCGGCCGGCCGCCACCCGCTCGGCCAGGAGGCGGGAGCGTTCAAGCAGCAGGTCCACGGTGTACTCGATGTGCTCGGCCAGGATCTCGTCGGCCGTCTCGCGTCCAGCGGCGCGGGCTGCCAGCACGTTCGCAGTCACCCGTTCGACAACATCACGGACGAAGCCGCCGGGCACCCCGCCGCCGTCGGCAGCGGCACGCGCGGCTGCGATGGCCCCGCACGAGTCGTGACCGAGCACGACGACGAGCGGGGCGTCGAGCACGCTCACGCCATACTCGACGGAACCGAGGGCCTCTGCACCGGCGACATGCCCCGCGGTGCGCACCACGAACAGGTCGCCCAGGCCGCGGTCGAAGATGATCTCGGCGGCCAGCCGGGAGTCGGAGCACCCGAACAGCACGGCGAACGGCTGCTGGGACGGTGCGATCTCGGTGCGGCGTATGGCGTCCTGGTTCGGATGCTCGGGAGTGCCTGAGACGAAGCGCTGATTACCGACCATGAGCAACTCGAAGGCCTCGCGGGGCGTCGGGTTCTGATTCTCGGGCATGGCGGCAGCCTACGGGTGGGCACCACCCTCGCACCGCCCGGGCCCGCCGGAGATCACCAGGTCGGGCCACACCGACGGCCTTGTCACAACCCAGGACCGAACACGTCCTCGCCTTCGCCGGCACAGCCGCAGCCCTCACCGGCCACCGCCGACTCATCCGGTGAGTCAGTCGGCCGGGAGCAGATGCATGCCGGCCCGCACCGGTGGTGTCAGTGACGCCCCGTAGGGTGCGCTGACACTCAACGAGGAGGTTCTCATAGGCTTTTCCGGTCATCTGATCTTCGCACGCAGCGAGCGCTCACTGTTGGAAGCACCCCTGTTCGACAGCACCGATCCAGGGCTGAACGACAGCGTGTATGAGTGGCCGCCGCGACCGGTCGGCTGGCAGACCCTGCAACTGGAACACGGCATCTGGGAGGACGAGTACCTGCTCGACCTGGTCGAATGGACTGCTGCGCCGGCTTGCGTCGCCGACGTCTCCGACAGCAGCGTCGCCCTCGTGACCGCACTGGACACCAACGGCCGACGCTGGCAGGCATGGCTCAACCTGGACAACGCCGCTGCCCTCCTCGTCGAGGAACCCGAGGACGTGGACGACGTGAGTCTGTGGATGGCCACCCCGGAGTTCGAAGAGGCCATCAGACACAAACGCGCCGAGCTCGACGCAGAGGTTCCGGCCGACGCCGAAGGCGCCCTCGTGTGGGCCTCAGCGGCTGGTGTCCCGGCCACGGCGCAGCAGTCCCGGATCGAGGAACTGCTGCGTTCTCAGGAAACCTTCGCGGAGGAGCTGTTCGACGCACTAGTGGATGAACTGGGCTTCCCCGAAGCCGACCAGTCCTCACCGCAGCCATAAGAAACGACGTATCGGCCCGACTCTCTCGTGACGGCCCGCCGGCTTCTTCGGCGGGCCATTCCGGCTGCCGGGAGGGACGCAAACACGCGGCGGACCCAGCCCGGAGGCGCCGGCGGTGCCACCGTCGCAGCACAACGACCTGGACGAGTCAGCCGCCGGGCGCCGTCGGGGGGCCGACCGTCATGGGGAGAGTCGGTTCTCCAGGCGGCCGTCTCTCAGCTGGGAGCGCAGGATGTCCTTGCGGACCTTGCCGATGGTGTTGCGGGGCAGCGCCGTGACCAGTTCGAGCCGGCTGGGCTGGTACCACTGCGTCATGCCCTGGGCGGTGAGTGACGCACGCAGGCCGGCGAGCGTGGGTGCGCAGATGCCGGGCACGACGACCGCGCAGGCGAGTTCGTTGCCCGCTTCGTCCAGGTAGCCCACGAGAGCGACATCGTGGACATCGGGGTGTGCAAGCAGTACCGACTCGACGTCGTTGATCGGGATCATGAACGAACCGCCTATACGGTCGGCGGTTCGGCCGAGGACGCGCATGCCTCCACGGCCGTCCGGGATCGCCAGGTCGCCGGTGTCGTACCAGCCGCCGTCGCCCCCCGCCGTCACCCTCAGGCGGCCGCCGTCACGACCAAAGGTCGCCAGGCACACACCGGCGCCGCGGACGAAGAGCCGCGCCGGCTGCTCGGCCGTGGGCGGGAGGCCGGTCTCGGAGCGGAAGTCGATCTCCAGCCCGGCGCCGGGCCGGCCGTCGCTGTGACAACCCCACAGCGGCGGATCGTCACGCCGGGTCCAGGTGTGTCCGGGAACCTCGGTCATGCCCCACAGTGTGCGCAGGGGCACACCCCAGGTCTGCGGGACGGCGGCCACAAGCGGTGCTGGAACGGTCGTGGCGCCACTGAGCACCATACGCAGCGGGGGCACCGGCCCGGTCCGTGCGCGTGCCGCAGCGGTCAGCTCGGTGATGAACGGCGGCGCCCCCGCCAGGACGGTGGTCTCGCTCTCGGTGACGATGTCGAGGGTCTTCTTGGGATCCCAGGCATCACAGAGCACCGTGGCACCACCGGCCAGCAGCGGGATCATGATGTTGTACATCATGCCGAAGATATGGGTCAGCGCCTGGGTGGTGAAGAACCGGTCGTGCGGGCCGAGTTCCTCCTCCTGGACAACCGCCGAGGCTCCGGCGTAGATGGTGTTGAAGGTGTGCAGCACGCCTTTCGGCTCGCCGGACGTACCGGAGGTGAACAGGACCACGGCCACCCGGTCGGGGTCCTCGGCGTCCCCGTGCGCACGCAGCGTGTGCCGCTCCTCCCACGGCGTCTGCTCGAAGTGGCGGCCGAAGTCCACCGCGCCCTCGCCGACCTCGCCCCGCGCCATGACCACCCGGTGCCGCAGTTTCGGCAGTCGGGGCGCCATCGCCGCCACCTCGTCCGCGTACGACACACCGCCCATGCTGTCCACTGTGACGCACGCACTGGCGTCCAGCCGGGACAGAACGCGTTCCAGTTCACGCGGACCGATGGTCATCATGAGAGGTGCGACGACGGCTCCGACCCGTGCGCAGGCCAGGAACAGCGCGCTGACCTGCCACCAGTTGGGCAGCTGCATCACGACGACCTGCCCCGGCCCTACCCCCAGCTCCTTCAACGCGCCGGCGAACCGTTCGACGTGGCCGCTGAACTCCTGGTAGGTCAAGCGGCGCACGCCCGAGTCGGCACGGTAGGCGATGACCGCGGTGGCGTCCGGCGTCTGGACGCTCCACTTCCGCAGATCCGCCAAGGGCCCCTCGTCCCGCCAGACACCCGCGGTGCGGTACGCATGCACGTGTTCCCGAGGGGGGCGCGTCTCGGTCAGGAGCAGCGATGTCTGCTCGTCCCGGGGAAGCGTTCCGGGCCGTCGCTGCAGGCGATTAGTTGAATTTTCCACAAACATGAAGACGGTTACGCGCCGAAAAGAGTTCCACAGGTCCCAGCCGTCCGCCTGCGCAGCACGCGCACCGTCGTCGATGTGCCGGGTGGGTCCCACACGCAACCGATGAGATAGCGCGCGGGTGTCATGCGCGCAGTCCACAGCGCTCGGCAAGCCCGCGCAACCCGCTCAGCGCCGAGGTCTCGCACCGACCAAGTCCTGACGACGTCCACCGCGCCCGGCCGGTTGCGGAGTCTCCGGCGCCTCTTCTCGGTCGGGCGAGGACGTTTCAGGTGAGCGCGAACAGCCGGATGCCCCTTGTCATTCATGTACTGACCTGGATGTCTTTGGACCGGCAGAACCACCGGTTGTCACCTCGGAGCGCATCGCAGGCGGCGTCAACACGCACCCCGTGATCATCCGCCGATGCCTCGGGACCTCCGTAAGGCCTGACTGGGGGGCCAAGAGGGGGCCGGTGCCGGCTGGATGTTTGGTGCAGCCCGAGGAGATCTCCCTGCTCGAGGTTCACCGTGCCATCGAGGGGGCGGCCTGTTCGGGATGCATCACGCGCTGCCGAACAGCGACTGCGTGGTCGGCTTCGGCATTCACCCGCCTTGCAGCGCCCTGGAGGAGCAGATGCAGCGTGGGCTCTCGCGCAGCACGATCGCCGACGTGCTGCGCGCGGCCTCGGTCCGGGTAGCGCATCCCAGGTGCGCAGACGCAACCCAGCGGACATCGAACCCGGGTGCAGCGGCAGATCCCGATGGCGCAATCGCCTGAGCCCGCCGTCGCTTTGAGGGAGGATGCGAGAAGGCCCCCCCCGCTTGTGACGGGGGTGCATGCGCAGCACAGATCCACCTGCGCCTTAAAGGTTCGCGTTCGCGGACGTCAGATGACGACCACATCCCGTATTATACCGACTACTATAATACGAGAATTGCGGGAGGGCTGACATGGCGGGAGGACGGCCGCGCGCCTTCGACGTCGACGAGGCGCTGGACCGGGCGCTGGAGGTCTTCTGGCGCCATGGTTACGAGGGCGCCGGGATCTCGCAGCTCACCGCTGCGATGGGTATCAATCCACCCAGTCTGTACAACACCTTCGGCAACAAGGAGGAACTGTTCCGGCAGGTCCTCGACCGCTATGCGGACGGCCCGGCCGACTACATGCAGAAGGCATTTGCCGAGCCCACCGCCCGGCAGGTCGTCGAGCGCCTGCTGCACGGTGGTGCAGACGCCACCACCCGCCCCGACTGCCCTCCCGGGTGCCTGACCCTACAGGGCGGACTTGCCGCTTCCCCGGGTGGCGAGAAGGTGGTGGACGAGCTGGCCGGACGCCGCGCTGCCGGGGAAGCGGCCCTGCGAACGCGGATGGAAAAGGCCCAGGACGAGGGGGAGCTTCCCGCCGACGCCTCCCCTGCCGATCTCGCCCGCTTCTTCGCCACCGTGTTCCAGGGCCTGGCCGTGCAGGCCGCGGGCGGTGCGAGCACTGAAGAACTGCACCGGGTCGCCGATCTCGCGATGAACGCCTGGCCAACAGACGGCTGACACGCGACGCCGACGACTCGGCCCCGACGGAGCGTGGCATGCAGGAAGGCCAGATCCGCAGCTCACGACCTGAAAACTGGTCGTGAGCCCAGCGGTTGCACCACGGCGAACCCGAACGGGGCTTTTTCGACCTCGCCAAAAAGGCGGCACCCATGGCAGGCAACCTGCGGCAGCCCCGCAGGTTGCTGCACGGATCGCCGCACCCCAGGCCATGACGAGCGGGACGACCGCGGGCACGGAGCCCGCCGGCGGGTCGACGAGAACGGCCGCGACCGCGACCAGCACCGACGGTGACGTAGACCGCCCGTGGACTGCGGCAGAAGACCGCGCCGGCGGCGAAGTTGCCGGCCAGCTCGGTCACCCCGTAGGCCAGCGGTCCGTGCGACCCAGGGCGAGGCGACCTCTCGGGCAGGATCTCCAGGCTCGCGCACCTCAACCATGATGTAACAATAAGCGTTACATCACCGCTCCGCTGCGGCGGCCCAGCGGCAGCCGGGCCCTCGAGTCGCGATACAGAGCGATCGGGTCCCCACTTGACACGACACGCGGAGCGCTCTACTACGACCGGCTGGAACACCGACCGCATCGCCGCCGCCTGGGTCAAGCTCATGGACCGCCTCGGCTACCGCGACTACATCGTCCAGGGCGGCGACTGGGGCGGCAGCGTCGCCACGCAGGTCGGCAAGCTCCGTCCGGCCGGCCTGGCCGGCGTCCACCTCAATCTGCCCGAGTTCATGCCGACCGGCGGTCTCCCCGCGGACAACCCCACCCCCGCCGAGCAGACGGCCATCGCTCAGCAGCAGTTCAACCAGGTCTACTCCGGGTACTTCACCGAGCAAGCCACCCGCCCGCAGACCATCGGCTGCGCCCTCAACGACTCCCCCGCGGCACTGGCCGCCTGGATCTACGAGAAGTTCGTCGACTGGACCGACAGCCACCACCACCCGGAGCGGGTCCTGACGCTCGACGAGATGCTCGACGACATCACCCTGTACTGGCTCACCGCAACGGGCACCTCCTCGGCGCGGCTGTACTGGGAGTTCTACCGAAGCAACCACGATCTGACCAAGCTCGCGCTGCCCGTCGGCGTGAGCGTTTTCCCCGGCAAGCTGGTGCGCACACCGCGCGTCTGGGCAGAGTGCGCCTACAGCAACCTGACCTACTTCAACGACCACATCGGAACTGCGCTGACCCGCACGTAAGCACGGGTCCGCAGTGTTCACCTCAGCCCGCTACGCGGGGCGCTTCTGATTCTCGATGTACTGGCGTACGACGGTCAGGGGCGCCCCGCCGCAGCTTCCGGCGAAGTACGAGCCGGACCAGAAGTGTCCGCCCCACAGGTATCGGCGGGTGTGGCTGTCGTACTCCTTGCGCAGCAGCCGGGCTGACCAGCTTGGAGAGCTGGACCTTCGGCGGGTAGTGCACGAGCAGATGGACGTGATCGGCGTCGCCGTTGAACTGCTTCAGCTCGGCCTCGAAGTCCGCGCAGACCTCCACTTCTTCGCCGGTCTCAAAGGCAAGCGGCCCACGATGGGGCCGCCCCGGTTCAAGTCCCGCAAGGACAACCGGCAGTCGATCCGCTTCACCGCGAACGCCGGGTGGAAGATCACGCCCGGCGGAAAGCTCCGCCTTCCGAAGATCGGCGACATCGCGGTCAAGTGGTCCCGACCCCTGCCGTCCGTCCCGTCCACGGTGACCGTCATCAAGGACGCCGCCGGACGGTACTTCGCATCCTTCGTGGTCGAGACCGAACCCTCCGAAGTCCTCCCCGAGACCGTGCCCGAGGTCGGCATCGACCTGGGCCTGTCGCACTTCGCGATCCTCTCCGACGGCACGAAGATCGACAGCCCCCGCTTCCTGCGCCGGGCCGAGAAGAAACTCAAGAAGGCACAACAGGCCCTGAGCCGCAAGGCGAAGGGAACCAACAACCGGGGAAAGGCCCGGCTCAAGGTCGCCCGCGCTCACGCGAGGGTGGCCGACGCACGGCGCGAGTTCCACCACCAGCTCTCAACGAAGATCATTCGTGATAACCAAGCGGTTGCCGTTGAGGACCTGGCGGTCAAAGGACTCGCCCGCACGCGCCTGGCCAAGTCCGTGCACGACGCCGGCTGGTCGGCATTCGTCGCGATGTTGGAATACAAGGCCGCGAGGTACGGCCGGACGTTCGTGCGCATCGGCCGGTTCGAGCCCACCTCCCAGCTCTGCTCAGCCTGCGGCGTCAAGCACGGCCCCAAGCCCCCCAACGTCCGCGAGTGGACGTGTGAGGCGTGCGGAGCCGTCCTCGACCGGGACATCAACGCGGCCCTCAACGTCGCCAAGGCCGCCGGACTGGCGGTGCCAGCCTGCAGAGCGCGGGTAGGACAAGGACCCATCCCGGCACAGCGCGAAGAAACAGGAACCCACCCGAAGCCGCACCCGACAACGGTGCAGCAGGCGGGAATCTCCTTCCTGAGCTTGTGAAGGAAGGAGAGGATGTCAAGGTCTTCTTCCGCAGGACAAGTGCAGGCTGTTCACGATGGACCGGAAGCCAGCGAATGGCAGCCCGCGGGGATTCACTCGTGCGGAGCGCTGGGACGCGCTGCAGGGCGACCTGTTCCTCCACATCATCGAGATGGGCTGCAGCGATCTGTGCCTCATAGGAGTGACCGGCCCCCTCGTCGGCCGTGTCGTCACCGGCAACGCGGACGGCTTCTGGCCTCCGAACGTCTCCTCGGCACCGGACTTCCTCAGCTGGTACGCGCGTTGGCTCAACCACATGCGGGACGGCAAGGACAACGCCGCGCTGGGACTGTCCTCCCCGGCGATCGTCGCGAGCGCCCCGTGGGGGCCCGGGGCCGCAGCCCAGAAGGTTCTGCGTTCGCGCTGACAGCAGCGGCGGGGAAGGCCAGCGCCCCACGCTGGGCCAGATTCACGCGCCGGTACGGGTGCAGTCCCCGCATCGGGGGCGCGACATGTGCTGAGCAGGCGGACCGAGTTTCGCGAGGGGCGTGACGACGTGCAGTGGGCGAGCACTCCTCATTCCACCCCTGAGTCCTCTTCCCGGCCGCGCGGCCGTCCCGGCCTGGTGATGCGGTGGGCGAGGGGGTGGGCGTAGTCGTGAACGGTCATGGAGTTGTAGAGGCGTGCGCTCTTGGCAGTGAGGCGGACGCGCGGCCGGGCCCCGCGGGCAGGGTCGAGATCAGGCGGGCGCCCTGGGCCAGTCCCCGCACGCCGAGGCGTGAGGTGGGGATCAGAGTCTTCTGCCGCGCTGAGCGCTGCCGCACGGCTGCCGCGCACGTGCTCCGCCATGGCGGGCTCGTAGGCGGGGAAGGCGCGCTCGTGGTCACCGCCCGCCCGCACGTTCGTCCACGACCCCCACTGCCGTACGTGGGGGTCGCGGACTTGCTGGAACAGCATCCGCGGCACGCCAGGTAGCCGGCGGCCGGACCCAGCTGGAGCGTCGGCATGGCTACCGAACACCCTGAGACCATCGCCGAGTCGAAGACTCGAGATCTCGCAGAGGTCAGAGAGCGGGCCCGGAGATGCCGTGGCCGCGTCCCCTTGCCGGCTCCATGAGGCGTGCCCGGCCCGTGCCTATCGGTAGGAGCCCTTGCTCACGTCGGTGACGGCGTCAGGTTGCTGCGGACGCCAGCCGAGCTGGTCGTGGGCCTTGCGGCCATCGACGGACTGATCGAGGGCCAGGGCGTCGGCGAACGGCTCGCCCAGCTCACCCCGGGCCTGGTCCAGAGGCCAGACCTGCACTTCCCCGTGCACACCGGCCGCCTCTGCAGCAGCGAGCGCCAGCTCCCGCACGGGGACGGCCGGTTGGCTGACGCCGTGCCACATGCTTCCGGCAGGTGCGTCCTTCACCACCTTCCCGAACAGGTCGGCGAGGTCCTCGATGTGCACCATCGGCCACCGCACGTTCAGGTCCGCGACGACCCGTGGCGCGCCTTGCTTGCGCGCCCACTCGACCAGAAGTGCGGGGATGCCGCCGCCCCGCCCATGGATGATGCCGGGGCGGAGCACGGTGGCCCGTACTCCGTGATCGGCCGTGGCAAGGACGCGACGCTCAATCTCCGGTCGGTACCCCACGATCGGGATCGGGTTGGTCGGGCTGCTCTCCTCGGCGGTCGCCTCCCCCGTTGCTCCCAGCACCCATACACCGCTGGTGTAGACGAAGGGCCGATCGGTGCCCCGCAGCGGCGCTGTCAGCGCATCGATGGCGGCTGCGTCGACGGCGGCGTCCCCGGTCGGTGTCGCCACGTTGATCACCGCGTCGATGTCGCGTGTCACCGCCGCGGTGAGCGAGCCGGGGTCACGCAGGTCGCCGCCTCGCACTGCGTAACGGCCCGGACTCTCCGGTGTCCTGGTGAGTGCCACAACCTCATGCCCGGTGTCGGTCAGATGCTCTGCCACCACCGAACCGAGATAGCCCGTGGCTCCGATGAGCAGTATCCGCATGATGTTCCCTCTCTCGTTTGCTCGTATCCGAAAGGCTCTGGCCGAGTGGGATACGTTCGCCAACAGCAGGCTCGGCGCCGAGATTTGGCAGGGCGATGACGGAGCGTCAGGACCGGATGAAACGCATCCTGGGGGCGTGCCGGGCCGAGTTGACCCATCTCGCCACATAGCCGGTCGACGCCTTCGGTCGGATCACCAGGACCGAGCACGGTCCGCACCGGCCCCTTGGCGGCACCGGCGTCAGGCCGACGCCCGTCCCTATCAGCACAGACGCAACCGCGCTCAGCACGCCATCCGGCCACCACCCGCCCCCGCCGCAGCACGGAACCACAGCCATGCCCCGGTCTACGACTGAAGGGGCGGCCCGGACTGGCCGAAGAGTCGATAGTGCACTGAAAGCCCTCCTTCGTCGTCACGCCCGACTGTAAGGGCCAGCCGCATCCAGCACCCCCGGTGCAAGCCCAACCGCACTGCACTCTTCCAGGTCGGCCCACCGTGGCCGGCGGCAGTCGCGGCACACGGCACTACGGCACCTCGCCGACCGCGTATGCGTAGGAGAGCTGAACCAGCTGCCAGATGAGCTCGAGCTCGGCGCGGTCACGCGGGCCGTACACGAGGATGGTGTCCTGCTCAGGATGGCGTACGCCCCAGCCGAACTTCTCGATGTCGTCCTTGAGCGGTTCGGTCAGGGTCAGATGCAGACTGCCGTCGTGGTGAGGGTGGATGTGGGCCCACTCACGGCCTGCCTGAAAGGCTTCCCGGGGTCCGGTGCCGATGCCCTCGGGGATGAAGAGCGACCGGGCGTGGGGAACTGAGACCAGCGTCGGCGCCATGTAGACGAAGGGCAGCGCACGCATCCGCTCCCACAGTTCCTCCTGCAGCATCACGGGGGCGGTCTGCGAGCGCTGGCCGTGCGGGGCGGGGCCGACGACCTCGGGAGCAGGGCCGGGACGGGCGGGAAGTTCGGGCAAGGCGATGCTCCTTGAGTACGTTGGGATGAGTGGGCCCGAAAGGTCAGGCCCCCTGTCACGGGGCGGTGTCCTCTGGCTGATCGTTTCAGAGTGAACTCGCCTGCAGCATCATGTGTTTGAGGGACTCCGCACCTCATTCTGAAATGATCAGTCAGGCATGGAGACTCTCGCGAATCGCCGCCACCAACTCGGCGATCCCCGCCTCGTGCAGCACGCTGTAGTGGTCGCCTTTCAGCGTCACCACGGCGGGCGCCTCGGCGGAGTAGCCCGAGCTCCCCTCGATGAAGGAGTAGTCGTCGCCGGTCGCCTTGAGGATGGTCACCGGTGCGTTCAGCCTCCGTTCGGACAGCTCGCGGAAGCTGTAGTCGAATTCGTAGGTCTGCCTCACGATGCGGGTGATCCGGCGGATCACCGGCTCGCCCAGGGTCGGCAGCAGCGCGTGCACGAAGGCTACGAAGGAGTCCTCGTCCCGGGTCGCCTCCAGGCACCGCTCGAGCTCGGGGCCTGTGATGGTGCCTGCGAAGACGGAGAACAGGATGGTCACGTAGGCCGGGTTGCGGTACGAGGACTCACGGCCGTGTTCCTCACCGTCGGCCTGGCGGACCTTCGGGTTCCCCGGGCAGATCAGCAGCAGGTCCTCGACCTGCTCGCCCGCCTGCTCCAGCTGCCACGCCGACTCGAACGCCACCCGTGCTCCGAAGGAGTAGCCCCACAGCAGGTACGGGCCCTTCGGCTGCACCTTCTGGATCTCCTCGACATCGGCCGCCGCCATCTCCCGGATGGTCGGATACGGAACCTCGTGCTCGTTGATGCCATGCGCCTGCACCCCGTAGAAGGGCCGGCCGAGGTCCACCTCCTGGCCGAGCAGTCGGAGGTTCATCGGGTAGCCGCCCAGACCCGGCCAGGCGAACACGGGCGGTTTGGTCCCGCCGTTGTGCAGCAGGACAAGGCGCGAGGCACTCTCGTCTTCGTCGCCGTCGTCATCGCTGTCGATCCGAGCGGCGAGATCGGCGAGTTTGGGAGCAGTGAACAGCACTTGAAGGGGCAGTTGGATGCCCTTCACCCTGTTGATCTCGTTGATGACGGCGACAGCGGTGAGCGAGTTGCCACCGGAAGCGAAGAACTCGTCCTCCACCGACACGGTGTCGTACTTGAGCGCCTTGCCCCAGACACCGGCCAGCCACAGTTCGGTCGCCGTGCGGGGAGCGACGAACTCGGCGCCGGTGTTCGCTGTCTGCACCTGCTCGGAGGCGGCGAGCGCCTTGACGTCGACCTTGCCGTTGGCAGTCACCGGAAGCGAGTCGAGCACCAGCACGCGGTTGGGGATCATGTAGTCGGGCAGGAGCTCCGCGAGCTCGTCGCGGATCATCTCCGCGGGGCCCTTCATGTGGACGGTGTCCTCGTACATGCCCTCGCTGCGGATCTGCTCGTCGCTGACCTTGCCGCCGAGGAAGAAGTACGACGGGCCGGTCTGGATCCCCCGGGATTGGAGGATCTCGTCGAGACGCCGTGCCGCAGGCAGCGGGTTGCCGGTCTTCGAGCTGTAGCCCGATGACATGAAGCCCAGCGCGAGGCCGTTGCGCTGCAGGTGGTGCAGCTTCTTCCCTAGAACGATGTAGCGCAGCCACTCCTGCCCGGCCCGGCTGACGGCACTGATACCGAAGGCCGCGCGCTCGTAGACCTTCTGGTTGATCGCGATCACATGCTTGCGCTGCACAAGGTCGGGTGAGAAGGGCTCCAGCTCGCCGTCGGCATAACGGTACAGACCGCCGGACAGGCCTCGATGCCTCCGGGGTGCGCCTGAAGGTAGATCTCGACCGGGTCCTCCTGAAGCAGCCCGTCGTTCGAGCCGACTTCGAAGGTTCCCAGATAGTAGTCCTCGTCGGCGACGTCCAGCGCCTTCTTGACCGCGGGGTGGAACGACGAGGGGCGGATGCCGAGACCGTACTCCGGCAGGATTTCCTCGAAGACCCCCAGCATGTGGCCGGTCTCGAATTCCAAAACCTCTTGGATGTTGTTCTTGTAGACGGGCTCTATCGCCCGCTTCTTGCCGATGAAGTGGAGCTCCAGGTATTTGCCGGCGCCGGCCGTGGCCGGGCCGATGCGCACGAGGGTGTGGTCCAGCGGGTGGTAGTAATACATCCCGGCTTGAAGGCCGGCGACGCCCCCCGTCTCCAGATACAGCTGCGTGGCGTAGAGGGCGCCCGGCGAGGCGTAGGAGTACTTGGGAAGAAGCCGCTCGCCGCTTCTGAAGGGGCCGAACCAGCGGAGGATCTCGCCGAGTTCATCGGACGTGAGCTCATCGAGACCGCGCGAGATGCCGCCCGCCTGGCGCGGCGCCAGCAGCTCCAACAGCTCGGCCCTCTCGACCTGCCCGCCGTCGTAGAAGCGGTAGGTCTTACGGGCGAAGGCCTCGCGACGCTGCCGCTCGGTCTCCTCGCGCCCGGGGAGCTCAAGCACGCTCCGCCCCTCCAGCTCATCCGCGTCGCGCACACCGGCGTTGGACAGCTGAGCCTTCACCTGGAGCTTGCTGGCTTTGGACTGATGGTGGCCGCCGGCGTTGCCCTGATCCATCAGCGCGGCCTCTTTGGGATTGAGCTCGATACAGGCCACCAGGTTCTGGAAGCCGGTCCGCGGATCGTCGGTGACGATGGCCGCCGCCCGCTTGACCCAGGTGTGCTCCTCGATCGCCAGGGAGATCTCGTCGAGCTCCACGCGGTATCCGCGGAGTTTGATCTGGTTGTCCACCCGGCCCGCGAACTGTATCGACCCGTCCTTGTTCCACTGCGCGAGGTCACCGGTGCGGTAGAGCCGTTCTGTCGGGATGAACGGCGAGGGGATGAACCGCTTCTGAGTCTCCTCCTCACGGTGCAGGTAGCCACGGGCCAGCTGGACGCCGCCGATGTAGAGCTCACCCGTCTCCTCGATGCCCACCGGTGCCCGGTTCTCGTCGAGTATGTAGCACTGGGTGTTGTCGACCGGCACACCTATCGGGATGGTGCCCGCTCCAGCCTCGATGGCATCGGGATCGACCAGGTACGCGGTGGCGTTGATGGTGCACTCCGTCGGCCCGTACAGATTGACCAGCGATGCACGAGGCAACTCGTCCGCGAGGGCACGGGCGAGGTTGCGCGAGAGTGCCTCGCCGCCGGAGAACACCCGCCTGAGCGAGGCACAGAGGTGGAAGGATTCGGTGTCCAGCATCGCCTGCAGCAGCGTGGGCACGCACTGGAGCGTGGTGACCTCATGCGAGACGATCGTACTGATCAGAGCCTGTGGATCACGGAAGATGCCGGGGGCACCCATCACAACGCGTCCGCCGAGGGCCGGAGCGAGGATCTCCCACTGGGCTGCGTCGAAGCTCATCGGCGTCTTCTGCAGAATCGTGGTGCCGGAGCCCAGGTGGCCGCACTCCTCAAGCCAGCGCATCTGAGACATGATGCTGCGGTGCTCGATCATCACGCCCTTCGGCCGACCCGTGCTGCCGGAGGTGTAGATGACGTAGGCGAGCGCATCCAGCGGTACCGGCTCCAACTCCACGTCTGCGCAGCCGCCCTCCTCGCAGGTCTGTGAGTCGGCCAGGGTAATGACCCTGGTGCCCTGCGGGGCGAGTTCGGCAAGGCGGGAAACCAGATGGTCCTGAGTGACGACAACCCTGGTGCGGCTGTCCTCGAGCATGTATCGCAGCCGGTCATCCGGATACTCCGGGGACAGCGGCAGATATGCGGCGCCTGCGAGCAGGACGCCCCAGGCCCCAATCATCAAGTCCAGTGAGGGCTCGACATAAAGGCCGACGCAGTCGTCGATCCCAACTCCGTGCCTGTGCAAATAGCAGGAGAGCCGGCCGGCTGCCTGCTCGAGCTCCCGATAGGTGAGTTCCTGGTCCTCGAAGCTCACCGCGATTGCGTCAGGCTGCGCTTCGGCCTGCCGCTTGAACAGTTCCGGGAGGCACCTGCCCAGCCGGGGTTCTTGCCGGTGGGTCTTCAACGCAGTGGCGTTCAACGTCAGCTCCTTGGTGGCAGGTGAACCGTTCTTCAGAGCGCTTTGGCGGCAGACGGTTCGGTAGTCGGACTTTCGGTGGCCGGTGTCGGGGCGGCCCGCGGCGAGCGGAGCTGGGCCAGCATGACGGCGGTGATGACTGCGGCAGCGCCGGTCAACTGGAGTGCGGACAGGCTCTGATCGAGCACGACGTAGCCGAGGACGGTGGCGGACAGCGGGCTGCCGAAGCCCAGCATGGAGACGGCCAGTGCGGGCAGTCGGGCGATCCCGCGGAACCAGATGGCGTAGGCGAACAGCGCGCCGATGAGGCTGAGAAAGGCGAAACCGCCGATGTGGGTCCAGGTGAGGTGGTCGGGCAGGCCTTCGGCTGTCAGCATCACAGGGGCCAGGACGAGTCCGCCGACGGTCAGCTGCCAGCCGGTGAAGGTCAGTACGCCCACGCCTTCCGGGCGGCCCCAGTATTTGGTGAGCACGACTCCTGTCGCCATGCTGATGGCGCCGGCCAGGCCCGCAAGGATGCCGATGGTGTCCATGCCCGCGGTGGGGCGCAAGACCAGCAGCGCCACTCCCAGCATGCCGAGCGCGCAGAAGCCCACCTGGACAGTCCGGACGCGCTCCCTCAGCAGGGCCGCCCCCAGCAGCAGCACGATCATCGGCTGGGCTGCGATCACCAGCGCGGCGACGCCGCCGGGCAGGTGGTAGGCGGCGAGGAACAGCAGGTAGAAGAAGGCACCTATGTTGAGCACGCCAAGGACGATTGCCCGCCACCACCACACACCTCGCGGCAGGGACCGGCCGATTGCGAGGAGCACCAGTCCGGCGGGCAGTGCCCGAATGGTGGAGGCCAGCAGCGGCCGGTCCGCGGGCAGCCATTCCGTGGTTACCAGATAGGTGGAGCCCCAGATTGCCGGTGCGAGTACGGTCAAGGCCGAGTCGGCGGCCAGTCGGCCGGCTTTCACCGCCGCATCCGTTCGTCGCCGTCCGGGACTGTGGTGGAGTCCGTGGAGATTGTGTTGAGCACGACGAATTCTCCGATTCAGGCGAAGGGAGGCGGACAAGGGATCACTGATCGCCGACGATGCTCGTTCGGTCCGTCGCGTTCGAATCAGTCAATCGTTCTGTCGAATTCCTCGACCCCTACAGCAGGTCGCACTCGGGCGTGCCCACGAAGTCGCCCACGGTGAAGAGAGCATGGCGAAGGTTCGCTCGACCAGGCACGCGGCCGGGCGGGCAAGGCTCGATCAGAAGTGGCCCCAGCCGGCCGGCGGGTCGATTTTCCCATCGAGGATCTGGTTGTACTCGATGTTGCTGGAACAAAGCTTCGGGGTGGCGAACGTGAGGATGTTCGTCTCGATCAACGTGACCCACTGCATGGAGCCATCGGTCTCGGACGGGATCTGCATGGTCACCCAGATCTCGATGTCAGCTCGGTTTCCCGACACGAAGGGACGGCCCTGAATACCCGACATCTCGGCCTGAGAGGCCGTGACACCCGTCCAGTACTCGTGTATCTCATCGCGACCATGAAACATCTGATCCGCTAGACCCGGGACGGCCTGGTAGACGGCATCACGCGTGAACAGCGAAGCGGCAAGGTCCGCGTCCTTCGTCTGCCATGCCTTCAGATACGTGTCCATCCAGCGAGTCACGTCAGACCCGCGGAGGTGGGAAACCCCGGCCTGGGCCGGCGACGCCGCGGCCACGGCGACCGCCGCGGGCAGGGTGGTGGCCAGTCCTACACGCAGAACCGAGCGTCGGTCGGGCATTGCAGGCATGTGTGATACCTCCTGATTGATGATCAACTCTCGGCGGCACGTCCGCGGCGCCGCTCCGGCGGCCGCGTCAGATCTCGGCACCGCCGGTATCCGGGCTCGGTAACTGCCCATTTCCAGAAGCAGATTCAGCGGAGCGTGTACGTCGCGCCAGGCTAGGCCAGGGCCGTGCGGGCGATGAAGGCCGACATGAAACAGTACGAGCGGCAATTTTCCCGGGCGAATTGCCGACCGCGACCGGTCTTCGTCGAGGCGCCGCCAGACCGTGGAGCGAAACCGCCGGGCCGTCTGCTCCGCGACCAATGCCTCGCCGCCGGATCTACCTTTGATCTTGGCCAGTGCTCCGGCGTTTACGCCGGGGGTGAAGGCCATCTCAGAACTGCTGTGACCCGCACGTGAGCAGTGTTCACCTCAAGCCGCTACGCGGGGCGTTTCTGGTTCTCGATGTACTGGCGTACGACGGTCAGGGGCGCCCCGCCGCAGCTTTCGGCGAAGTACGAGCCGGACCAGAAGTGTCCGCCCCACAGGTATCGGCGGACGTGGCTGTCGTACTCCTTGCGCAGCAGCCGGGCCGAGACGCCCATGACAACGCCATGCCCCCGGCCACAAGAACCGCCTTGTAGTGGCCTTGGCCGCGGTGCGTGTGTCACTCGGTGCCTGCTGCGGTGCCCTCACGCCGTACGGTCCGGGCCCGGAGGTGTGCGCGCTCTCCTTGGTGGCCCAGGAGGCTGAGGATTTCGACGGGGTTCTCGTCGGCGTTGCCGAACCAGTGGGGGGTGCGGGTATCGAATTCGGCCGCTTCACCGGGCCCCATGACCAGGTCGTTGTCTCCCAGGACCAGGCGCAGGCGGCCGTCGAGGACGTAGATCCACTCGTAGCCCTCATGGCTGGACTGCTCGGGTTCGGGTGAGCGCATCCTGGGCGAGATGATCAGTTTGTAGGCTTGCAGGCTTCCTGCTCGCCGAGTCAGGGGCAGCAGGGTCATGCCGTGGCGGGTGACGGGCTTGAGCTGCAGGCGGGGATCGCCGGTCTGCGGCGCCCCGATGAGTTCGCTGATGTCCACGCGCAGCTCGCGCGCCAGAGGGAGCAGCAGTTCAAGGGTGGGGCGGCGCTGACCGGTCTCCAGGCGGGAGAGCGTGCTCAGGGAGATCCCGGTGGACTGGGCGAGGAAGGTCAGCGACAGGTTGCGCTGAGTGCGCAGCCCTTTCAGGCGGGGCCCGATCGCATCCATCGTCGATGCGGTCTCTTCATCCATGTCCCTACCTTGCCACCGCAGCAAGGATCTTTGCATGTTGATCTGCGTGGTCCGACTGTGTCTGCAGGCGCTCCGATGTAGGCGATGACACAGGACAGGAGACGGTGCAATGACCCGAGGCAGCTCGCCCACCGCCCCGGCGGGTGGGCCTGATACCGTGCCGGCGCCGTCGGTCGGGGCGATGCTGAGCGTTCGACGTGGCTCGGTGGCACCAGCCGTGGTGGTTTTGGTGCTGACGCAACTGATGTTCGTCGTGGACACCTCGATCGTGAACGTGGCCCTGCCTGACATCGGCCGCGAACTGGGCTTCTCCAGCGCCGGTCTGTCCTGGGTCGTCACCGCCTACGCGCTGACCTTCGGCGGACTGATTCTGCTGAGCGGCAAGGTCGGCTCCATGATCGGCCCTCGCCGCGCGCTCGTCCTCGGAGTGGCTGTCTTCGTCATCGCCTCCGTCGTCGGAGGTCTTGCCTGCTCGGCGGGAATCCTGGTGGCCGCGCGCACTCTCCAGGGAGCCGGTGCCGCGCTGGCCGCGCCCAGCGTGCTGGTGCTGCTCATGGGAATCACCGCTCCCGGCCCGCAGCGCTCGCGCGCGATGGCGATGTTCGTTCTCGCCGTCGGTGCCGGAGCCGCGCTCGGTCTGCTCGCGGGCGGGGTGCTGACACAGACGCTGGGATGGCGATGGGTGATGTTCGTCAACGCCCCGATCGGTCTCCCGGTCCTGCTCGGCGCCGTGCACAAACTGCCAGAGATGGAGCGCCGGCGCACCTCACTGGACGTCGGCGGAGCCGTTGCCTCGATCCTGGCGATGGTGGCCCTCGTCTTCGCCTTCACCTCCGCCGCCGACCGGGGATGGACCAGCCCCTTGGTACTGGGCGCGTTCGCCGTCGCCGCGCTGTCCCTCGTGGTGCTCGTGGTGTGCGAGCGCAGGCATCCCCACCCGGTGATGCCCCTGGCGTTCCTCTCCGCCATGCGCAGCGCGGGCCCCCTTTTGTCCATGCTGGTCGTCCCGGCCGGTCAGGTCGGCTTCCTGTTCTTCACCACGCTGCTGACCCAGCAGGTCCTCGGTTTCACCCCCGTCCAGACCGGTCTCGCACTCGTGCCCTTCACCCTCGGGCTGATCGCCACCAACCAGCTCACCCCGCGACTGCTGCCGCGGCTGGGCGAACGCGTCATCGGCAGCGCCGGTCTGTCCGGCCTGGTGCTGGGCATCGTCGGGATGGCGCTGGTGGCCGCCGACGCCAGCCCGGACACCTCGATCGTCACGGTGCTGCTGCCCTCGGTCCTGCTCGGTGCGGGTGCGGGCGCGACCTTCGCTCCGGTCACCGCCGTCATCATGCACCAGGCCCCCTCCGAGCACATCGCAGCCGCAGCCGCACTCAACCAGGGCCTGCAGCAACTCGGCGGCGCGATGGGCCTGGCCGTCCTCACCAGCGTCCTGGCCACCACCGGCGGCCTGGGCCACGGCTTGGGCGCGACCCTCTTGGCCACCGCGGCCTTCCCGCTTGCCGGCCTCATCCTCTTCGGCGTGTGGGCACGCCGCATCCCCGCACCCGACACCACCCACGCATGACCCTGTCCCGCTGTTCGAAGGAGTCCGTGATGACCGAGAACGACCCGCGTTTCAGTGCCGCCTTCTGGGACCGGCGCTACAGCAGCACCGGCCAGGTGTGGAGCGGTGAGCCCAACTCCGCGCTGGTCGAGGAGGTCTCGCTCCTTGCGCCCGGGACGGCACTGGAGGTGGGGTGCGGTGAGGGCGCGGACGCCATCTGGCTGGCCGGGCAGGGCTGGCAGGTCACCGGCGTCGACTTCTCCTCCCAGGCTCTCCATCGGGCCGCCGGGCACACCCCCGCCCACCTGGCCGGCCGCATGACCTGGCAGCAGGCGGACATCCGCCACTGGCAGCCCGGCGAAGGGCGCCTCTACGACCTGGTCACCGCATCCTTCTGCCACTTCCCCCAACCAGTACGGGAATCGGTCTTCGCAGCCCTCGCCGGCCGAGTCTCCCCCGAAGGGCATCTGGTGATCGTCGGTCACCACCCCGGCGACCTCGACACCGCCATGCCCCGCCCGGCCGAACCTGGCCTCTTCTACACCGCCGACGACCTCGCAGCCGACCTCCCCGAACACGGGTGGAAGGTCCTCACCCGAACCGCGCGCCCGCGCGCGGCCACCACGCCCGACGGCACGCCGGTGACCGTCCACGACGCCGTCCTCACCGCCCGGCGCACCCGCTGAACAACCCGTACGCCGGAGAAAGAAGCACGATCATGAGCACCTCGCCCAGCAGACCGCCCAGGTCACCGGAGCCACCGTAGGCATCGGCCGCGCCACCGCCCTGGCCACCGCCCTGGCCCTGGCCCTGGCCGCATGCGGTACACCGAACGCGTCGGCCACGTCGACATCGTGGTGCTGGAGGGTGTCGGCGGCGCGGTCCTTGTTGCGGCCGTGGACGATGATGTCGCTTCTGTCATCCGCCCAGTGGTGCGGAGCAACAGGCCCACGATCTCCTCGCTCACACGGTGAGGACTTCCGCAGGTGCCCAACGAGCCAGCCCTCGACTGGAGTTGCGCCGCTTTTCCGATGCTTTGCCTCAGTACCTCTTCAGCGCTTCTACGCCGACTGTGAGGCCGCCGTCTCCCGGTACCACGGGGTGCTGTCCAACTCCGGGGAGACGGCGGCCGGTCAAGGGGCCGCCGCTACGACGGCGGCCTTCCTTCGCCCTGCGTGGCCTGCAGGTCGGCGAGGAGTTCGGCCTGGCCTGCCAGCACGCCGGAGAGGATGGTGCGGGCCACCCTTAGCAGCTCGGCCACATGCGGGCTGGTCAGCGAGTAGTACACCGTCGAGCCCTCCTTGCGGGTCACCACGAGATTGGCGCGCCGCAGTACGGCCAGCTGCTGCGAGAGGTGCGCGGCCTCGATGCCCACCTCGGGCAGCATCTCCGCGACCGCGTGCTCGCGCTCGCTGAGCAGTTCCAGGACGCGGATGCGGGCCGGGTGGCCGAGAGTTTTGAAGAACTCGGCCTTCAGCTGATACAGCGGCGTACTCATCGTGCCGTCGCCTCCCCCGTGCAACAGCACGGCACCACTGCCCGGGCCTCGGCGCATCGCATCCACCCACTCGTCAAAAACATGCGGCCCATCCTCGCCCGCGGCACAGTCCAGACCGAATCCGCACCAAGGAAGAGCACTGCCGGATCCAGTAGTGACGGCCTCAGTAATTGCTAATATTAGCAATTACTGAGGCCGTGTGAGGAGGTCCGCGTGAGGATCGTTCCGCTGCACGGCGCCGACGTCACCTGGCTCAAGTACCTCGCCTGCCGTCTCCAGTGCCGCCCCGCAACTGTCCGCCCGGACGGCCGGTGTCCTCGCGGCGGACCCGCATGCTGAAGATGTCCTTCGGGACCTGGTCGTTCTCCCCGCTCCACCCGCAGGCGGCGCCCTTCGTCGCCCGTCGGGGTTCTGCCCTCGCCCGACGGGGCCGCCATCTGCGCCGCGGTGCCGACCGCGGTGCGGCTGGTCGCCGCCCTGCCTGCGCAGCACCACCGCGGTCGGCGGCCGGCTCACCTCCCACGGGTACGGCACCCCTGACCGCCCCGTCACGGTGATCGCCGTCGGCGAGCGGTGACTTGACGGCGGCCCTCGCCCGGCCCTGGAGGACCTGCCCGGCGTCGGCACCCTGGTCTGCGACGCGTCCTCCCGGGACACGGGCCCCTCTCTGTGGTGCCGCCGTGGCGAAGGCGGCGTACCACGGCACCGCCGATCTCACGCATGCGGTCGCCGCCGAGGCCTCCGGCCGGCACTTGGCCTGCATGGGGCTCGCCGAGGACGTGGCCATCGCCACCGCGGAGGACGGTTGCACGGTCGTACCCGTCCGGGACGGCGACGGCTCCTTCGCACCGGGGTGAGCGGCCGAGGTGGTGTCCCGTCGCTCTTCAAACGCCGGGCCTTGGTCCGGTCAGCCGAAACCTCTTTGTGCGACTGGCCGGGCTCAGGTGCGCACCGGTCAGAGGGGATCAGAGGGGAAGGGTGATCCAGATGCTCTTGCCCCGGCCGTCGGCGTCGCCGCGCACCACCGCCGTGCCGCCCAGGGCGAGGACGAACTCCATGACGGTGGCCAGGCCGCCGCTCCTGGCGTCGGTGACCGCACCGTGCAGCGCCGGCTGATAGGGGTGGCGGTCGTGGACGGCGAAGGCCAGGCAGTCCTGGCTCGCCGCGTAGATCACCGTGAACTGCGGGGAGAGGGCTGCGGCGTGCCGGACGGTGTTGGTGACCAGCTCGCTGAGGATCAGCAGGGCCGGGTCCACTGCGGGGTGGCGCAGCCCGATCCCCCATTCGGCCAGTGCCTGCTGGGCCGTCTCGCGGGCTGTCCGGACGGCGGACGGCTCGGTGGGCAGGGTGAGTACATGCCGGTAGGGCAGGGCTTCCAGCTGTGTGGACATCCTTCACGCTTCCATGGGGGCGAGCCGGAAACCCGTGAGGGTCTTGGGATACAGACGCAGCAGGGTGTCATGCGGGCCATGGGTCCAGCCGGTGAGAGTGCGCCGGTGGTGGGCGCCCTCGTCGGGGTCCGTGATCACCTCGGCCGGCCCGCAGACGGTGACCGTCCAGCCGGTGCCGGACGCGGCACGGATCTCGTCCGCCTGGTATGTGGCCGTCGCAGGCACCATCGCGGCCGGGGCCGGCGTGCGCACGATCAGGCGACCGTACTCCCACACATGACGGGCGGGGCGCAACACGGTCAGCTCCCGCTGCACGTACACCAGCCGCCCCAGAGTGCTGCCCTCCAGCAGCCACAGGGCCTCCGCTCCGGAGACCTCGACCATGCGCAACCTGGCGGGGGCGGTGTTCATCGCAGGGCTTTCTCGTCGGCGCTTGGGGGCTGCTTGGGTGCGGGCAGGACGCCGGCGGTCTCCAGGTGGTCACGGGCGGCGCGGATCGCCCCGGGAGTCGTGTCGTACTCCCGGCCCTCATGGCGCAGCAGGTCGAGCGCGCCGACGGCGTCGAGGACCTGGCGCTGGCCGGGGCGTATGCCCGAGGCCAGGACGGTGATGCCGCGCCGTCGGAGTTTCTCCACCGCGTCCTTCAGCACGAGGGCGCCGGTGGCGTCCATGGTGGACACCCGGGACATGCGCAGGATGACGACCCGGACGTCGGCGACCTCGGCCAGCTCCAGCAGGAAGCGGTGCGCGGCAGCGAAGAACAGCGGGCCGTCGATGCGGTAAGCCACTATGTGCTCGGCCAGCAGTGCGTGTTCCTCGGCGCTGTGGTCGCCCCGGTCCAGCGGCACTTGATCGAAGCGGGCCTGTCCGGCGACGGCGCGCAGGGCGAGGGCGCCGGCGACGACGAGGCCGATGATCACCGCGCGCACGAGGTCGACAGCAAGCGTCGCCACCGCGGTCAGGACGAGTATCACCGCGTCCGAGCGGGTCGCCTTCGCCATGGCCCGCAGCGAGCCGACCTCGACCATCCGGATCGCGGTGGCCAGCAGGACGCCGGCGAGGGCCGCCAGCGGGATCTTCGAGACGAGGGGCGCCGCCGCGAAGACGATCACGGCAAGGACGGCAGCGTGGATGAGGGCGGCGAGGCGAGAGCTCGCGCCGGTGCGGACGTTGACCGCGGTGCGGGCGATCGCGCCGGTGGCCGGGACGCCCCCGAAGAGGGGGGCGGCCATGTTCGCGATCCCCTGCCCGAACAACTCCCGGTCCGGATCGTGGCGCTGACCGACCGTCATGCCGTCGGCGACCGATGCCGACAGCAGCGACTCCAGGGCGGCCAGGGCGGCGACCGCGACAGCGGGGGCGAGCAGGGCGCCCAGCGAGCCGAGGCCGAGGAAGGACAGCGACGGTATGGGCAGCCCGGCCGGCAGGTCACCAATCGGCTTCGCTGCGTCCAGCTGTGCCAACTGGGCCACGGCCGTCGCGGCGATCACGGCGACGATCGAGAACGGCACGGTCGGCCGCCACCTGGCCCCGACCAGCATGACCGCGGCCACCGCGACTGCGAAGCCGACGGCCGTCCAGTTCGGGGACGTGGCGAATTCCTCGAACGCCCGCCAGGCCACCACCAGTACCCGGTCGCCCTCGGGCTTGGGCACGCCGAGCGCGTTCGGGATCTGCTGCAGGCCGATCACACAGGCGATGCCGAGGGTGAAGCCCTCGACCACCGGGGCGGGCACGTACTGCATGTAGCGGCCGGCCCGCAGCGCGGCCAGGGCGACGAGCATGAGGCCCGCCATCAGGCCGACGGTGAGAACCCCGCCCGGCCCGTATTTGCCGACGATCGGCACCAGGACGACCGTCATGGCGCCCGTCGGACCGGACACCTGCAGGTTCGAGCCGCCGAAGACCGCGGCGAGCGCGCCCGCGACCACGGCGGTCGCCAGGCCCGCTTCGGCACCCAGCCCGGAGGTGATGCCGAAGCCGAGGGCGAGTGGCAGCGCGACGATCGCCACGGTCAGCCCGGCGAGCAGATCCCGGCGCGGATCACGTCGTAGCCCGGTGAGGTCGGCGCGCCCGGGCAGCAGCGGCCCGATCCGGCCCCACATCCGGCTGAACGCGGTGGTCATCGCGCGGCGACCTCGGTTTCCCGCAGCTGGGCCAGCAGCTCGCCCTGCCCGGCCAGCATCTGGGTCAGGATCCGCCGCGCGGCCCTCATCAGGTCGGCTACGTCCCCGCCGGCCAGCTCATAGACGACCGTCGAGCCTTCCCGCGCAGCGGTGACGATCCCGGAGCGGCGCAACACCGCCAGCTGCTGGGACAGGCCGGAGGCTTCCACCTCAATGGCGGCCAGCAGGTCCCGCACCGGCATCGGCCCATCCTGCAGCAGCTCCAGCACCCGTATCCGCACGGGATGCCCCAACATCCTGAAGAACTCGGCCTTGGCCTGGTACAGCGGAACGGACACGACCCCTCGGCTTTCCCTACAGGCCCCCACGAGGGGCGAACGCAACAGCCCGCGGCTACCTGCGAGCACAGTCAATACAGCATCTTACCAATTGCGAAATTTTGCAATTGTGCATCAGACTGCCACCCGGTCCTCCTCGCCCCGGACCGGACCGGGGCGGCGGGATCAGGCCTTCTTGACGACGCTCGATTTCAGCTGCATCGCCCCGAAACCGTCGACCTTGCAGTCGATGTCGTGCCCGCCGACCCCGTCGACCAGCCGAATGTTGCGCACCTTGGTCCCGGCCCTGATCGCCGAGGGACTGCCCTTGACCTTCAGCGCCTTCACCACCACCACGGAATCACCGTCGTGCAGCACATTGCCGACGGAGTCCCTGACGACACGCTCCCCCGCCAGGCCGCCACCCTCGGTACCGGCCTCGGCGGGAACCCATTCATGGCCGCACTCGGGGCACACCACCATGACGTTCATCTCGTAGGTGTACTCGCACGAGCACTTCGGACAAGGAGGAAGATTCTCGATCACACCCTGAGCGTATCCGGTCCCCCACCTCGGACTTTTCCCTCGTCCCGGTGCGCAGCCAGGGCCTCGCCCAAAGAGCATCGGGACATAACCGCGACCGCACTCAGCGCCTTCCACCCGGACGCCACCGTGACCGACGAGGGCAAGACCCACCGGGGAGCCCCGGCGATCGAGACCTGGATGGCCCACTCCCCCAGCGAGTACACCGGCTGGTCGTGGTTGAGAGGGACCGCCTTAGCCAGGGCGACTCCGCCGTCGGCCAGGTCGATTCCCCAGGTCACCACTTCTCCCAGGCCTCGGGACGTCAGTGAGGAGTTCGAGGAGTTCGGGCTCGTCGTCGGCGACGCGTCGCGACTGCAGCCGACGACCGCTCTCGTCGATCATGACGCAGTGGTGATGTGTCTCGCCTGCGGCCGCCGGGCCTCCAGCTCGACCACGAGGACGCAGGCATCTCGTGCCCGCTCGGCAGCAACGGCCCTGGCGTCGCCCCGCTCCACGCCGGGTGGACCCACTGCCGCGCACACGGGCCCTGTGCCCACGCCGACGGTCCTCCGGTCAAAGCGGCAGAGCGGCCGGCAGGCAGGCAGGCTGACCATGGGCGTCTCAGTCGGCGACGTTCGCCACCGCAGCGCTCACATGCTGGAGAGCGGCTCATAGCCGGAGGACGATCAGGGCGATGTCGTCGCGGGCGCCGCTGCTGACGCCCAGGCGCGCGAGCAGAGCGTCGGCGAGGCGTTCAGGGCTGTAGCGAGGATGGAGGGCGAGCGCGTCGGTGAGGCGTCGCAGCCCGGCGTCGATGTCCTCGCCACGACGCTCGATCAGGCCGTCGGTGTAGAGCACGAGGGTGTCGGCGGGGGTGTAGAGCAGACTGGCCTGGGGACGGGGGACATGTTCGAGACGGGCCGCCAGCGGCGGGTCGGTGGCCTGGTCGAGCAGGTCGCAGGTGCCGTCCTCGTGGAGCAGGACGGGGGGCGGGTGGCCGGCACAGCTGTAGGTGATGCGGCGGGCGCGAGGGTCGATGACCGCTTGGACGACGGTGGTGGCCAGCGCCCCTTCTACATCGCGTGCGTAGGGGCCCAGTACGTCCAGGGCACTGGCAGGGTTGTGGACGGTCCGGATGCAGGCGGACAGTGCACTGCGCAGCATGCCCATCACGGCGGCGGCTTCCAGGCCGTGGCCGACGACGTCGCCGACCGCGACCGCGAACCTGCTCTCGGGCAGGTCGACCACCTCGTACCAGTCGCCGCACACGTTCAGCGACCCGGCGGCGGGCAGGTAGCGCACCGCGATGTCCTGGTGCCGGGCCAAATGCGGTGAGCGGAGCATGGCCTCCTGCAGCGTGACGGCGACCTCACGCTCCCGGGCGTGAGCTCGGCGCAGTTCCTCGTTCAGCCGCTCGAGTTCACGCGCCCGCGCGTACAGCTCGACCTCCATCGCCTCCGCGTCGCCTGGCGCAGCGCCTTCTCGCCCACCACAACGGGACCGGATGAACTCGGTCACGTCCTCCCCCCGGTGAATGATCCACGCCACCTGCCCATCCGGCCCGAGTACCGGAGTGTTGATCACGGACCACCACCGCTCCTCGAACACGCCGGGCCGGTCGGCCCTGGGAATGTCGTACTTCTGCGGCGCCATCGTGTCCGGCTGTCTCGAGCGCACCACCCACCGCAGGGAGTCACGCAGATTCCGCACTCCCTCAGCGTCCGGGTCCGCCGGATTCTCGGGAAAGGCGTCGAACAGGTACCGCCCGAGCAGATCCTCCCGCGCACGCCCGGTCACCCGGCAAGCCGCCTCGTTGACGTCAGCGATCACCAGGTCCGGGCGAAGCACCATGTAAGGGCTGGGGGTAACCGCGAACAACGCCCCGTAATCGATCCCCGGCCCCACCAGACGTTGCGGCCGCGCACCCTCACCAGGGATGTTCCCGTCCCTCACCCCTACGTTCTACCGCGCGTCAGCACCTTCGACACCCCGCCACCGCCCTCGCCTTCGGCTGCTGCCCGCGTGCCGCCTTCGCGGCCTTCTCCGCCGGCATCTGTCCCCCCGCGGATCGTAGAGTCACTGGCTACCGGCCGTCGCGCACCCACGCCCGCACCCGCCGTCGACGGCGACGATGCCGAAGCTGCTGGTGCGTGACTGCTCACGGCCCGTCCTCCCACGCCCGGCTAGGGTCCTCGGCCGTAGCCCGGCTCCTGTAACGCCCAGACGGGGCGGGCTACTTGCTACGCGAGCGGTCGCCTGTATACGCACACGCGCTGGTACACGCCCCTCATGTGCCGTGGAACGCATCACGATTCACCCGGAGCACCAGCCACGGCATGCGGCGCTGGACGACCCGGATCCCAGCTCACTGGGCATGCCCTCCTGACTCCTCACGAGTCGCGGCGCTGCATGGCCGCCGCAGGCGCGCGGCCGTGCAGCGCGGGGGTCGGCTCTGGCAGTCGCAGCCGGACGCCGCCTTGGCTTCGGTGACGTGGACGCCGTCGGGGAAGCGGACCGAATGGCGCCTGTGAGGGCTCATCGGTCCTGTAGCGGCGGGATGTGGCCGGGCTGAAGCTGGGAGTGGTAGCGGAGGTACGTCTGGGCTTGGGAGGCACGATGAGCGGTCTGGTGGTCGTCGGTGTGGACGGGTCGGCGTCGAGCCTTGCCGCTGTCGAGACGGCGGCTGGGGAGGCACGGCTGCGTGGGGCAGGGCTTCGGGTGGTGCACGCGTTCCTGTGGCCGGCGATGCATGTGCCGTTGGGTCCGTCGCCGCTGGGTCCTCCGGAGGGCGGGATCCGCAACATGGTGGAGCGTCTTGTGGCGGAGGCCGTTGCGCGTGCGCGGGAGACGGCACCGGACGTGGACGTCGGTCATGCCGTGGTCACGGGTGAGCCGCTGACGGTCCTGGAGGCGCAGTCGCGCGCGGCCGAGTTGGTCGTGGTCGGTTCCCGGGGCATGGGTGGGTTCGTCGGGCTGCTGGTCGGATCGACGGCGGTGCATCTGGCGGCGCACGCCCGGTGCCCGGTACTGGTCGTGCGCGAGCAGACGAGTGCGGACGGTCCGATCGTGGTGGGTGTGGACGGCTCGGCCGCGGGCGAGCGGGCGGTGGAGTTCGCCTTCGCCGAGGCGGCGCTGCGCAGGGCGCCCCTTGTCGCGCTGCATGCCTGGACCACGTGGAACGCGCCGATGCCTGCGCCGCAGGAGGCGTCCGAACCGTACGCGAACCCGGCGGGTGCGCTGTCCGGGGAGGAGGAGCGCCTGCTGTCCGAGGCGCTCGCCGGGCACCGGGAGCGGTATCCGGATGTGGTGGTGGAGCATCGGGTGGTGCACGGTCGGACGCGGGAGACACTGATTGAGGCGAGCCGGTCCGCACAGCTGGTGGTGGTCGGTGCACGGGGGCGCGGTGGGTTCGCGGGGCTGCTGCTGGGGTCGGTCAGTCAGGCGCTGCTGCATCACGGGCGCTGTCCGGTCGCTGTGGTGCGGGGAGCGGACGCGGGCCACTGACGGCTGCGGGTGCCCCGCGCAGGCTGCGGGGGCGGGTGGAAGTGAAGCCGGTCAGGACGGGGCCGCACACCGCGAGGAGCGGCACGTAGGTGGTGACCAGGGCCCCGAAGCGCTGGTCCGCCGTGCCGCTGTATGAGGACGTCGTGACCGGGGATAGCGTCGTGCAGGGCTACACCGTCACGGAACCCGAGGGCCTGGCGCAGGTGCAGAACGTCCTCGACGGCGAGTCGTTCGTACGCGCCCCGCGCGCGAAGCTCACCCGTCTCGCTCCCAACGAGTAGCCCGCGTGCCGTTCATCGACGACGACACGTTCGGCACCTGCTTCGAGGAGTTCGAGCACACTGCGTGGCGGCTGGAGTCCCGCCGCGGCTACGGCTCCGACCGCGCAGGCGAGAAGTACCGCCGATACCTCTGGACCGGTGCCATGGCCGATGACTCGCAGCGCCCATGGTGCGCTAACCGCCGGCGCAGGTCGCACAGGACAAGCGCTTAGCACGTGGTCGTCGGCTCCCTGGCCACCTGGGAACAGCGCCTTCTGCTTGCCGCGGCGGTCACCCACAACACTGCGGGCGAAGACATCCGCAACCTCTCTGGTTCGCAGGGCGCAGACCGCCTACGGCAGCCGAAAGGGCGTCCGCCGGCAAGTCGGCCTTCCTGGGGCTGGGGCCCCGTGCACGTAATGCCCCGATGCACCACACCCTGGCCGCGCTCCGACCATCACCCAGAAGGCGGACCACGCAACCTCGGTTTGTGACGGCACAGGCATGCCCAACGACTTGGGAAAACAGCTCGATCGGGCCGTGGCTCGGCTGCATCCGGTGATGGGAGGGGATCGGTTCGCGTCGCGAGGCACATCGGCACGGCGCTTTCATCTCTGTATGTCGGATCCCCCACGCGGTCACCGAGGCCGCGTCCGGCCGAGGAGAGAACCATGCACTCTCATCGCATAGCCGCCGCTGTCCTCACCGCCGCCACGATCTCCCTGACCGCTCTCGCCGCGCCGGCCAACGCGCGGCCGGCCCCGGCGGCCACCCCCAGCGTTTCACCGAGCTGCACCATGCAGCGATCCTCCGCCACCATGATGTCGATGACGTGCACCATGTCGATGCCATCAGCCATGACAATGCCGTCCATGGCAATGCCTTGCACCATGACGATGCCATCAGCCATGCCAACGCGCTCCACCATGACAATGACGTGCACCATGATGCCGCCGGCGATGCCGTCCGCCACACCGACGATGAGGGTCCCTCCCACTCCTCATGGGAGGGTCAAAGCCGGCGTAGGTGGCAGCGCCACAAGCTCGGCACCCGCACCGATCGCGGCCGGGGCCATGCTGGTCCTCCTGGGCGGCGGCAGTGCGTTCGCCATGAGGCGTCTTCGCGGTAGTCGGAAGGCTTGAGGGCAGCGGCCACAACGCCTTCGCGCTACCCATCGCCGCCGACGTGGTCGAACCGGCCTTCAGCCTGGTCCTGCGCCCGAAGATCGCCGCCCCCTCCATGTCCGACTCCAGCTTCATCGCCGCGCTCAACACGCTCTCGCTGAAGAGACTCAGGCTGCCTGGCACGGCCCCGGCCCCCGCTTCGACCTCCGGGGAGACCGCCGCCTTCGTGGTCGACGAGGCCGCCCAAGCGCGCCTGACGTCATCCCGTCCTCTCTCCCGAAAGGCCGCTCCGATGTCATCCTCAACCCGCCGCCGAAGCGCCGTTCCCCTGGTACTCGCCGCCGTCGCAGCCCTGTCGTCCACCACCGCCTGCTCCAACTCGGGGGGCGGAGCACCGTCGAGCACGTCAAGCCCAGCTCAATCGGCCGCCACTTCCGCCTCCACGAATGCCGACACGGCACGCATCACGATAAAGAACTTTGCCTTCAGCCCGGCCACGTCGACAGTGAAGGCGGGCGAGAAGGTCACCGTGGTCAACGAGGACTCCGCCGCGCACACCGTCACCGCGTCGGAAGGCGGGGCCTTCGACACCGGGAGCATCGCCAGCGGCAAGTCGGTGTCCTTCACCGCGCCGTCCAAGGCCGGCAGTTACGCCTTCATCTGCACGTTCCACCCCAACATGAAGGGAACGCTGACCGTGCGCTGAGTCGGCGTCCCGCGTGCACGCTCACCGTGCGCGCACAGTGCCCGCATGGCGTCCAGCCCGGTCCGGCGCGGCTCTGCTCTGCTGCTCTGCTCGTCTCGTGTGGCATCGAGCGCGCCGTTCAGTTGGCCAGTTGAGCACGGCCTCCTCCCTGTTCAGATGTGACTGAGTGCGCCTCGCTGAGCACATCAGGTGCCGAGAAGCGCGGCCCCTCGGGCGACCCCTGGTAGACGCCGACGGGCACCTTCAGGTGCAGTACCTGAGGTGGGACCGTCCAAGCGGCACGGCCTACGGCCTCCTCGCCTCCAGAGAGTGGCTCGAACAGCAACTCCAGCGCATCGGCCACTGCCTGGTCCAGGGAAAGCTCGGCGAACGGCCGACCGTGGCCGCCGAACACCCCTTCGCCTGGCGAGAATTCAGCCAGAGCGCAGGCCACACTGCCCTCGCCAAGACATACTTCCGGCAGGATCCTGAACACGTCGCTGCCCTATCCACCGAGCCCACCGTGCCGTCTCCCGCCGCTGCCACCAGAACCACGACCACGCAACTCAGACACGCACAGACCACTGACCGGGTGCCGAGTTCACAGCAGGAGGCATGGTCGCACTGGCTGATGGTGTAGCGCGGGCTCAGTCGTCTGTCTCGGCCACCGACTTCTGCCATGGCCACCGCCCGGTGATCTCGAGCTCGAGAGAAATGCTGAGAAAGGTACGGATGGCTACGATCACGGCCAGCACTCCGACACTCGTGAATGTCGGTGAGACAGCAACTGTACGAATGATATCGCCAGCTACGAGGAACTCCAGCCCAAGCAAGATCGACCGCCCGACGCGACGGCGATAGCCACGGTACACACCTGCCTGCCGACGCCTGAGCCGGACGGCCGCGAGAAGAGTCGCCCACAGCGTCCCCACGACTATGACGACTACGCCCGCAGCGTCAACGGCTCGGCTGACAAGCTCCACGGTATGTTGGAACTCCACAGCGTCCCCTCTCACGCTGGCCCATCCGCTCGTATGCGCTCGTACCGCTGCACTTCGTTCCGAGCGCCGGCTACAGCCGACTACACGTGTCTGCACCACGTCCCTGCTCAGCAGACCAACTGCCGAATGACGCCTGGGAAGCAGGAATGTCGGAGGGTCGCGAGCACCGCTTCCGGCTGCGGGTTCCTCAGTTCATTCGATCGAGCACTTCGTCAGTCGACAGCAACTCGTGGGCGAAGAAGCGGTAATTAATAATCGCCGCCTCGTAGCCGTCACCCCAGACCGGATGCCGGGGGCCAGCAGTGGCATCCCTCACCACGGCGACCTCGAACCCCTCTTCGATCAGGTGCCGCATATGGGACTCGACGCACATGTTCGCGAGCATCCCCCCGAGAATGATCCTTTGCATCCCCCGCTTGCGCAATTGCAGCACCAGGTCGTTGGTTTCGGGTCCGAATACCTTGTGTGGGCTCGCGACCACCGTTTTGCCGTCTTCGATGTAGGGCTTGAAGCGGTCCACCCAGTCTGCCCCGGAGCCTCGAAACCCGGTCAGATCGAGCTGCCCCGCGCGCGCGAACGTGTGCGTCTCGAGCTCGCTCGTCTCGAGGGGCCCGTTCATTCGCCATCCGCTATCGGTCGGATAAAAGTAATGAGGCGAGATGAACACCTCATATTCACCCGTCTTCGCCGCCTCGAATATTCTCTCCATATTCTCGACGGTTCCGTTCTCTGTGACGCTCGCTCCCACTGCGTCCCAATTGACCCCGCTCTCGCTGAGCACATCGTTCTGTGGGTCAATGAACACAACTGCCGTATCAGTTCTGTTGATTTCCACCTGGAACTCCTCACGCGGTAAGGCACGCTTTGCGGGATACCTATTCGGTACAGTGAATGCCGTCCGAATGCATTCCGGCAGGGTTACTAGACGTCCCTTCCTGGGCCGGGGTCGTCGGACACCGAGCGGCATCACTCAAGTGACGCGCCCGGCTTAAGGCTCCTGCTCCTAGAGGCACTGTCCGCCATTCGGTCCCGCGTTCATTGTGACCCATCGCGGGGAATCGCGCATCGGTGAATTGCTACACCTCAGGCGCGCTGTCAATACCCCCGAGGGCTGAACGGTTCGGCGGGGACGGTGGTGATGCGAGCAGCTAGTAGTGCTTGTGCAGACCATCCAGGTCCCATGGACGCCGCCGAAGGGCCTCGCGCCGAGTCATGAACGCCTCGCCGGCACGGCCATCTCGGACTCGATCCGCTGCGAGGTCCGCGCCAGGGTGGACCCGTTGAGGCCAGCCTCGAAGAGAAGCCGGAGGTGCATGCCGCACCTCCGCGGCGGAGGGCGAACGAAATGTGCTGCTGCCAGCCGGGGCGCCGGATCTGTGCAACAAGCCCGCACGGGCAAAGACATACACCGCATCACCCTTGCCTGAATCCGCACAAACCGTCTGACGAGCTGGGCTCCACCATCCCGAGCTGCACTCGTCCGACTCATCAACTGAAGCGGCTATGCCTCGACATGACGGAACCGCCGAGCAACGCCCCAAGCATGCATTCCTCGGCTGCCGCACCGCCACCGGGACACGGCAACCTTCGTGAGCCGTGCCCTGCTAGACAACGGCGCCGCGGAACGGAATAGGTGCTGCACGTGTCGAGGAGTCTCGTGTGGCGCGCTAGCGACTGACACCGGGACGGTCAGTCGCTAGTGGACGACCCCGCGGAGTCGTCGTAGGGGACGACCTGATCGTCGGTGCCGTGCGCGACGAGGACGGGAATATCGATCTGCTTGAGATCCTCGGTGAAGTCGGTCTCAGAGAACACCCTGATGCACTCGTAGTGCGCGGGCGCTGCCCATCATGCCCGGTCGCCACCAGTCGTCGATCAGTCCCTGCGAGACGGTCGCCCCAGGCCGGTTGAAGCCGTAGAACGGACCCGAGGGGACATCGATGTAGAACTGAGAGCCATTGTGGCGACGTCCCCTTGAAGTCGCACATTCCTCGCCGGCCGGGGCCGCCCCGGCCGGAACGGTGGTCAGCGTCGCATTCCCACTAGGCGCGAGCTGTTTGAAGGCGCGCCTTCGCGTTGTCCGTCCGCAATCGATACGTCACACTCCGCTCGGCTCGGATGGTGAGCCTGGCGTCCATGCTCTGCAGCTTCAGCGCTGGTCGCCACTCCCCTGGCAGCGGGACCGCTGATGTGATCAGGCGGGACTTGTTGTCTCATTATGAGAACGAACAGTAACGGCTCTGTTGCCACCCCGGGAAGGAAAGAGAATGAGCGGGACTGGAAACGAGCTGCACATCGACATTCCGGTCGAACTGGCAAATGTAAACACGGTTTTCAGCGTTCCATCACTGACTTTCGAGGGGGATCTACCGGCTTCCATTTCCCATTTGCGTCTCATCACGGATGACGTGACCGAATGGAACGCCGAGTCAGAAATCATCGCCATCTTTCACACAAATGCGGGCCATGTAGTGCTGAATGATGCCGCATATAATGTTGAGCGAAAGATCACCGAGGGGAATCCTTACAGGCAGATGATTGCCGACCTCGTCCAGCGCGGTGTGAAAGTTGAGCTGTGCGGAGCAACGGCGAAGGCACACGGATGGGGAAATAGTCAACTTCTTCCCGGAGTTGTAGTGAACAGAAATGCCATGGCGAGGACAGTCCAGCTTGTGCAGGAAGGATTCGTGAAAAGCACGGAGTGAGTCGCCACCTGACTCCTATCCGGTTTCGCCGTGCTCCCGATCCGCCGCCCTTCCCAACCCGGAGAACGCCCAGGCGGAACCCGGCCAGGGCCACCTATGTCGCCGAGCGGGTGACCACATCAGCTGTCTGGGCACAGCACTGGCGATGCGGGCACGACCGCCGCGTCGCAGAATCAGGCACGCAGGATTGTCTTTCGTTCCTGCCTCGCGGCGGACACCAGTCTCTTGAGCGACGCCTACCTGCACACCGCCCCGGACGGCCACATCCACCTCGCCTATACCGAAGGCCTGCCCGACGAGACCGCCGCCACCCTGCGTCGGCCTCCGCACTGTGGCCACCGCTGGTTCGCCGCTCGCAGCATCACGATCGAACGGGTTCTCACCGACAACGCGTGTGGGCCACACCGAGAGCACTCGGAGCCGCTCGCGCTCGTCCCGCAGGCTGACGCCGATCTCGCGAAGGTCTTTCTGGCTCGAACGCGGCTCGAAGCCATCCTGCTCTGACACGAAGTGGGCGAAGCCAGAGGGCATCTGAGGCGACGAGAAGCCGACCGGCGCGGCGTTCCTGCGGGCGGAGGCTCTCCTGGGACTCCGCTGACCAGCACGGACGCGTGAACAGTCGGGCACTTGGAAACCACGCTGCCCCCAACCCCAGCCCCAACTCCCGCCGCAGTACGAGCCTCTGAGCAGCCCGTATGGCAGCTATGAACGTCGTTGACAAGATCACGACAGGGCCGCAGACTGTGCCTTTCACGCAGGGCATCTCGGAGGGGAACACTCGAAATGGCTCGCACAACAGCAAGGCTCGGCGCACTCGCCGGAACACTCGCTCTCGCAGCCGGCATGACGCTGACGAACGCCGGACCCGCTTCCGCCGCTCCCTCTTTCACCTTCAGTTACCAGTCTTTCTCCAACGGCGACTACACGATCAACGTCTACAACGACGGAGTGCTCGCAGGGTCGGTGGATTGGTACGCGGACCCCCACGGTGTCTACGGTCCCGGAACTGGAGACACCGTTTGTGCGTGGGACGGTCTGGCCGACGGTTACGGGATCGAGGCCCATCTGAACGGCACCTTCCGGCAAGCCACGACCGCCGGGCACAACTCTCCGTACACCGACTGCACATCGGGTGACATCGCCGAAGACACCCCGCTGACCCTGCGCGCGTACGTCGTGAAGGGCGGCGAGGTCGCGTATTCGCTGGGAAAGACCGTGTACTCCTGACCGGAGGCCCTGGGGAGTAGAAGCCCCACGCGTGCATCCGATCGTCGCGGTGCTCGGGGCGGTGCGAACGGTGACGACGGACACGGTCCGGGGCGCCGAACCGGGCCAGGGTGTCCTGCGGAGCGTTTCGCGCCCGCTGTCCGATCGCCGAGAAGGACCGGGCCCCGCACATTCGCCAGTCCCGATGGCTGGTCGCCGACCGCGCGATGCCGACGCGAGGTCGACTTGACCAGACACACCGTGGCGGACTGACGACACGTCGAAGCGCCGGTCGATGCAGGCGACTTGGTAGGTCACCGGCATCAACCGGAGCTTCCTGGTGTGCGTGACGGCCCGCCACCCCCTCGTCACGATGCCGTGACCAGCACGGATCGTTGATCGAAAAGACTTTGAAACCGCCCTGCTGCGGGCGGCGGCCTCCCCGCCCCGAGACTGCTTCGTCCAAGACGTCTTGATCCACTGCACGGTGATGTCCACTGCACCCGCCTTTCGCCGAGAGCCTACGGTCAACGTTTGCTTGACGTCACTCAGGTGCCGACGCAACTGCCTGCTGCCAGTTCTCAGCAACGTTCACAGGGTTAAAGACCCAGACCGCTCCCCGAAATCGCCTACAAGCGTTGTCCGTTCTCAGAGGTCGTTCTCAGCCGGTATGACGGTCTTGTGGTCGCCTGATCGTGTGGGTTTGGTCGTTTCTGGCCGGTCGGACTGCTTGGTCCTGTTGGGCTGTCTGGGTGAGTGACCGCAAGCCTTACAAGAGCGACCTGTCCGATGAGCCGGTGGGCGCTGATCGAGCCGGTGATGTCGGCGTGGAAAGCCGACCACCCGTCTCCGACTGGGCATCAGGGTCGGTACGAGATGCGGGAGATCGTCAACGCGATCCTGTACCAGGGCAGGACCGGCTGCCAGTGGGACTACCTCCCGCACGACCTGCCGCCGAAGTCGGCCGTCTACTACTACTTCGCGGCCTGGCGCGACGACGGCACGGACGTGAAGATCAACGACTTGCTGCGCTGGCAGGTCCGCGAGAAGGCCGGGCGGTCGGAGGACCCGAGCCTGGTCGTGATCGACACACAGAGCGTCCGCGCGGCGGTAAACGTGCCCGCCACCACGACTGGGAGGACGCGGCCAAAAAGTGCCGGGCCGCAAGCGCGGGCTGGCGGTGGACGTCCTCGGCCTGGTCACCGCCGTAACCGTGCTGGCCGCCAGCGCCCACGACAACGCTTTCGGTATCGCGCTCCTCGGCCAGGTCGCCCCCATCGCAACCATCAAGAAGGCGCTGGTGGACCAGGGCTTCAAGAAGACCGTCGTCGAGCACGGCACCACGGTCGGCATCGATGTCGAGATCGCCGAACGCAACCCAGCCGACACGGGAGTCGGCTTCGTCCCGCAGGCCAAGAGGTGGATCGTGGAGCAGACTCTCGGCATCCTCATGCTGTTTCGGCGGCTCGTGCGGGACTACGGGAGCAGGCCGAAGTCCGCGGAGTCCAGGGTGCGCTGGGCCATGATCGACGTAATAGCGCGCCGCCTCACTGGCCAGACCACGCCCACCTGCGCGGGTGACCGCATGGACGACCAAGTCACGCCACTTCTGGAGCGGATCGACGCGCGTGAACGCGAGCTCGCCAGCGATACAGCGCAGATCCGCGCGCAGATGGACGAGCTCGCCGCGCGCCTGCGTGAACTCGACGAGGAGATCGAGAGCCTGGCGGTGACCCGTAAGACGCTCCTCGCCCTCCCGCCGGCGACCGCTGAGCCAGCCGAGGAGCCTCCCGGCCTACCAGCCCACCCGGCCTACCAGCAGATCCTCGAAGTCTTCGCCGACGCTGCTGGACCGATGCGTGCCCGCGACCTGTGCCAGGCCCTGGACCTCCCGCTCAAGCCGAAGAACATCGAGAGCACCCGGCACAAGCTCAAGCGCCTGGTCAGCCTGAGCGTCCTCGCCGAGACCGAACCGGGCCTGTTCATCCAGCGCCGCCGGTAGCAGCCCTCCGTTCCAGGCCACCTGTCCGTCACGGCTGCCACAACGCAATCGCTAGTGACCCGTCATGCGGAGCCACTGCATCGTTGCGACGAGTTCTTCGCCGAAGTCCTCGCAGAGCGCGAGCAACTCGCAACCCTTGGACGAGTCGAGCAGCCCTGCGGAATCGGGGAGAACTCCGAGAGCGCCGTGGCAGGCGGTCTCGACAGCGAAGTGGCGCGACGCGAAATAGCCCTCGCTCGCCCGATCCGCCAGGTCGACGAGGTACTGGCGGTGGGCTTCCTCCGCGGGGTGAGAGTGGAAGGAGCCCTCGACGAGACCGTCGAGGTAGTTCGCCAGGCCGGCCGAGGCTTCGACCACTCGCTCGACGTCGTCCACGCCAGGCTTGTCCAGCAGCTCGCCGAAGGCCAGCAGGTTGCTGATGGCCTCCAGCTGGAAGAGCTGGACCGTGTCCGGGTCGACTTCAGACGTGAAGAGCGGGGCCGTGCACAGCTCGGCGATTGCTCGCCGGTATGCGAGATCCGATTGTTCACCAGCGGGTGATGCTGCCAGTCGGAACAGCGACTCCAGCACGGACTGGTCGACGCCCCACTCTGCATCCAATTCGAACGCGAGTATCGGCGCGCGCCACCGCCACAGGGCCAGGACGGCTGCCTGACGCTGGTGGACGGGCTTCAGGTCCGCCAATCGCTCGATCCGCACCACGTCCTTGAGTCAGCCCTTCTGATCTACCGCCCCCGCCCCCCTTTACCTCGGGACACTGTAGAAGCCGCCGAAGGGCCACGTGACCGCCAGGACGGTGCCTGACCCAAGCCAACTGCGAGAATCGGGTATACCGGCTCAGAATGCCCTCTCAGGCTCCGGTCCACTTCGTGTGGTCGCACACACAGGATGACTGTTGATCTCCGCCTCACGGTGGTGTTGGTGACCGCAGGCGGTCGGTGCGCGCATGACTGCCGCGCATGAACCTCGCTCCTCTCATCAGGCCCCTTGGAATCGATCACCTAGGCTGGCGCGGTGACTGATGAGCAGGAGCGGGTGCAGCCGTCGGGAGTGTGGGCCACGGCGGTGGGAGTGGCCAGGGTGCGGGCGCTGGAGACCGAGCGGGAGAACGCGCTGTTCCGCGACCCACTGGCACAGGCCTTCGCCACCGCCGGCGGCCTGTGGCCCTCCTCGCCGCCGCGGCCCGATGACGAGGCCGCGCGACGCCGTCGGCTGGCCGTGTCGTTCTCCATCGTCATCAGGACGAAGTTCCTCGACGACTTGTTGCAGCAGGCCTCCACGTCCGGGATCCGGCAGGTCGTGCTCCTCGGCGCAGGCATGGACAGCCGGGCCTTCCGGATGGACTGGCCCGAGGGCACCCGGCTGTTCGAGGTCGACACCGCCGCGCCTCTGGGCTTCAAGGCTTCGGTGCTGCGCCAGGAGCGGGCCGTCGCACGCTGCGAGCGGATCACCGTCGCGGTGAACCTGCGTGAGGACTGGCCGGGCGCGCTGGCCGCCGCAGGGCACGACCCGACGCTGCCGACCGTGTGGATCGCCGAAGGACTGCTGATCTATCTGCCCGAGGACGCGGTGGAGCTGCTGCTGGCCCGGATCAGCGCGCTGTCGGCGGCAGGCAGTCGGATGGGGCTGACGCTTGGCTCGCGCGGCGTGATCGAGCGCTTCGGCGCGGACGCCGTAGCGGGATCGGCGGCGTCCATGTGGGTCTCGGAGATGCCCGACGACCCGGTGGACTGGCTGGCCGGACACGGCTGGGATGCCGACAGCCACACCCTGCGCGAACGCGCTGCCGCCTACGGCCGCCCGATCACCGCCCCGCCACAGCGCGAGGAGCGGCCCGGCGGCCTGATCTCGGCGGTCCGCCGGCAGAGCGCCTCCCGGCTCCCCGGATGACCGATTCCACGGACGTCTGATGAGTGCAGGCAGGTTCATGCGCGGCCGGCCGACCATGCGCGCACTGGCCGCCTACGACCGCTGAAGTCCGCCCGAAAGCCCCCTGGCTGGACGGTGGTGTGGTCGACAGTCATTCGCCGTGTACGAGGTGGTCCGCAGGCGAACGAGCTGCTGTCTTCCTCGTTCGAGGACGTGTTGGCGGGCGCTGTCCGAACTCGCGTCGCGGCCGGCTGCTGCCGCGCCAGCACCGCGATGGCCCGGTGTCCTCGCCATCGCGTTGCTCGCACGGTGGCGGGACAGGGCTCAGTGTGCGGCCTGAAGGTACTTCAGGACAGCGAGTACACGTCGGTGGTCGTCCGGCGACTGATGCAGGTTCAGCTTCTGCAGGATCTGCCGGACATGGGCCTCCAGCGTCTTGGGACTCATGGACAGAGTTCCGGCGATGGCCACGTTCGAACGCCCCTCGGCCATGAGGGCCAGGACCTCGAGTTCCCCGGCGGTGAGGCCCCAGAGGGCGCCGGGCTCGCGCGGCCGCCGCATAAGGGTGGTCACGATCGTGGGATCGATGACGCACTCGCCCTCGACGACGCGGCGCAATACGTCGACGAGAAGGGCGAGCGACTCCTGGCGCGCTTACTGAGTCGGGAGAACGTGCAGGTCGTCGAGGTCGATCAGCCGGACCGCGCCAGCCGCCACAAGCACGGCAAGACCGACGCCGTGGATGCGGAGGCCGCCGCCCGCGCAGTGCTGTCCGGACGCGCCCCGATTCCCCGACCGGCTTGACGTATTCCCATATGGGAATACGATCTCTGCCATGGCACGAGCAGCGACGACGTCGGATGCGTTCAACGCGATCGCCGAACCGCAGCGCCGGGACATCCTGGCGCTGCTGCGGGCGGGTGAGCGGCCGGTGACCGAGTTGGCGCAACAGCTGGGGATGACCCAGCCGGGGGCGTCCAAGCACCTGCGGGTGCTCCGGGAGGTGGGGCTGGTGCGGGTCCGCGGGGCGGGCAAGCAGCGCCTGTACGGCCTGGACGCCCGCGGGCTGCGGTCGGTCCACGAGTGGGTCGGCGGATTCGAACGGTTCTGGAACGAGAGTTTCGACCGGCTGGACACCTACGTGCAGGACCTCAAGCGGACACGTCAGGAGGAATGACCGATGGCAGAGGCAAGGCAAGAAGCGCGGGCGGAATCGGCGACGGCCGACCGCGAGATCGTGATCTCCCGGGTCATCGACGCTCCTCGGGAGCTGGTGTTCGAGGCGTTCACCGAGGTCCGGCACCTGTCGCAGTGGTGGGGTCCGGAGGGGTTCACCACCACCACGCGATCCTTCGAGTTCCGCGAGGGCGGGGAGTGGGACTTCGTGCTGCACGGGCCGGACGGGACCGACTACTCCGAGTGGATCCGCTGGCTGCAGATCGCCCCGCCGGAGCGGATCGCGCTGCTGCACGGCGAGTCCCGCGACGACCCGAACGCCTTCGAGTCGGTCCTGACCTTCGCGCCGGACGGCGAGGCAACCCGGATCGTGATGCGCACGGTGTTCGCCACCAAGGAACTGCGCGACGAGGCGATCGAGAAGTACCACGCGATCGAGGGCGGCCGGCAGACCCTGAGCAGCCTGGCTGCCTACGTCACCGGCACCGCTCGGAAGGGGACGGAGGACTGATGGCCGGGAAGGTGTTCTTCAGTGTGTCGATGTCGCTGGACGGGTTCATCGCGCCCGAATCCGTGCCCGTTGACGACTTCTTCGCGCCCGATAAGCAGGACGACCCTGACGTTCAGCGCTGGATGGCGCAGTGGACGGAGCTGCAGCAGTGGATCTTCCCGCTGCGATTCTTCCGAGAGAACCTGAAGCTCGGCGAGGGCGGCGAGGAAGGGCGCGACAACGACGTCGCGCGGGAGACATTCGAGCGCACCGGCGCGAGCGTCATGGGGAAGCGCATGTTCGACCTCGGCGAGCAAGCATGGCCGGAGGAGGCGCCCTTCCACACTCCGGTCTTCGTCGTGACGCACACCAAGCGTGACCCGTGGGAGCGACCTGGCGGCACCACGTTCCACTTCGTGAACGACGGCATCGAGCACGCCCTCGACCAGGCCCGCGCCGCCGCCGGCGACCGCGACGTCCGCATCGCCGGCGGCGGCGCGACGATCCTGCAGTACGTGAACGCCGGCCTCGTCGACGAGTTCTCGATCACGCTGTCACCCGTGCTGTTCGGCTCAGGCACCCGCCTGTTCGACGGCGTAGACGCCTCCAGGGTCAGGCTGGAGCCGGTCCGCGCGGAGCCGACGCAGCGGGTGACCCACCTGACCTACGCCGTGCACCCACGGTAGCCGCGCACCCGACCGGGGCTCCCACCGCCTCATGGAGCCCCGCTGCAGCGGCTACGGGTCAGAGCTGCCCCCTGATCCGTCGACCAAGCCCATCGAGAAACTCTTGAAGACTCGGCACGGCAAGGTCGAACTGGCCGAACCACGAGGCGATGGTGGACCTCCGGACCCGCCCGTAGCATGCCAGCGCGAACAGATGGCCGCCGCCGTCGCCGGCGAACACAACGGCTGGCTCCTCCCCGTGCGCCACCGCGCCCACTCCCCTGCCTCACCGTCTACGGGCTTTAACGACTCCTGACGCCCGGCGCGGCACCGGACACGGCACCGGCCTGGGCGTGTACCGCTCGGCCGTGGAAGGAGCCATCGCGCTGCCTACTGGTTCCGCCGCCTGCGCCTGCGCATCCGCTGGAAGATCCGCGACGACATCCATCACGCGTTCGTCAGCCTCGGCTGTGCCGTCATCTGTCGGCGACGACTGCGCACCGCACTCTGTTAGGGGTGAGGGCAGGCGATGCGCCCCAGGAGCCGGCCTGCTCGATGCGTCAGAACGCGTTCGTAGCAGCCGGCTCGCGCAGCCTCACATGCGGGATCTCAGCACGTCGACCTCGCAGCCCGGCGCGAACGGGTCGAAACCGTGCTCGATCAGCCAGCGAACCACCAGCAGGCTTCGCAACGACCACCACGCCTGGATCACGTCGAGGTCGATGTCGGTGCCATAGCCGGCGATGACGTCGTCGAGGTGCTCCTCGTGGCCGAGCGTGAAGGTGGCGAGGTCGTACAGGGCATCACCCCGGCCCGCCTCGGACCAGTCGATGATGCCCGTGACCTCGTCGCCGTCGACGAAGACGTGGGCGATCTGCAGGTCGCCGTGCGTGAACGCCGGAGTCCACGGCCGCAGCGCGGCCTCGGCGACCTGGCGGTTGCGCCTGACCAGGTCGGCGGGCAGGACGCCGTTCGTCTCGAGCAACTCGCACTCGTCGTCGAGTTCCGCCGCCAGCGCGGCGATGCTCCGGCCGGCCCGGCCCGTCCCGGGCGGCAGCGGCGCGTCGTGCAGCCTCCGGATGGCGGCGCCCGCCGCGGCCCACGCCGCCGGCGACCCGTGCGACGGTCCGCCGAGGCGCCCGAGCGTCGTCCCCGGGAGCGCGGCGATCGCGAGCACGTGCGGCTTGCGCCACAGGACCTCCGGGGTAGGGACCGGCGCCAGGGACATCACCTCGACCTCGACGTCGATGCGTGCCCGATCGGCGTCCACTTTCAAGAACACGTCGCCGACGCGCAGAGTCGCGCGCTCGGAATGGGCGACGACGACTTGGACCTCATCCATGGGCGACCAGTATCCCGGGTCGAATCGCCGACGTCGCCGGGTTTGTCGTGTGCGATGACGCGGCTGACCGCGTCCCACCACCCGACACCCTCGTGCACAACGTCCGCCTTTGTTCAGGTCTCACCACCTTTGCCAGGAGTTCTTGGCGCTGGATTCCTCAAACGGTGCACCCATGTCGTTGCCTTGGCAGGCGGGTTGGTGGTGTGACCCTGCTCCATATCCTGGGTCGGGCTCGGGTGTTGAGCTGCACTGTTGCCCCCCGTGTGCCCCCGTGCTTCACGTTCCTGCATACCGCGCGCGGCGGGAAGTAGTCGTGGCGGGCTGCTACGGCGGTGGATCATCTGGCGTTCCACCGGTGGCGCCGTCGGGATGAGACCGGGCCGCATGTCGAGGGCAGCACCTGGAATCACGAGGTGTCGCTGGTCAATCAGTTCTGCGAGTGCGCTGTTCGGCAGGGCGACGTCGCGGCGGTCCCGACCCCGCACGGTGCCCGCCGTCCCACGCGTGTACGCCGGCCGCGGCGCCTTCGCCCCGCTTCGACGGCACACCGCGCATCCTCGGCATGGCCTTGGTCCGCTGCACGGCACCCCGAGCGGACCGGTCTGCCAAAAGCGCGGTCTCCGGCAGACCGGTGGTGTGCGTCACGGAGGGGGTGCGAGCTTCGGGATCCCGCCGTGGACTTCGTCGGCTTCTTCGTCACGGCCGAGCGCACGGAGGTTCATCTCCAGACGCTCACGCGTCTTCTTGGTGCCCGGGAAGTCCTTGCCGGCCGCGCTCTCGAATTTCGGCAGCAGCCGCGCGTTGATGGCGCGTGCCGCCTCGTAGTCGCCGAGCCCGTGCAGGGTGGTGGCGATGTTCGCCTCAGCACTGAGCGCTGCCAAGGAGTTCTCTCCCGACACACGTCTGTACCGCTGGTGAACGTCCCGGTGCAGCGTCAAAGCCCTCTCCGCCTCCCCGAGCCCGGAGAGGCTGAAAGCGAGGTTCTGCGTGGCCAGGATCGTCGTCCCATCGTCCTTGCCGAGCCGTCGCCCACATCGCTGCACGGTGTCGGTGTTCAGCTGAAACGCCGCCGTGAAGTCCTGGAGGCGGATGAGGCACGCACCCATGTTGCAGGCCGCGAGGAGAGTATCGGGATGGTTGTCACCGAACTTCTGCGACCGCAGTTCGAGAATCCTCTCGAAGACCGGCCGGGCCCGTTCCAAGTCGCCACAGGCGTGCAGGCACGCGGCAAGTCGTTCGGCGGCATCGATGGTGCTGGCGTGCGAACTTCCGATCCTTGTCGCCCACCCCTCGTGGACGATCTCCGCCAGGAGTGCGCCGGGCTCCGCCCTGTCGGCTGCGTACAGGTACCGGAGGGCGCGAATCAGCAGGGAACGGAATCGCTCCGGCTCACTGTCCGGGACACCGGCCTCACGCAGATAGCCGAGCAGCGTCTGCAGGTCCGCCGTGATCAGTTCGTACGAGGACCAGGTGCTCGGATCGTCCGGATCGAGGGCCGGCAGCGCCGCGAACCGGTCCCGGGCCACTCGGCACACCGTGGCCAGCTCGGCCGGATCCACGATGGTGCTCCTGCGGAACAGGTTCAGGACGTCCGCATGTGCCCGCTCCACCTCAGGGTCGACTGGACGCGTCATCGTGCCTGTCTCCTGTCTGCCGGGCGGGTGGCGCCGAGACGCGCCAGCCGAACGCCGTCCACGACGTCGGGTGCCGTACCCGTGGGAGAGGTACAGGCGAGACCATGAGCGATGGCCGAGCCGAGGGTGGCCGCCGCGTCGGCGCCCAGGGCGGCGATCACGGCGTCCGGCGCGTGTTCCAGCAACGCCATGGCAGAGGACCAGTCCTTCGAAGTGGCTTCGTAGAACTTGTGCAACGCGTCCCTGGGCGCGCGCTCCAGGAGGACGGGGAACAGGCGGAACACCATGTAGCCGGGGATCCATTCCTCGCCCGGCCACCGGGATACGCAGCGGGCGGTCTCGCGAAGGATCTCGACGGGATCCACCAGGTCGCCGAGGAGCGGCGAGGTGGCCAAGGTGGACAATGCGTCCACCCCGAGCGTGGAGCCGTCGTCGGCCGTCTCGACGAGCTCTTCGGCAAGTTCACGGAGTTCGCGCTCGTGTTCCGGCCTGGCTTCCGCAGCGAAGACGAGCAGATCGGCGGCTGCTGGAACCGGACCGTCGACGAGCAACTTCCGTATGCGTTGGCTGAAGGCGGCGCTGAGAGGCGCTCCGGGCGCCGGAGTCACGAGGTCCATGGCAGCGTCGTAGACCGGGTCGTCGAAGCGGACGCGGGACGCCGTCGCACGGTAGCCGGGTACCTCGCGGGCGATTCGGTGTTCCTGATAGGCCGACGTGGCCAGCCCGCTCTTCGTCGGCGCGTCGATCTCTTTCAGGTTCAGGTCCTGTGCGGGGCTGAGGTTTCGCAGATGGAGCTCCGCGAAGTCCGGGTGAGGCCGATTGCCCGCGATCATGTCGTTGGCGTACACCGCGGACGCCCACATGACCATGGATCGCCCAAACGCGTGGCGGAGGTAAGGCAGCCCTTCGAGGCCCCGCATGTCCTGTTGTCGGCAGCCCAGGGCGCGTACCGCCAACTCGAAGCGGACACGGTGATCGGGACGGACATACGCCAGCGCGTATTCGTCCCCCACCTTTGCCCGCACTGCGGCGACGCCGACGGTCCACCGGTAGCGTGGAAGTTCGCTGAGCGCTCGATCGATCTCCTTCGAGAAGACGTCCGCATCGGGGCCGTGGTGTGAATCGCTGCGGTCGGGGCCGTGGGCGACTCGGTGCAGTTCGGCGAAGCCGATGGCGCGCTCGGCGGGGTCAGCGATCGAGCGCATGAGGGCAGCCGCCCCGGAGAGGTCTCGGTGCGCCAACCGCGCCGCGAACCGGCGTACGACTCCGGCCAGGCTGCCGTGTCCACCCAGATCGACGGCTCGGACCACGTCGGCCGGTGTGCGGAAGAAGTGGTTTCGGGCATATACGGCCCAGTGCTGGTCGGCATTGAACAGGCCCGTGAATCCCAGCAGATTCACCTCCTCCATGTGGTTCCTGGCGGGAGGCTCACTCGACTCGGGAACCGCGCTCGCAAAGGACCGGCCCTTGCCACCGCCCCCTCGAAGCGGTGCGGGGTCCGCCACGCTCCGCAACAGTTCCTCCAGGATCGTGGCAGCCGAAGCGGCCTGGCCGCGGGCGACGTGGACGTGGGCGATACCGGCAAGAAGCGAATACCGGTCGCTCCCATACACCTCGCGGGCCGCGTCCTCAGTCTCAGTCCTGGCGTCACCGCCCCGCGACCAGTCGTCGTTCCAGTGGTCGCTCCAGTCGGTCCGCTGGACTCCCCTGGCCATCTCAGCAGCCCTGGCCAGGTCGTACTCGGCCATACGCTGTACCACGCCGACGAGATCGTCGTCGCGCCCTCTGCTGCGATCTGTGTTCGCCCGCTGATCGACGGAGGGTCCGGGTATCGCCGCATGGATGCGCTCGACGAGCCGCAATTCCTCCGCTCGGTCCGACTGGCCGAGCGCCTTCATGACATCGAGCCTCGCCCTGTCGCTGCGGGTCTTCGCCTGGCGCCGCTCGAGCAGAGCCCGCGCGCGCTCGGGCGACCCCCAACGGGTCCAGAGCGCAGCGCCGGCGAGTGATGCGCCGGGCACGTCCGTGTCCAGGCGGGCCAGCAGAAAACGGGCCGTGGTCCGGTCCACGTCCGCCAACAGGTCTGCGGCCTTGACCAGTTGTCCGGACAGTCCGTCGTCTCTTCCTGCCACGAAGACCTGTGCGCGCACCTCGGCGAGGACGGCTCGGCTGGTGGCAGGATCGTACGACGCCCACACGGCAGCCAGCCTCGCCAGACCCAGGAGACGGACCGTCGGGCCCGCGCTCTCCAGTGCCGCCTCGGCCTCCCACAACAGCTCGACAGCTTTCTCGGGGTCGGCGCGCTCGGCCAGATCAAGGTAGTCCGCCCAGCGCTCACCCCTGATCATGTCGATGAGTGCGCGAGCTCTGTCGACGTCCCTTTCGGCGGCCGCAACCGCTGCGGCACGGTATACCTCGTCCGGCTCGTCCATCGAACCGTTCGCGTACGGCATTGTCTCCTGTCCGTACTGCCACAGCCGCAGGGCGCGTTCGACGTCGTGAGGTGCCAGCAGGCGTGCGGCCACCTTGATCGCTCTTCGCGCATGAATGTGGCCGAGGCGATCGGCAGTGCCCGGAACCGACACCGCGGACTCGACGATCATGTCCAGCAGCTCGTCGACCGAGGGTGTGTCGGGCCCAGGACTCGCGTAGCGCAAGATCTCCACGAAGGACATGACCCGCCACAGCGACGGCCCGATCCCGTTCGCGTGCTCCAGTGCCTCCTTCACCCGCCCCACCCGCGCCAGCAGCCCGATCACTCTCGGCGGCAGAGCACCGCTCGACTGCGCCGCCTGATGGCGTACGACGCCCAGATACGTCATCGTGGGCAGCCCGGTGGCGACGGGGGCTGTGTCGGCGATGTGGTGGGCGATGCTGTCGACGAGTTCGAGGAAGCGGCGTTCGGCCTGGAACGTGGTTCTGATGGCGCGCCGCAGACCGGCGCAGACCAGGTCGGCGGCCTCGGCGGAGACGCTCGGGCCCGAGTTCAGGACGTGGACGGCGAGGTGGGAGAGACCGTAGGGGTCCACTTGGGACCAGTCCACGTCCGCCCAGTTGGGTGCGGTGCCCCGGTAGCGGCGGGCAATCCGCTCGTGCCACCTGGTCTCGTCGACCCAGCACTCGGGATGCTTCTCACGGGCTTCCGCCCCGGCGAGGAATTCGCTGATGGAGGTGTGGAAGAAGGCGAACCGGTCGCTTCGGCGTTCCAGGAGCCAGCGCAGGCTCGTGAGGACCTTCCGCGCGGGTCTGTCCCGCAGGCGGGTACCGGCCATGGCGGCGAGCTGTTCCTCCGTCAGCGCCTCTCTCGCCACGGTCAGTACGCCGATGATCGGCAGGCCCACTCCTTCCCAACTGCCGGCCGGCTCATCGGCGCCGGCGCCTGGCGTCGGTCTCCGTCCCGACGTGAGTTCCTCACGGACCAGCTCCACGAAAAAGCCGTACAGACCTGGCAGTTGGCCCGGTACGCCGTTGAAGGCGAGCAGCCGCTCGACCAGCTCGTCGTCCTGTCGCTCGGCGGCGTCGATCAGGGCCCGCGCGTAGGTGGCCAGATAGAGGAAGTTTCCGGCGGCCCTGCGGACGGCATGCCGCTTCGTGCTGCCCGGCAGGTTGTCCCTGGCTCGCTCGGCAGCGAGGACCGCCGGCCGTTCCAGGACGAGGTGTGCGTAGTTGTGGAGGTCGCTCACGACCTGGGGTGAACCGGCGTCGATGACCACGTCGGTGAGCCGCTCCTGCCGGGCCGATCGGAACAGCCGGATCCCGGCGTGCGGCCGCGCGGTCATGACCACTTTGACGTTGGCGGGCAGTTCGGGGGAACGGGTCAGCCAGTGCAGGAGCCCCTTCCTCGGCTCCGTCGTGTGGTCGTCGGCTATCTCGTCCAGCGCGTCGAGCAGGATGACGATCCTGGCCTCGGGGTCCTGTTCGGCCAGCACCTGTGCGGGTCCGAGCAGCGCCAGGTGGGCCAGGTTGTCGGGGTCGAGGAGTCGGGGCTCCATATGCGCCGTGCCGATCTCGACGCCGTTGACCGTGCCCGCCACGTCGCCGATGCGCTGTTCGACCTCCAGGGTGGCGGTGCGGTGGAAGGGGGAGACCTTCAAGTCGTCGATCTTGATGCCGATGACCCGGCCCTCTGCCGCTACGGAGTCGATGTGCTGCTGGACGGCGACCGTGAGGCGTTCCAGTTCGAAGAGTTCCGGGCGCTCCCGGGCAAGTTGGTGTCCGATGCTCAGCAGGAACGACTCGGTGTCACCCCCGGTGACCGCGGTCCGGCCGTCCCGTCGGAAAAAATAGCGGAGCCGGTCGGGACGGGCCCGCGCGATACCGGCGAGCAGGCTGGTCTTGCCCGCTCCCGGCTCGCCCGTCACCAGCACGTACTGGCCCTCGTCCGACCTCATCGCTTGCTCGATCTCGTCGTACAGCCAGGCACGCTCGACGAAGTCCGCCCCCGTACGGGCCCGGATCACGTCCTCGAAGGCTCGGCGCGGGCGAGGGGTGCGGGCGGTCACCGATTGCCTCCGCTGGCACGGAGGTCCACACCGATCACTTCTCCATCCCGCGCCACGCGACCGATGTCAGCGATGGCCTCGATGGGGTTTCCCACAGGACCCTCCGCACGCACCACGACCGCGCGCCCCTGCACGTCGTTCACCTTCACCTTGCTCCGCACCAGGTTCGCGTCCCGCGGCTCCCCCTCCAGTGGGTCAGGACTCAGGTCCACCTGCCGTACATCGGCGCCCGGAACCCAGATCCAGGCCGCGCCTCGGTACTCCTTCTCCTTGACCGACACCTCTCGGAACTCGTGCTCCCGGATGGTGGTGTACGCCTTCCCCTGTACGACGTCACGGAAGACGGTCGCCGACACTCCGACCGCCAGCGAGGCCTCCGGCAATTGGTCCAGGACGGCGCGCAGCGCCGCGCAGTCACGAATGCGGCCGATCTCGACCGGGGCGCTGCCGGCGAAGCCGTTTGCGGCCAACGAGGTCTCACCGAAGTGGACGGCTGCCCTGAGCCTCAGCCACGCCTCCGGCTCCCGCCCGACGTTGAAGGCCCGCAGACTGGCCTCCAGACTTCGCATGAAGGCATCGACCAGGGCAGGTTCGGAGGTCCCCTCGGGCAGAACCGCGAACAGCGAGTCCCCGGCCTCCTGTGTCAGCCATTCCTCGCGGTCCAGCCCGGCGGCGTCGGCGGCCAGTTCCAGCAACCGCACGATTGCTTCCTGGAACTGGTGCTGCCTGACCGTGTCGGCGCCCCCGTATCCCTTCGCGTCGACGGACAGCAGCAGTCTGCGCGAGAAGGCGCCCGCACCGCCCGGCCCGTCCTTACCGTTTGTCGCCATGACACCTCTCGGTACACGTACTTCGGGGAGAAGTTCCGTCATTTCACCCAACCCGCCAACAAATCACCGGTGTTGCTCCACAACAGGCCGGCGCCCGCCTCCCCCTTGCGGGCGCCGGTACTGAAGTCGTACAGCCACGCCTCGGTGTGAACCCTGTGGAAATACGGAATGCCGTGGTCTTTGTCCGCTCACGAGGCCCCAGAAGAACCCGCCGAAATGACTGGTTCGGCCGGGGCGGTCATCCGTAACTGGACGCAGCACACCCTCGCCGACGGAGGAGACGTCCATGACGCCCAGCGTCCGGGCAGCCGACAGCCGCCCCGCGCAGTACATGTTCAGCGCACTGCAGACGACCCACCAGCACGCGGACGCGAAGGCCGGCATCCTGGCGGCGGTGGAGGCGGGGCTGGCCGGCACTGCGGGGTCATGGAGTCGTGGGGCCGTACTTGCCTGTGAGCACGGAGGCCCGGCCGGAGTGTTCGCCGGAACGCTGCTGGCTCTGTTCGTCTTCGGCCTGATCGGTGGGGCGGTGAGTCTGGCGGCGGTGCTGCGTCCCCGATTGCTGCGGGGTCGGGCCGCCAACCGGTACAGCTTCGTCCAACTGGAGTCGGGTCCCGACATCCTGCCCGCCGAGGTCGGGCCCGCGGACGAGGCCGCGGATCGAAAGGAGTTGTCACACACCGTGCGGTTCCTCGCCCACGTCGCCGTTCTCAAGTACCGCTGGCTGACCGGAGCGGTGGTGTGCACGGCCGTGATGGGCGTCAGCGCGGGACTGAGCGTGGTCCTGCAGCCGGTACTCGGCTGACGTCTGTTCCGCTTCGGTCATTCGTCCGCCAGGTCCGCGAGCCGCCTCAGCCGGTACAGGTTCCTGATGACGGTGGCGCGGTAGCCCGTCTCCACCAGGCAGTCATCCCGTAGTTCGCGCAGCACCTTGTGGATCGTCGTCTCCGCGGCTCCGATCAGCGTGGCAAGCTCCGGCTGCGTCAGTCGGATGTCGATCACCACCCCGTCGGCTCGGGGAGTTCCGTAGGACGCGGCGAGTTCCACCAGCACCCGCGCCAAACGCACCTTCGCCGGATATCCCCGGAAGTCCAGACGCCTGCGGTTGGCCCAGCGCAACCGGTCGGCGAGGACCGCGGTCAGGGCCATGGAGACCTCCGGGCGGCGCACCAGCAGTTCCCGCAGTGCGCCGTCCTGCAACACCCGGGCGGTCAGTGGGCCACAGGCGGTGACGGTAGCCGAGCGCGGGGCGGACCCGTCCATGGCGGCCATCTCGCCCACGGTGTCGCCGCCGGCCCTGACAGCCAGGAGCGAGGTCTCACCGTTCTCCACGACCGCCGTGACCTTCGTGAGACCGGACGACAGCAGGAGTACGTGCCTGTCGTTCATCCCCTGCCGCAGCAGCACTGCATCCGCATCGAACCGGACGCGGGTCCCCAGGTCGAGTAGTTCCCGCCGCGCCGAGGGAGACAGCCTCCCCAGCAGACTGCGCGCCGGCCATTCCTCGGCCCCGCTGAGCACCATCACGTGCGTCCCCCGTCTCCCGCTGCGTCCAGCCATGGCCACCAAGACCTTTCCGGAGCGCAGCGCCCCTAACAAGCCCCTGTCCGGTCGCCGGAGTCCGGGTGCGTTTTGCCCGGGTCGGCAAGGCGAGGAGGCCCGCGTACAGATCACGCCAGGTCTTGCAACACCCGGCAGCGCGGCCGCAAAAGTCTCCCTCGGCGTCATGAGCCGACCGCGTCCACGGATGTGCCCTGTTCGGCGGTCCGCGCGGAGCACGACGCAGGCCGCCGCGACGGCCGCCTCGTCCGTCTCCGGCCCGGAGGCCGTCGAGACATGGAGCAGCCGGGTCCACCACATGCCGGAGTCCGCCTCGAACGCGTCCAGTACCCGCAGGCCGTAGCCGCCCCGCACGCCAGAGCCGACACCGGCCAACCGTCGGCGGACTGCCTCTGTCAGCGCGGCGTGGAGGTCGTGGAAAACCACGCGTGAGGCGTCGGAGGATCCGGCGGACGCCCCTGTGGCCGACGCGTTGGCCACCAATCCCAGTTCGGTCACCCGGGCCCCCTTGGGTTGTGCGGGCTGTGCGATGTCGTGTCCCCACCATGGCCGGGAGCGCTGCAATGCTGATGAAATTTCCATGATTTACGGGTGCGGAGGATTCGCGGTGGCCGGCGGATCTCCCCCGTTACTTCGACTACTTCCATTCGAGGCGCTCGGGCCGTCAAGGGCCTAACGGGCGAAACACCTCTGGAGCCGGGTCCGGTCAGGCGGCAGGCCGTACGGGCCGCGCCGCTGTTGCACCGAGGGGCCGGAGTCAGTCATGAGCGGCTGCTCGACGCCATGCGGGGCCGGAGCCGCCCTCAGGCGGTCGCAAGGTGCTGTCGACTCACGTCAACTCTCGCCTGCAGGGCACGTCTGATCGCGGTGCCCGTCGCGCCCGGTGGTGCGGGACTCGGCGCTCTCGTTCGGCTCCGCGCCGATCCGGCCCACCGAGGCCCTCCCCGGCACAACCGCGGGCTGATCCCCCACATCACGGCAGGAAGACACGATGGACCGGAACCGCGTTTTTGCGATGCCGGACCATGTGCGGCCCACCCGGATGCGCGGCAGCCGGGTCAACTCGCCGGGCTGGTCAGGATGCAGTGCGGATAATCGTCGTCCGGATCACCGATGGAGACCCACAGCTTCAGGACCTTGCCTTGTCTCAGGGCGGCGTAGGGATCGGGCCGCCGCTCACCCTTTTCGGGGTGAGCGTCATCGAAGGAGTGAGCCGCGTCGAAGGCCAGACCGACGAAGCTTTGCTCCTTGTTGGAACCTTGGTCCCAAGTGCCTGTTCCGGACCAGGTCAGGCTGTCGTACCAGCCGACGGAGACGCAGACTTTATCGGCGATGAACGTCCCGTTCTTCTTCAGCGTGATCGTTCCGCCGTCGGCATCGGTCCACGTGGTCGCAAGTGCGGCTGGTTTCAGCACGACCGGTTCGCCCTCGGGCGGCGGCATGACCGTAAACCTGCCGCAGGCCGTGAGAGCAAAGGCCATGGCGAGCAAGATCGGCAGAGTACGACAGCAACGCGACACAGTCCACCCCTATTGGGTTCCGCAGGCCGCGTGCGCGACCAGTGGGCTCAAGAACCCGCGCCGTACCCTGGCACGAAATTTGAACACGTTCAAGTATCAGCCGTCGACGGCACGCTCATGCCCACCCGCGACCACAGCGCCGCCGAGCAGTCCAAGAACCACAGGCGCTCCACCAACCACCAAGTAGTCATCGACGCAGACTTCTACGTCCCCTCTGGCCCACCGACCATGCAAGCGGACTCGGCGTCCTCAAACAGGGGCGAACTCCTGAGCCTGACAGGACCTACCCGCCGTCGACAATGCCGGGCAGAACAGCCCTCGCGCAGCCCGCGATCACGCATGCCGACAGCCTGATCACAGCCCCCGACAACACGCTTCACCGAGCGTTTCGGCTGGCGCCGTCCGCCACATCAAGCGGCCGGCCCCAAGTCATCCTGACGTCCACGAAAAGAGCTTCCCGGACTACACCTGGCCTGGGCATGATTCCCACCATGCATGTGGACAGGGACCATCGGGGGCAGGGACGGTACACGCTGACGGACACAGGAAGCGGCCATGTCTGGGGTGTCTGCGCCGAAACGGAAGGACTGTTCAGGGAGCCCCGGCGCGGAACGTACGAACTGTTGGGCTGGGTTCCGGATGGAGCCGAGGTGCGCGGGTGGGTCGGCAGCCGGGTGTGGCTGGTGCCAGAGGACGAGACACTCGATGCCTGGCTGCTGGAGGACGCGGAGAGCCTTGGACAGCACCCGGGAACGGACGGTCTCGTACTCACCGGGCTGGACGACTATGAGGGTCCGCCGGAGGGACACCGGGGTCCTGTCCGACTGCACGACGGGTATCGCTGGCTGGGCTCCTGCCGCGAGTTCGCCCGCGTCCTGCCGTCCTCGCAAGCGGAGCCTCCCCTCGTCCTGCTGGGTCTCGCCCCGAGTGATCGGCTACGGCGGGCACTGACGACGGGCACCCGGCGCACACTGGACCTGGAGGAGGCCCGGCTGGAGATCCGGGACGACCGGGGCGAGCCACTCACCGACCGACTGCTGCACCCCAAAGTCCGCGCGTGGGAGCCGTCCTCCCGTGGGACGGATCTGATCGACCTGGAACTCGACGCACACGTCGCACCCGTACCGGGATACACCCGCTCCGTCTGGGAGCGCTGGCTTGCCGGCCCGCCCGAGGCCGCGGGCGCCTGGGCCAGGCTCGAGACCCGTCAGCGTGGGGCCTGGCTCGATCTCGTCCGGGAGCGGGGCTGTCGGCTCAAGCACCAGGACCGGCGGGCCGCACACGCATACGAGCTGGACGGCCTGCACATCACCGACGAACCGAGTCTCTACCTGGCACTCGGCGAGGCCGTCAACGGACCGGGCGGCTACTTCGGCAGCTCCCCGGACGGCCTTGTGGACTGTCTGCGCGGATACTTCGGCTACACCGCCCCCGCCACCTTGCTCTGGCGAGACGCCGCGACTGCTCGCGAGTACCTGTCCTGCGTCCTGGCGCCAGAGGGCGAGCAGTACGACCTGGTCGCCCTGGTGCTCGACATCTTGACCGAGGGCGGGATGCACGTGATCTTCGCTTGAGTGGCCGCGCTGCCACGGCGGTGACGCAATGCTGCTTGTCGGTCCGTCGTGCTGCGTACGCGCCCGAGTCAGGAGCCGAACCACGTTGAAGCGATGGTCAGATGCGGGGCGAGGATGGCCTGGACAAGGTCTGTGATGCGTGGGGTCGAGTATCGGAGCCCGCGAAGGAGTCGCCAGGGGCTTGAGGGGTGGCAATTGCCCGCTCGACGGGGAGTCGGATGTTCGCGTGGGATCGGTTGACGGCCTGCAGGCCAGTGGAAAGTGTCTCCCGCCGGCCGCGGTAGGGGTAGATCATGGACCCGCGAGCTGCTCGACCAACACACCGCCCACGCCGGGTCGGCATCTGCTGGGACCTGCGCGAGTAAAGTCACTCCTCGCTGACCACCTCGGCAGGACGGCGCGTCCCCGCTGATCGCCGACGCCGGGCGCCGTCACCACCCGCGGCGCGGCTGTCGGCGACCCCACCGGCCTGCTCGCCGATCCCCTGCCGGCCGACACACTTCGCCACGCCCCCGCCCAGTTCTGTCCCGGAGAAAGGCGACCGCATGCACCGCATCGACGCCCTGCTGCGCGAGTACGACCGCGCCCGCGCGTACACCGACGACCTGTGGAAAGACCTCACCCCGGACGAGGTGACCTGGCGCCCCAACGAGAACTCCAGCGCCATCGGCTGGCACCTCGGACATCAGGCCCATGTCGCCCACTTCATGGTCCGCAACCTCACCGCGGCCGAGCCCAGTCCCGACCCGGAGCTGGACGGGTTGATGGACTCGGCGAACCCGGAGAAGTTTCGCGGCGCCCTGCCCTCCGTTCAACGGCTCACCGCGTTCCGCGACACGGTCGCCGAGCGGGTCCACGCCCGTATGCGTGCCATCGCCTCCGGCAGCGTAGCGGCACCGGAGCAACTCACTATCGTCGGCGCCCACTTGCTCACCGTGCTCATCAACCACGAGTACCAGCACGACCAGTGGATCGGTGAAGTCCGCGCGGACAACCTCGGACACCCGCTCCCGCCCGATCCCGAAGCCGACCAGGTCCGCCGCCTCGACGGCTACCTCGTCATCGACGGCTTCTAGCGGAGGCGCGTATGGGTCACCTGCACATGGCCGGTTGAGGATCACGGCACCGCAGGCAGAACCTGAAGAAGGAGCCGTGCACCGCACCCTGACGCTGGACATATCGCGCGGTGCGCTGCTCGACCTGCTCGCCCCACCGGCGAGGAAAGCAGAGTGACCGCCGCCGTCAACCAGTAACCGGAGCTGTTGCGCGGCGGGATGCGCGCCAGCGACCGACCGCCGATGCCGGAAGGCCCCTATCTCCCGGAGTTCCTCGTCGGCGACGGGGATGATGCGGTCCTTCGTCAGCTCGTAGCCCCTGCCGATCTCCGCCCGGGTGACCTCACGGTCTTCGATCTGGTACGTCTTCCGGTTCCGCACCCGGCCCATGTCCACCAGATGCACCAGGTGGAACCGCACGGAGTGAGCGTGGGGCCGAACCCGACGGCCCTCCGCCACTTGCCGTCGGCATCTCGCTACCGGTGCTCGGGGTTCTCGTAGTCGCGGCGGCAGCCCGCGTCCCAGGCGGTGCGCTGGTTGCCGTAGGCGGGGATGCCACCGAGATCCTTCAGCGCCCGGGCCAGGTGCAGCAGGTTCCAGGTCATGAAGGTGGTGTTGCGGTTGGTGAAGTCGTTCTGCGGGCCGCCCGAGCCGGGATCGAGGTAGGAGGGGCCGGGACCGGCCTCTCCGATCCATCCGGCGTCCGCCTGGGGCGGGATGGTGTAGCCCAGGTGCTGGAGGCTGTAGAGGACGTTCATGGCGCAGTGTTTGGCGCCGTCCTCGTTGCCGGTGATCAGGCAGCCGCCGACACGGCCGTAGTACGCGTACTGACCGGCTTCGTTGAGCAGACTGGAGCATGCGTAGAGGCGTTCGATCACCTGCTTCATCACGGAGCTGTTGTCGCCCAGCCAGATGGGGCCGGCCAGCACGAGGATGTCGGCCGCCAGAACCCGCTGATAAAGGTCGGGCCAGGCGTCGGCCGCCCAGCCGTGCTCCGTCATGTCGGGCCACACGCCGGTGGCGATGTCGTGGTCCACCGCCCGTACGATGTCGACGTGCACTCCTTGTGCGTCCAGGATGGCGGTGCTGCAGTCGATCAGTCCCCGGGTGTTGCTCGTCTCCGGCGAGCGCTTCAAGGTGCAGTTGAACACCAGAGCACGCAGGTCGTCGTACCGGGCCGGCGGCGCGTCGGTAGCAGGCGACGAAGTAGTCACACGGTCCTCCCAGAGCCCTGCCGCCGCGCGGTGCGCCGCGACTCGTACACTGCGCCCAGCCTGAGAGTCGACCGCGGCAGCCGCCACCACAACTCCTCCGAATGGCCCCAGCGTGCCACGCCCCCGGTCGGCTGCCGACGAGTGGCCGGGACCGGTGGCCATGCCTACGTTCGTCTCATGGGTACCGAGGAAGCGACCGAGTCGCAGAAAACGACAGCAGTTGACGACGTAGCGCACCTGCTGGTGCGTTGTCTGCGGGCCGAGGGCGTGGAGTACGTCTTCGGGATCCCTGGTGAGGAGAACATCCGCTTCGTCGACGCGCTGAACGGCTCCGGTATCCGGTACATCCTGGTGCGGCACGAGCAGGCCGCCTCGTTCATGGCGGAGATCTACGGCCGGCTGACCGGACGGGCGGGGGTGTGTTCGGCGACGCTGGGGCCCGGCGCGATCAATCTGCTGCTCGGTACCGCGGACGCCATGACCAACAGTGCGCCGATGGTGGCCCTGGCCGCACAGGGCTCCCTGCGCCGCATCCACAAGGAGTCGCACCAGGTCATCGACCTGGTGTCGATGTTCGCTCCCGTCACCCAGTGGTCGGCCCGTATCGAGTGCCCGGATGCCGTGCCGGAGATGACGCGCAAGGCGTTCAAGACAGCGCAGAGCGAACGACCCGGTGCCGTGTTCCTTGCAGTACCGGAGGACATCGAAGCGCAGCGGCCCGCCGAGCCTCTGGCGCCCTTGCAGATCGACGCGGTTCGGGCCGACGCGCCATCGCCCTCCCAGATCGCACGGGCCGCCGAGGTGCTTGCGGCCGCCCGGCACCCGGTCGTGCTGGCGGGTCATGGTGCCGCCAGAGCCGGGGCCTCTGCCGCCCTGGTGCGGTTCGCCGAGCGGCTGAGCATTCCGGTCGCGACCACGTTCCACGGCAAGGGCGTCTTCCCCGACGACCACCCGAACGCCCTCGGCGCGGTCGGCTTCATGCGCCACGACTACGGCAACTTCGGCTTCGACGCAGCCGACGTGCTGCTCTGCGTGGGCTACGAGATCCAGGAGTTCGACCCGGTCAAGATCAACCCGAACGGCGACAAGCGGATCGTGCACATCCACCACTTCCCCGCCGAGGTGGACGCCCACTACCCGGTCACCGTGGGCATCGTCGGCGACCCCGCACAGGCGCTGGACGCACTCGCGGCAGCACTGCCCGACGGACTCACCTACGACTTGGAAAGCAGCGAGAAAATCCGGACGCTGCTCAACGAGGAGCTCCAGTACGGGCGCGACAACGACGCCTTCCCGCTGGTGCCCCAGCGCGTCGTGACCGATGTGCGCACCGCGTTGGACCGCCACGACATCGTGCTCGCCGATACCGGCGCCGGAAAGATGTGGATGTCCCGCCTCTACCCCACCTACGAACCGGACACCTGCCTGGTCTCCAACGGTCTGTCCACCATGGGCTTCGCCTTGCCGGGCGCCATCGCCGCGAAGCTCGCCCGACCGGACCGGCGCGTCCTGGCGATGATGGGCGACGGCTCGTTCCTGATGAACTCCCAGGAACTGGAGACGGCCGTCCGTGAGCGCATCCCGCTGGTCGTCCTCGTCCTGGTGGACCAGGAATACGGCCTCATCACCTGGAAGATGGAACTCGAACTGGGCCGCCACAGCCACACCCGGTTCACCAACCCGGACCTGGTCGCCTATGCCGAGAGCTTCGGGGCACGCGCCTACATGATCGAGGCTGCCGACCAGCTCCTGCCCGTGCTGCGCCGCGCCCTCGACGACGACACGGTCTCCGTGATCGCCTGCCCCGTCGACTACTCCGAGAACCTGCGTCTGACCGACAGACTGGGCAGTCTCCACGGCCCGTTCTGACCCCGGACCAGGACCGGCGAGCCACCGGAATCGCAGCCCGGACCAGCCCGACTCGCCGCTCCCTGCCCGCTCGGAGGCTGCCGTGGTCGCGGGCGTGGACGGCGAGGACCTGCTGCCGTATCCCCCGGTGTGCAGGAAGCGCTGGAACCTCCCGGCTCACCCTTGAGAGCGGGCGGCAAGGATCAACAGCGGTGTGCGAATCCGCCCGTCCGATCACTCGAAGAGCATGCACCTGAGCAGGTCAAAGCCACACGGGTTGAAGTTGAGCAGGCAAGGCCGGTTTACAGGCGGACGATGATCAGAGCGATGTCGTCCTGTCCGCCGTCGGCCACGCCCAGGCGGCTGAGCAGGGTATCGGCCAGCTGGTCCGGGCTGCGAGACGTGTGGAGAGTGAGGGCGTCGGCAAGGCGCTGCAGGCCGGCGTCGATGTCTTCCCCTCTGCGTTCGACGAGTCCGTCGGTGTAGAGCACAAGGGTGTCGCCTGGGCTGTAGGGCGTCGTGGCCTGGGGGCGCTGCGGGAGGTCTGGGAGGACACCCAGTGGAGGGTCGGTGGCCTGATCGAGCCAGATGACGGTGCCGTCCGGCCTGGCCAGGAGCGGCGGGAGGTGCCCGGCGCTGGTGTAGGTGATGTGCTGGTGTCGGGTGTCGATGACGGCCTTCGCCGCGGTCGTGGCCATTGCGCCTTCGAAGGTGCGGGCATACAGGCTCAGAACGTCCATCGCTTTGCCGGGTTCGTCCGTGGCCCGGACGGCGGCGGACAGGGTGCTGCGGAGCATCCCCATGACGGCGGCGGCCTCCAGGCCGTGCCCGACCACGTCGCCGACCGCGACGGTGAAGCGGTCGTCGGACAGATTCACCACGTCGTACCAGTCGCCGCACACGTTGAGGGAGCGGGTGGCAGGCAGGTAGCGCACGGCGATCTCACGGTGACCAGGCAGGTCCGGGGAGTGCAGCATCGCCTTTTGAAGGGTGAGGGCGACACGACGCTCCCGGTCGTGAGCTTCGCGGAGCTCCTCGTTGAGATGCTGCAGTTCCTGCACGCGGGCGAACAGTTCAGCCTCCATCGCCTTGTGCTCTCCGCTCGGGTCGCCGGGCTTGAGCCGCAGGGGCCGAGTCAGCACGAACTCGGTCATGTCCTCGACCCGGTGGATGATCCACCGCACCTCCCCGTCATCCCCGATCACGGGGATGTTGATCGGCGACCACCACTTCTCCTGGAACACTCCCGGACGGCCGGAGACCGGGAGGTCGTACTTCTGCACCGCCATCGTGTCCGGCTCCTTCGAGCACATCACGCGCCGCAGGGAGGCCCGCAGATTGCGCACCCCGTCAGCGTCCGGATCGGCCGGATTGTCCGGGTGGACATCGAAGAGGTACCGGCCGATCAGCTCATCCCGGGTCCGGCCGGTGGCCCGCAGATAGGCCTCGTTGACCTCGACCATCACCAAGTCGGTGTCCAGCACCAGATACGGGCTCGGTGTCGCAGCGAACAACGCCCGGTAGTCGATCCGCGGTGTGGCCACAAAGAATCTCCCGTCCTGCTTCTCTGCCTCTTCCCTGGTCCTCGACTATGCGTTCAGCCGCGAGCGGCGGTCTGTCGGCTCGCCGGACGTGCCCGGGGTCGGTGCGAGGTGTCCCGTCCATGAATGCGGCACGGGTGCTTACTTCGATGGTTGTCAATGAGCACGCCCGCTAGACGGACGCGAACCGCACATAGGCGACGAGGTCGAGTTCCTGCAACGGGCCGAGTACGGCCAGCCCTACGTCGTGCTTGGTCAGCTCGGCACTTCCGGTGGCGCGCACCGCCTCCTCGACCCGCCGGCCGAGCCGTGCGAGTGCGTCCCCGGTGACGGGCCGGCCCTGGCAGGCCTTGCGCACGCCGTTGATGACCTCGGCACGGCTGAAGGGGTGCGGTCACGCCGGAGCGCTTGACCACCATCAGCGAGCACGTCTCCACGATCGTGAAACGACGGGAGCAGTCGGGACACCGGCGGCGCCTGCGGATCACAGCGGGCAAGCCGACCACGTCGTACGTCCCGCTCATGGCTCGCCGCCCGCCTGCCGCCCTTCCGCCCCTCCGCCCCTCCGCCCTTGGCGCAACCACCCCATCCGCCCCTGCGGCCACGTCCAACTCCGCCCGGGCCGGGATGGGTTGTGGTCCGCGTACGTCTCGAATCAGGGCCACGACGACTGGTCGCCCCGCGCCCCCCCCCGACCTCGATCCGGTCGGCGCCCTGACTGGCCTCGACGCTTCGCCGGAGACTGGACTCGGCGCTTCGCCGGAGCGCTGACGGGTATGCACGTCTGTGGCGCCACGGACAAGGCGGTGCGAGCGGCGACGAGCACGGCCGCCGTCACCCGAGTGCCACTACACTGCGCCGTGGCACCACGGGACACACAGCAAATAGCCGAAAGCGAACGGGGAGCGGCATGGCTACGGGGGGATGGGGGCCGGGAAACGGTCCAGGTCAGCCTGGCGGCAACGGACCGGGAGGCCAGGGTGGTTGGGGCGCTCCCTACGGCCCCCCGCAGGGCGGCCCGTACGGTCCGCCGCCACCGAATCCGGGCCCGTACCCGAACCAGCCCCCGAACCCGTACCCCTACGGCCCCCAGCCCACGAGGCCCGCCGCCCCGCGCCGCCGCGGCTGCCTGTCATTCGGCTCTCGCTTCGGTCTCGTCGGCGCGATCCTGCGCTCCGCGCACCGCGTCGCCACCAGGCTCTTCGCGCAGGAGGGCGAGGGCCGGATCGTGGACCGCACCGTGGACCGCGTCCAGCTGGCCCGTACGGTGCTCGGTGCCGTCGCCACCATCGGACTGATCCTCGCCTACAACGTGAATCCGAACCGCTGGGAGGACGCGGCTTACGGCGGTGCCGCCCAACTCATCTTCGCCCCGTTCGTACTGATCATCGCCGCGCCCCTGGTCATCCTCGGATTCATCTACTACGCGCCCCCGCACCTGCGGCCTCATCTGCGTTCTCGGCTGCGCGCTCCGCTCAAGGCGGTCGGCTGGTACGTGCTGACGTTGGTCGCTATCGGTGGAGTCCTCACCTCGACAGCCCTGACCGTCGACGCCGACGACGGGAAGAGCTGGTGGGAGTACCTACTGGTCGTCGCCTCGCTGATCGTGATCGTGTGGGGATTTCCCTTCTTCTTCATGGCGTCGCTGTACTCGGCCCGCAGTGCCTTCAACAGCGCCCAGGTCCACCCGATGCTGCCGCCCGTGCTCACCATGACGCTGGTGTGGGTGTTCGCGGCCCTCAGCGTGATCGGCGACGGCATGCCAGCGAGCCCGCCCGTCGTCCAGTTCTGCTCCACGCTGGGCGGGCCGCTGTCGGTGACCGCCGTCTCGCTGTGGGAACTGCGCCGGATGAAGAACCGGTTCGGCGTCACCCTGCGCGTCTGATCCGGCTTCGGCCGCCCCGCTCGCGGGTGAGGCGTGAACCTTCGGTGAGGGGGGCGTGAGGGTTCGCCGATGATCCGCGGGAATCAAGTGGAAGAACGGAGGGGCGTCAGGATGGAAGCCGAGTACGTGACATTGGTGTGCGATGACGCACCCGACAACGTGGAACTCGTCGACCCGGGCACCCATCTCCTGGACTTGCCCAAGTCGTGCGTCGGTTGACCGGACTGAGCCTCTGGCGCAGCAAGGCGCTGGTGGATCAGACACCCGCCTTGGTCCTCGTCGACGTTCCTGAGGAGACCGCCGAACTCGCGGTCACAGCACTGCGCGAGGCAGGGGCTGCGGCCAAGATGCAGCAACGATCGGGAGTATTCCCCCGGCCGTGCCTCCTGACGGCCCGGAGGCGGCGCCAGCAAAGCAACAGGCCCCCTACTGACGGAGTAGCTCCAGTACAGGATTTGGCGCTGAGAAGGACCACGATCTGACTCTGCGCCGACAGGCGGCTCTCGTGGGTGTCGGTTGGTCGCGGGGCCTGTCGCTGCCACGCAGTGGGCGGGGCACCGCCGTCGGTCGTATCCGCTTGGATGGCCGCATGACTGTTCACGACGCGGCGCGTTTGCCTCGTGCCCGGTCACTGGCGACGGCCGCAGCTGATGCCCCGGGAGCGTCCTGCCTGTCACCGACCCGCAAATTCGGCCCGCCCAGGTCGGAGTGCCACTGACAGGATGGTCCGGTGCGTATCGCGCCGCTCCTGACCTCCGACAGCTATGGACGACTCGTCGCCGGCCTGCGCGGACGAACCATCGTCGCGGTCGACTACTTCGTGCTGATGGTCGGGGACGAAGGCACCGATCCGGACGAGTGGGACTACGGCGCATGGCACGAGCCTACGATGGGCGTCGAGCTGACCACGGACGACGGCGGCACCTACTCGGCTGTGTGGGGCAGCACGTTCGACTACTACGGAGTCGAGCTCTACTCGGCGCCGATGGGCGACTTCCTCTCTCGCATCGGCCTGCCGGGCGGGGCGGCACGCGTCGCGGTCGCGGAGCACCCCCTCTGGGCCGGGGTCGTCTCCGCCCCGATCGAGTCGTGCCACATCCAGTGGCGCGGCGAGGAGCACGGCGCTCCGGTGCCGGAAGCCATCCACGTGCGGACCGCCACCGGTAAAGTGTGGATTGCCGCTGGCCGCTCGGCCACCTACAAGCCTGACGGGCCGGGGCCGTTCTACTTGTGCACCGACGATGTGCTCGTCATCTTCGACACGAAAGTCGCTGAGCGCGCCGGGCTCGGAGTCTGATCAATGGCCTCGCAACGGGCTCACAAGCCGACAGCCAGAATGTGCGACATCCCGTGAGTTCCCCTGAGCCTTGCCGAGTCCTTGTCCCTGTGGCCAGGGTGTTCTGTCTCCTTGGGGTGTTCTTCGAGCCGGTGACGTAACTCCAGGATTCTTGAAGCGTTCTCACTTCGTCCGACAGATCTGTGATCGGGGTGAAGGGTGAGGAGGCTCGGGTTGGCGCTGGCAGCCGTACGCGACCTGCGCGAGTTCCGCGATCCGGTCTCGGCGGAGGAGCTGGAGCAGTTCGAGACCGACGTGCTCGCCGGGTTCGTCCTCGCGCGGGCTTCGGCAGGGCTTGCGGACGGCACCATCCGCGGGGACGTCGGGCACCTGGACCAGATGCGGGCCTGGTTCGGCCGACCGTTGTGGGATATGGAGCCGGCTGACGCCGACGGGTACTTCGGGAAGGTGCTGCGGGGTTCGCCAAGGGGCACCCGGCTGGCACGTGCACAGGCGCTGACCACGTACTTCCTGTTCCTGGAACTGCGGCACAAGGTCGAGATCCATCGGATGACCGGGCGGGTGATCGAGTGCCCGATCGACGAGATGAACCGCCCGCGGGGATCCAAGGACGCCGCCCTGCGGATCCCGCCGACCGAGCCGGAGATCAAGACACTGTTCACCGGCTGGGGCGGCGAGCTGGCGACCTGCCGCAAGTTCGCCCCCACCGCGCGGAACTACACCGCATCGAAACTGATGTCGCAGGTCGGACTCAGGGTGAGCGAGGCATGCAAACTCGACCTGGCCGACATCAAGTGGGACCTGGGCCGCTTCGGCAAGCTCCACGTGCGTCACGGCAAGGGCGCCCGCGGATCCGGCCCGCGCGAGCGGATGGTGCCGCTGATCAACGGCGCCGACCGCACGCTGCGGTGGTTCATCGAGGACGTCTGGGGCCAGTTCGACGACGACCACACCCGACCCGGTGCCCCACTGTTCCCCTCCGAGCGCAAGAACACCGACGGCTCCTCGCGCCGCGTCGGCGACGACGCCTTGCGCAATGGCCTGGCCGCCGCGGCGAAGGCGCATCTGCCCGGCTGGGCCGACACGCTCACGCCGCACGTCCTGCGGCACTTCTGCGCGTCCGAGCTCTACCTCGGGGGTCTTGATCTGCTCGGGATCCAGGAGGTCCTCGGACACTCCTGGATCGCCACCACGATGCGGTACATCCACGTCCAGCAGACCCGGGTCGAGGACGCCTGGGTGTCCGGGCAGCAGCGGGCCGCGAAGCGGCTGGAAGGACTGATGGGATGAAGTGGAACCTGCGGCTCACCGCCGCGAACAAAGGCATCTGGAAGGCGTCCGAGCTCCAACGAAGCCTGGCCGAACACGGCTTGGTGATCTCGGCCGGGAAGATGTCCGGACTGTGGTCCGGCCAGCCGGTCTCCCTCAAGCTGGAGGACCTGGACGTGATCTGTGTCGTGCTCGGCTGTGAGATCGGCGATCTGCTGATTCCCGAGCCCGGGAACGTCAGGCGCCCCGGTCAGCAGGCGTAATTCTCAAACCCCGTGGATCTGAGCGGCGTTCATGCCGATGTGGGCTTGCGGGCTAGGATTTGGATCCCCGTTGACTCGTGCCCGTTCATGGTGGGCACCGTGATGGTCCGGGTGTCGAGGTTCTGGAACTCCGCGAGCAGGGTGGAGAACCATTTGCGGGGGTGGTGGCGGCAGACCGCACCGTCGCCGGTCTCGAACACGCCGTAGCTGCCGTAGTGATCAGCGTGGCGGCCGTAACGGCTGCGGTTGCGTTCGTCGTCCTGCAGCAGAAGATCGCTGATGTAGAGGATCCCTCCAGGCTTGAGGATGCGGTTCAGCTCGGTGATCAACCGGTGTTGGGCAGCATCGCCGGGAATGCAGGTCAGCACGGCGAAGAGCAGAACGGCGTCGAAGCCTGCGTCTGGACAGGGCGAGGCCGGTGGCGCGTCCAGGGCGGCAAAGCGCATGGTGGGGTGCAGACGGCGTGCCCGACTGATCATTGCCGGTGAGGCGTCGACGCCCATGAGGTCGCCGAAGCCGTGCTGTTCGAGCTCCTTCATGATGCGGCCATAGCCGCATCCGTAGTCGAGGATCGCGGCTTGCCTGCTGATCCCGTCGAGCCAGGGCAGATGGACGGGGTGGGTGAATGTCTTGGTGGCCGCGGCGGCGTCCCAGTAGGGAACTTGGCTGTCGAGGTCGGACATGGCAGAGGCCTTTCTGGGCGCTTGGCTGAAGCCGGTCATGCCTCCAGGATGGCGGGGCGCTCGACGAGCTGGCCGCGTTCGAAGCGGGCTCCGGCACGGACGAGGGCGACAAGGTGGGGTGCGTTCACCGACCGCCACCGCTGCTGGGCGGACTCGACGAGCTTGAAGACCGTGGCCAGGGCGGCGGTGCGGGAGCCGGGCCAAAGCGCCGTCCCCGACCGCGAGGAACGGGGCGCGCGTGCCCCGGCGGGCGCAGTCGCCCAGCAGGTCCGCCCAGGACTCACGCGACTCGCGGTAGCCGTCCTTGAGCGCGACCGGTTCCTTGGAGCCGTCGGCGCGCACCCCGAGGATCACCAGGACGCAGGCTTTGGCCTCCTCCAGACGGACGTTGAGGTGGATGCCGTCGGCCCGCACGTACACATAGTCGACCTGGGCGAGGCCGCGGTCCATGAACGCCGCGTGATCGGCCTGCCACTGGTGCGGGAGTCGGGTGGCCGTGGCCGTGGAGAGCCCGGCCGAGCTGCCCAGGAACTGCTCCAGGGCGGGCACGAAGTCGCCGGAAGACAGGCCATACAGGTAAAGCAGCGGCAGTACCTCGCTGATCTTCGGCGACTTACGGCACCACGGCGGCAGGATCGCCGAGGCCTCGGCTTGGGCGCGGGCTCGGCGCCGTCGAGGCTTGAGGCCATGTCGCGGGCGCCATGGACAACCGAGTTCCGTTGAAGCCTCTTGAGTAGTCCTCCGCCGGCCGTTGGCCCGTCGTGGTGGCGGGAGGTTTCTGCCGACCCGGTCAATCGGGGACCGAGCAGTCCAGGATCCGCCCGTCCATCGTCCCCACGACCAGCCGCTGTTGTTCGGCCCGGTACGCGGCGGACACCGGCGTGACCGGGTGGCCGTGCGCGCACAGGGTGTGCCTGGCTCGCACCTCGCCCGTCGCCGTGTCCAGGGTCTCCACCTCACCGGTGAGATACACGACGTACATCCTCCGCTCGTCGCCGTCGAGATCGGCGAGCGGCTTGTCGGTGCCGTACACCCAGCGCGCCTCTCCGTCCGGCAGCCGACGGCTCACGACGTACGTGCCCTCGCGGGCGTCCGTGGAGGTGGCGCCCTGTTCGTACGACCGACCCGCGTGGACGAGGGTGTCCGTCAGTTCGACGGCGGGGCCGTACCAGGGCTGGAGTGGGGACGCCGGGTCCCAGCGCAAGGGGAAGAGGGCGCGCAGGGTGGCGGGGCCGTGGGCGCCTGGAGGATCGATCGCGTGGATCCACGGCGCGTCGTCGTCCGGGCCGGGGCCGTCCACATACAGCAGACGGGCGCTGTGCCTGACGTGCAGCGCCGGGGAGTTGGAGCGGCTGGGGGCGATGCCGAGGCGTGCCGCCTCCTGGTGCGTGGGGGCGAGCAGCAGCGCGGCGTGTGCGTCGCGCCCGCGCGGGCGCAGGGCGAGCCAGCCATCGTCCGCGGCGTACAGTGCGGGGACCGACGGCACGTCGACGCAGTCCACCACACCGCCGTCCGCGGTCGATATCCGCCGAACGGTGGTCGCGCGGTCAACCGGTCGACCCGCCGCCTCGTCGCGCCGGTAGCCCTGGTACGTCACCCACGCCGACTCGTCGTCCGGGGCCGCCTCGACCCGGACGCTCCCGTCCCCGTCCGGGGGAAGAGCCCACCTCAGCGCGCCCGATGGATCCCAGCATTCGAGGTCCGTGTGCCGCCCGGTGGCGAGCACCCGGCCGTCGGTCAGCACCGCCAGGCCCCGCACCTCCGCTCGCCGCCGCCATCGGCCCTCCGTCAGCCGCGCGAGGGTGTCCTCCACACGTGGGTCGTAGAGGAGGCCGCTCTCGACCATCGGGTGGCGTGTGTGGTCGGGGTCGATCAGACCGGCCGGAGCCGACAGCCAGTCGTCGACCGCGACGGCCAGCTCGAAGCCCTTGCGGAAGCCGCCGTCCTTGTCCTCGGGAGAGAGCAGCATCGCGAGCCTGCCGTCCTCCAGCCAGCGCAGGTGGCGCACTTGGCGGCTCTTGCTCAGGAGGTTCGTCACGCGCCCGGTCTCCAGGTGCAGCAGGAGCAGCTGTCCCTGGAAGTCCCACGAGCCGTCGTAGCGGCCGGTGCCGACGGCGACGAGCGGCAGCTCGGGGTGGGGCTCGATGGCACATACGGAGTAGCGGGAGGCGACGACGTGGCGCGGGCGGAGGGTAGCGGCCTCGTACACGCCGATCCGGTGGCCGAGCCAGTGGCCCGTACCGCGCCACATGACGTGCCCGAGGTCACCGGCCGCGATGACGCAGCCGTGACGCGCGTCGGTCAGCGCCCACACGGGCCGGCCGATCTCGGCGAACGGCTGGTCCCCGAGTATCCGACGGACGGTCAGCTCATCCTGCACGACAATCTCCCCCCAAGGTGGCGCACAGTCTGCCAGGCCCGGCCCCTTCCTGCGGTCTTCCGAGGAATCGGCTCATCCGTGTACGTGATCGGGAACGGATCCACGGGGCACGCGTACCGGGGCGAGCCAGGGCGCAGACTCACCTTGTCATCGACGGCCGACGCCGGCCGCGTGCGGCCGACCACGGCGATGGCCATGGCTGGAGTGCGGCCTCGTTGGGAGCAGCGGCTCTCACCGCGAGTCCACGCTTGATCCGCTGACGCGCGGCACGCAGTTCCGCGTTCTCCTCGTGCTCGTCCCAGGTTTCACACCGTCGTAGATGTCAGCGCGACACATCCACTTCGACAGCGTCACAGGGTCGGGCGCAGCCACATCTTTACTCACTCGCCCTACGAGGCCAGCCACTTCACCTGTCACGCGACCGTGCGGCAGAGCGATCAGATTTTGGAAGAGGCTCAGTCCGACCGTGATCGGCTGCTGTCGCCCCCACGGTGCAGCGCCCATGAACGCCGGTCCGGCCGACCCGAGGGCGACCGGATACAGTGCGTGAGACGGCAGCCCGGTCAGGGAGGGGAAGCGTGACCGCCACCAGCAACATCCGACCCGCCGACGGTGAAGCGCGAGTGCCGCGGCAGAGCCGACTGCACCGCCTGATGCGCTACATCCCCCTGATCGCCCCCGTCCTGCTGTGGGCCGTGCCCTGCTGGGTGCTCCTGTACAGCGGCCAGCACTGGCCGCTGCCCGTCACGCTGGTCGCCACCGCCCTGTTCGCCCTCGGCCTCACCGGCATGCCGCTCGCGATGGTGCGCGGCCACGGCAGGCGCCAGCAGGACCGGGCGGCGATCGTCGGTGACACCCTGCTGGGCACCAGCTGGATCCTGTTCACCTGGTCCGTTCTGCTCGGCGTCCTGCTGCGGCTCGCCCTGACCGTGGCCGGCGTCGGCGAGGGTCAGGACCGGGCCCGAATCGTCACCTGGGCTGTCCTCGGCGTAACCGCCGTACTGCTCGGCTGGGGGTACGCCGAGGCCCGCCGCGTACCACGCGTGCGCCGACTCGACGTGCAACTCCCGCGCCTGGGTCCCGGGTTGGACGGCGTCCGCGTCGTCCTCATCACCGACACCCACTACGGCCCGCTCGATCGCGCCCGCTGGTCGGCACGGGTGTGCGAGACGGTGAACACTCTGGAAGCCGACCTGGTCTGCCACACCGGCGACATCGCGGACGGCACGGCCGAACGCCGCCGCGCGCAGGCCGTCCCGCTCGGTACCGTGCGGGCCACCCGGGCCCGTGTCTACGTCACCGGCAACCACGAGTACTACAGCGAGGCCCAGGGCTGGGTCGACCTGATGGGCGAGCTCGGCTGGGAGCCGCTGCGCAACCGCCATCTGCTGCTCGAACGCGGAGGCGACACGCTCGTGGTCGCCGGCGTGGATGACGTCACCGCCGAATCCTCGGGCCTGGCAGGCCACCGAGCCCATCTCGCCGGAGCATTGAATGGCGCCGACCCCGACCTGCCCGTCCTGCTCTTGGCACACCAGCCCAAGTTCGTCGACCGGGCGGCAGCCGATGGCATCGACCTCCAACTCTCCGGCCACACCCACGGCGGCCAGATCTGGCCCTTCCACCACTTGGTCCGAATCGACCAGCCCGCCGTGGCCGGACTCAGCCGACACGGCGCCCGCACCCTCCTCTACACCAGCCGTGGCACCGGCTTCTGGGGTCCGCCCTTCCGCGTCTTCGCCCCCAGCGAGATCACCCTGCTCGTGCTCCGCTCCCCGCACCTGCCCACCTCGCCGTAGCACGGGGCGGGCCGGCTTCCGATCAGCTTCCTTCCTGCAGAACCGGCATTCGGCAGCCTCCGTCCCGGACGATCGCCTTGACTGCCGCCCATAGGGACCAGGGTCAAGGCGGAATCGGCCAGCTCCTTCGCCGACCGCTCCCTGCCGATGGCCGTTTCGGATGGGCATGGAGCGCAGAGGCCTGCATGTCCGGTGGCTTCAGGTGTCGTTGACGAGAACAGCGCGCGCAGAGACGTCCGGCGCCCCGTGGATGCCGACAACGCCTGTGGACAGCACGGCACTTGATGTCGCGGACTTCAGAGTGCTCACCGTCGCGGCCCTGGCCGAGGTGTGACGTCGTGCCGACGTGGTCGTTGGGCAGCCTGCCGTCATGCGCCGGTGCTCCGAGAGGCCATGTCCATCGGCCCGCTCAGGCAATCGCCACCGCCTGCCCGCTCACCCGCACGCGCGGGTCCGTGGTGGATGCCTCCACCCGGAGCAGGCTGGACCGACCGAGATCCTCTCCCTGGCGGATGGTGAAGGCACCGGAGGGCGGGAGGGCGCCGAGGGCGCGCAGGTAGCCGCCGAGGGCGGCGGCCGCGGCGCCGGTGGCCGGGTCCTCGACAACGCCGCCGATCGGGAAGGGGTCACGGGCGTGGAAGAGCTCCTGGGCCTCACGCCAGACCAGTTGGAGCGTGGTCCAGCCATGACGGTGCATCACCTCGGCCAGAGCGTCGAAGTCGTAGTCGAGGGCCGCGAGACGCTCCCGGGTGGAAACGGCCAGAACCAGGTGCTCGTTTCCGCCGAAGGCGACGTGCGGTGGGAGTGCCGGGTCAAGGTCTTCCGGGGACCAGTGCAGGGCCGCAAGCGAGGCGTTCACCTCCTCGTCGCTCGCCGGTCGGGAGCGGGTGGGGACGCTGGTGAGCGTCGCCGTGACGGAGTCTCCGGGCTCTGCAGAGGTGTCCAGCGCGATCTCACCCACCGGCGTGTCGAAGACGAGCGGGCCGGGGCCGACCCGCTCTGCCAGGGCCACCGCGGTGGCGACGGTCGCGTGGCCGCAGAAGGCGACCTCGGCAAGCGGGCTGAAGTAGCGCACCCGGAACCGACGCGCCGCGTGGTCCGCGGCCGTGACGAACGCGGTCTCCGAGTAGCCGACTTGGGCGGAGGTCGCGAGCATGGCGGCATCGTCCAGTGCGGCCGCGTCGAGTACGACGCCGGCTGGGTTGCCACCGGCGGGGTCGGTGGTGAAGGCGGTGTAGCGCAGGATTTCGGGACGTGTCTTCAGACTCATGCCCCTACCCTGGCACGCCCTGCATCTGATGCCGGTCGCACCGTATCCGTCCACACCGACAATGGGCCGAAGGACTCGAGACCACACACCGCACACCAGACCGCCCGAGGGCGAGACGGGTTGCCGGGGCCCAGCCCGATGGCGGGACAGCTTCGCTGACATCTGGAGACAGACCTCAAAGAGGCCCTTCGCGACACGAACCTCGACGTAGGCCACACCAGGCCGCTGCGGCGAGCCGCTGCGTTGTGGACGCTGCCAGTACCGGGGCCGTGCTCGGGATCTTCTACAGCTGCCAAGGTTCGGGACACGAGTCGGCCGACTGTGTCCTCGTCCATCCGTCCCCGAGTACATGGACGCTCGTGGATGCGAGGGCGCCGTCCCGATTCGTGTCCGCGGGCAGCTTGGCGAAAGTGCCCCTCACCTGAGCCACCGTGCACGCCAACTGCAGCACGGCCGGACGGCTGAGGGGGGCCACGTCGTCGGGGAGCTTGATGGAAACGCCGTTGCCACCGCCGACCGTTACATCCGACGTATCCGTCAGGCGGGGCAGCTGTGTGGTGGCCGTCACGGACTCGCTCTTCGTCGGTCCATCGAACAGCCGGCGCACCGCGGTCCCGAGGTCCACAGGACCGCGCATCTTACGGGGATAAGCCTTGAGGGCCCCGTCGTCCAGGAAATAGAGGGAGACGACGACCGGCACCGAGTACTGTGAACCGGGGAACATGCCGCTCGCCGGTTCGCCGGCCTCGATGACGTCGGACGAGGGGACGCCGCACGCCGACAGCGCGAGCGCGGTCGCGAACCCGACCAACAGCGCCGTCATACGCGAACCCTTCACCAGGCACCCCCGGTGGAGTCGTCGACGGCTGCGATGTCGCGGTGCAGAGGGAGTTCGACCGTGAACGCCGCTCCACATCCGGCGAGGTTGGCGGCGCTGATGCGTCCGCCGTGCAGGTGCACGTTCTCGGCGGTGATGGCCAGGCCCAGTCCGCTGCTCTCGCTTCTGGTCCGTGTGGTGCTCGCCTTGTAGAAGCGCTCGAAGATGTGTGGCATGGCTTCCTCGCCGATGCCGGGTCCGTTGTCGGTCACCTCGATGACTGCCCAAGCCGCATCCGGCCGCTCCTCTCTCACGTCCATGGCCAGCCGCACGGGCGGCGCCCCGTGCCGCAGCGCGTTGCCGACCAGATTGGCGATCACCACGTCGAAACGACGCGGGTCCACTCGCGCGCGGAGCACGCCCGGCCGGGGCAGGTGGGTCTCCACTTGGCCCTGCCACCCCCGAGCGGCGAGGGTGCGCTGTGCGCATTCGGCCAGGTCGACGTCGTCGAGGCTGAGTTCGGCCGCCCCCGCGTCGAAGCGAGAGATCTCCATCAGGTCGTTGACCAGGCCGCTCAGCCGATTGCTCCCCTCGCTGATGAGCCGCAGTGCCTCACCGGTGTCGCGGTTCAAGTGCGGCGCGTTCTCGTCCAGCACATCGGTGACTGCTGACATCGCCGCCAGCGGTGTCCGCAGTTCGTGGGAGACGTCCGAGACGAAGCGGCGGGCCTGGGCTTCCAGGCGGCGCAACTCCGCGACCGAGTCCTCCAGGGCTGTCGCCATGTGGTTGAAGGATTGCGAGAGGTCGGCCAGTTCGTCGGAGCCGTTGACGGCCAGTCGGACGTCGAGATGTCCCTCGGCCATCCGACGTGTCGCGCGGCGCAAAGCCCGTACGGGGCGTAGTACGCCTCTTGCGGCCAGCAGTGCCAGCACGACGGCGAGGCCGAGTGCCACCAGGGTGGCGTGCTCTATGGCGCTGACCATCGCCTCGACATAGGCCTGTTCGGTGTTCTGTGGCACGACCAGGTACATCACGGTCCCTGAGAGCCTGGTCTGTGTGCCTTGGCCGTCGGTGTAGGTGATCGGCATTCCGACGACGAGGTAGGGGTGCCCGTCGGCGGTCACCCGCTGGAATACCGCGGCGCGTTTGGTGTCCACGGACCGGCGCAGTTCCGTGCTGATCTTGTCGAAGTCGGCGCTCGGCGCGGAAGCGCGGAGGCTGCCGTGCGTGGCCAGTACCTGTCGCCCTGGTGACTGGTTGGCGTGGAGGACCTGATTCACGGCGTTCTGCAGGTCGCTCTGGCTGGGTGTCGGGGGGACGCCGGCCACCACGGCGTCGACGCTGGTCCGGAACTGCCGGATGACCGAGTCCTGGCTCTGCTGCAGCACTCCCGTGCGCGCTTCCCGGAAGGCGACGGCTCCGGTGCTCAGGGCACTGGCTGCGGCGACCAGGACGAAGGCGACCACCAGACGGGAGCGCAGGCCGCGCAGAGGCAGCGGGACTTTGGCGAGGACTGCTTTGCAGATCCTCGTCGGCTTGGGGCGCTTCCAGGCTGCGGCGGCCTTGCGTTCGCGTGCCCCTGCGGATTCCTGGCCGCTCACGAGGGGTTGAAGCGGTAACCGAAGCCGCGCACGGTCTGGATGTATCGGGGATCTCCGCCCGGCTCGCCGAGCTTGCTGCGCAGTCGCTTCACGCAGGCGTCCACGAGCCGTATGTCTCCGTAGTAGCTGTGCTCCCAGACTGCTTCCAGCAGCTGCTGGCGACTGAACACCTGGCCGGGCGAGGCCGACAGGGTCAGCAGCAGTCGAAGCTCGGAGGGGGCGAGCGCGACGGGTTGGCCTCGGTGTGTCACTACGAGCCCGGCGCGGTCGATGGCCAGCTCACCGTGCGATTCCGTCCTGGGGCGGACGGTGTCGGACACCGTCGCGTCATGCCGGCGCAGCACGGCCCGTATTCGCGCGTCGAGCACCCGGGCCCGCACGGGCTTGACCACGTAGTCGTCCGCTCCGGCCTCCAGCCCCACGACGACATCGATGTCGTCGCCCTTGGCGGTCACCATGATGATCGGGACCTGGTCGCGCTCCCTGATCCGCCGGCATACGTCGAGCCCGGACATTCCGGGCAGCATGAGGTCGAGTACGACGACGTCGGGGTGGGAGGGGTGAAGCTGCTCCAGACCCTCTTCACCCGTCTCTGCGGCGAAGACTTCATGTCCCTGGTGTCGCAGCCCCAGCTGGACGGCCGTACGGACATCAGGGTCGTCTTCGACAATAAGGACTCGCGGCACTTCGCCAGTCTATGCAGATCACCTGCGGTTGCCGACTGTGAAAAGGTCCCTCCCGGGCGCTGTTACACAAGGGTCACATCGGCGTCTCGCCGGGCGGCCAACCCGCTGAACCGACCGAGCGTCGCTCGTTATCGTTCCGTGATTTTCCGAACTCATGGTGATCATCTGACACGACCAGCTTGAGTTGTCATGCAATCGGCACGACACCGGGAACACCCATCGACCACTGACAGCGCTGCGGCCCCCCACCGCGGTGCTGGTCACCGGTCCTCGCACCGTCGGGGCGGCCCACGCCGCCGGGGGCGCACGTATCTGGCCGGCACACTGGTGGCCACCGGCCTGCTCGGCTCGGCCGCATTCTTCCTGGACGGGCGAAGCGACGCGTCGAGCCGAGCGCCGCACCCGCAGAGCATGGCACCCGCCACTCCGACTCAAACTCCAAGCCCTCCCACCCAGAAGACCCCGACCCGAACCCCGACACCCACCCCGACCCCGACGGAGATCGACGTCCCCTCGACGGGCGCCGGCACGTTCGTCACCGCGCAGGCCGGCGGCGCGAAGGTCGGTCACGGCTCGCGTCCACTGCGGTACGTGGTGAAGGTCGAGACCGGCCTCGACATCTCACCGACCCGATCGGCGGACGAGATCGCCGACATACTTGCCGCTCCTCGTGGCTGGACCCGCAACCCGGCCTACTCGTTCCAACTGGTGAGCGCGGGACAGCCCCACGACCTCACGGTGACGATCGCGACTCCGGGGACAGCGGACGCGCTGTGCTGGGCAGGCATCGAGCAGAGCACCCAGGGCGAATACAACTGCGAGGTCCCCGGCGGGGTGGTGGTGAATCTCAAGCGCTGGGTCAAGGGCTCGCCCACCTTCGACGGGCCGATCCATGATTACCGGGCGTTGATCATCAACCACGAGATGGGGCATTTCCTCGGCCACACGCACAGGACCTGCGCCGGCCCTGGCCACCTGGCCCCCGTGATGATGCAGCAGATCAAGGGCCTGCACGGATGCATCGCCAACGCATGGCCCTACGACGAAGACGGTCACTTGGTCACCGGGCCACGGGTGCAGTGAACCGACGACGCCCAGTCATGAACGAGTGGCGGAGCCGATACTCTCGTAGGTGGCAGGCCAAACGATCGGGAATCCGTCCGCCTCAGCGCCAGCCACCGTGCCGCGGTTCCAAGTACTCGCCGAACGGCAGGTCGTAGACATCCCCGTCGTCGCTGGTCACCACGTAGTTCGGCTCGGTCCTCGAGGCCGCCGCATGCAGGCGGATGACGAGGTCAGGGACAGGAAGGACACGCAGCGACAGAGCCGCAGCTACGCGAGCGCGCTCTTCGGCGATCTCCGGATCGGCCCTGGCCGGATGCTTTTCAAGATGCTGGGCGGACGCCTGCATGACATCCAGATCGCCACCGCCGGAGAAGCCAAGACAGTCCTGCCATCCCAGCCCGATGATGATCTCCAATGCGCTCGCCAAATCGTCCGCGATCAGTCCGCCCGCCCCTTCGGAACTCGCGAACACCACTGCGCGGCGACCGCCTTCCTCGGCGCACAGGAAATACGCCCCGCCGGTGGAATCTCCTGCGATCGGCTCCAGCGGCGCGCCCGTGGCGAGCCTCAGACCGTCGCCGCACTCCCTCCGATGGATGTCGAACTCGAAGGACCCCCGCAGCAGCCCGTGGATGTCCGGCATGCTCTGGATCAGATCCAGCAGATGATCGTTTGAGGCCATGACATGGACGATAGCCAGAGCCGCTGACGCAGTGCGACCAGGCCCGCGCCATGGACGACCGCAGTTGACCGCCCCTCGGCAGCCACTACGGCATCAGCTCATAGACGGTCCGTAGGTCGGCGAGGCCCGTGTGCCGGCACGGGGGTCTCGGTCATGTCGGCGGTTACTGAGACTTCGTCGCGCGATGTCGCGTGCCGCACCGCCGAGCCGCGGCGATGTCTGGGTGAGAGGCGGCTTTGCTCGAAGATCACCACTTACCGAAACTTGCGGCGCACCGGTAGGTGCAGCTGAGACGCGGCGTGGTTCGGACCCGTGCCCCAACGTGTCTCGGAACGGACAGAGTTGGCGCCGTATACCTTTGCCCCGTCACTTGTCGTTCGTGGAGGTCACCTGTGTCAGACGAGTCGGAAGAGACCATGCTCACCCACATACCGCCAGACGGTGTCGCTCCAGGGAACGGCTACAGCCATGTCGTTGTGGGCGAAGGCCGGCTGGTCGTCATCTCCGGGCAGGTCGCGCTGGACGAAAAGGGAAATGTGGTCGGGAAGGGTGACGCCGCCGCCCAGGCCCGTCAGGTCTTCGAGAACATGCAGCGGTGCCTGGCGGCAGGCGACGCAACGTTCGCCGACGTCGCCAAGCTCACCTTCTACGTCACCGACGTCGCCATACTCCCGGAGGTACGGGCCGCCCGCGACGCGCACATCGACACCGCCCGCCCGCCTGCCAGTACCGCGGTGCAGGTGGCCGCCCTGTACCGGCCTGAGCTCCTGCTGGAGGTAGAAGCCCTCGCCATCATCCCCTGGTAACCCGGCAGGCCGGTTGGACGGGCCGTTCATGATCTTCGATTGAACCTGCCGAGGCTCCAGCATCACTGCGGCTCAGGACCACGGCGAGCGACGATCGTGGGGCCATGCGGCCAGTTGGACGGCCAGGGGCTCGAAGCGGTGGGGTCATCGGTTGTGCCCTATCAGGAGTGCCGGATCGTGACGGTGGGCTGTCAGTGAGGCGTCAGCAGGGCGAGTGCCTGGATCCGGGAGGTTGCGAAGTCGCTGCCGCACGTGGGGCACCCGTTGATCAGGTGGTGTGCTGCGAGTTGGCGGCCGAAAAAGGGGATGCCGGGGTCTGGGTAGAGGCCTTGGAAACGTACTGTGCAGACGTGACAGGTCAGGGCGCGGATCTCTGCGAGGACTACGTCTCGCAGGGCCTGTAGGGCTGGGTCCAAGTTCCCGGCGAACTCCGGGATCGGTCGGTTCGCAGGCCAGACCGCCGCGTAGGCGCCCTCTGGCCCTCGGCGAGGCCGGAGCACAGCCGGACGGAAGCGGTCCTCGAGATGGGCGAGGACCGCGGCTGTGGGTTGCAACGCCGCAGGGACGGGGCCGCGCGTGAACACGTCGAGTTCGGCCCAGGGCAGGGCGAATCGCCACGCCGGCTGTGGGGTCCTGTTGTCCATGGTGACCGCCATTGTGGCCGATACTGCTTCTGGCTCCGGCCATGCGGTCACGGACACTGCCAGGACCGCGCATGCCATCGGCGCGATTCCGGTCGACGACGCGCACTCCCTCTTCCCGGACTTCGAAGCGGCCGCACACCGATCCAGTGGGCCCGCGGGGATGCATGGCGTGTGGCCAGGCCCTGGATTGAGTGCGGGCCGCGCGGGCACGTGCAGTACGAAATCGTGGACGGTTCGCCGTCCGAGCGAGGGCGGTCGGCGGAAGAGTGGAGGGGCGGGGATGGCTGATCCATCGGCGGCGGTGCCGCGGCCGGAGTTGGATGTGCTGGATGACGGTGAGGTCCAGACTCCGTCATTGCGGCCCGGTGATTATGACCCGGCCCACTACGCCGGATGCGTGGTGCGCAGTGCGGAGGTGGCCGGCGTGTCGCCCCTGCTCGTGATGACGGTGCTGCACAACGAGGCGTACAAGCCGCACCACCCGCTGCTGGAGCGGTTGTGGCAGTGGTGGAAACCCGGGGCGTCGTTCGGGGTGGCCAACATGCACCGTGCCACGTTCGAGCAGGTCCGGCGCAGGTACGGGCTGTCCAAGCGGTGGCACGATCTTCGTGACGACCCTGCTTTCGCCATCCATGCCGCGGCCCTTCATTTGAAGGACCTCGACCGGAATCTCCCCGAGCGGCACGTTCGCCGTCTTGACCGCGATGAACTGCTGGCCCTGGGCTACAACGCGGGTGAACGCAACATGCTGGCGTTCGCCCGAGGTGTGCCGCCGGGACCCATGGCACGGTCGTACCTGCGCCGTTTTCGCGCTCATCGGAGCCGAGCCGGTGCGGCCCTGGACAGGAGTGGGGGGCCGCGCGACGCTGCAGGGGGGATGAACACGGAGGCGCCGAATGCCAAGTGAGGGCCCTGTCACGGAGTTGAGGGTTTCGGTGCAAGCGTCCCTTCTCCGTCGAATTCGCTCCTCGCGAGCGTTTGAAGCACTTCCGGCGACCGTCCTGTGCAGCACTCCCCCGACATCTCTGTCGCTGCCCGGACTCCGCAAGCCGTCTCCGCGGCCCTGAAAGTGGGCGGGATCGGGCTGGCCGCCCGGGAGTTCCGTGTCGCACGCTGCCGCATGGCGGCCGTACCTGCAACGTCCACGCACCGTGTACGGGGCGGCCGCGGCCTCATCGGCACCGCGACGACGACGGCCCCGGGGACGACGGCAATTTGACGCCTGTGCAGGGCGTCGAGGCTGTCCGAGTGCAGTAGTGACCAATTCGCCCTGCGCGACACCGGTCTGGGATACGCGGTCGCACATCGCCGAGGATGACCAGCCGGCGGGCCTGGCCCCTGCGTGGCCGTGCACCCGGCTTTCACGGCTTCCTCGTTCGCTATGGCCACTGTGCAGTCGTTGCGAAGTACAGTGCTAGTGCGGCGTCTTGACCCTGGTCTGCCGATTCGGGCAGGTTTCGGCCGTTTCGCGCCGTCAAGAAGTGCGAAGAAAGGGGCGTGTTGTGGGCGCCTACCTGTCTCCTCCCGCCGTAGTACACGGCGAACATTCCGTGCAGACCGACCAGATCCTTGCGGAGGTGCGCAGTCGGCATCCGCAGGCGCCGTGGCTGCCGCGGATCGACGGCATCGCCGCGAGTACGGGGATCTCCTCTCGGGGGTGGATGCTGCCGTTGAATACGGCTGTCGCCCCCAGCAGTGGAAGCGGCCTGCGAACTCCGGGCATTGGTCCGGCTCGTGAAGCTCTGATCCGTGGCGGGTTGAGCGACCGGCACGTGGAGCGGGCGATCGCCGCCCTGGAGGCGATACCAGCGCCGCAGACGATCCAGGAGCGCACCGCGCCGGCCTGGGCGGCCGTGCAGACGTACGCGGAGCGCGCAGCCCGTGAGGCTCTTGGGATCGCCGGGCTGGATACCGCCGACGTCGACTGTCTGATCACCAGTCACTCCACCACCCCGGCCCTGCCGGGGCTGGACCTGTCCCTGCTCAACCTCCTTCCGCTGCGTGGCGACGTGCTGCTGCTGCCGGCCAGCCAATGGGCCTGCATCGCCGGGACCCGGTCGTTGGCGCTGGCGACCGATCTGGTCGCCGTGGACCCCGGCCGGGTGGTGTTGGTGGTGATATCGGAGGCGCTCAGCACCACCTACCAGCCCGCCGACGACACGCTGGAATCCCTCATCGTCCGGCTGCTGTTCGCGGACACCGCCGTGGCCACGGTGGTCACCGGCCGCCCCAGGACGGAATCGATTCTGCGACTGGACGCCGCCTGGCACCACACCCTGCCCGGAACCACGGACCTGCACCGGCTGGACACTCGGTCCGACGGCACACACTTCGTGATGGACCGCCGTGGACCGCGCGCCGTACAGGAGACGGTCACTGCGATGTGGGAGTGGCTGCGCATGCGCCACCAGGACGACGAGCACCCCTGGCACCCTGAACTGCTGCTCGCGCACCCCGGTGGGACCCGGGTGATGGAGTACATGGAACAGACGATGCCCGACGGGTGGCCGACGGGGCTTCTTGACTACAGTCGGGACAGCTACACGACCGGCAACCGCGGCGGTGCGGCCGTGCTCGACATCCTGCGGCGCGCGTACGACGCCGGCCAGAAATCAGGCAGTCGCACCGTGCTGTACGCGGCCGCGCCCGGGCTGACGGCCACGGCCGTGGAGGGCGAGTGGCTCTGACGTCCGCCCCCTCACGTGGCCGAAGCGCGCCACGCTCGTCTCCGCATGTGCGCTAGACGTCCAGTTCCGCCCAGACGGCCTTGCCGGTTTCGGTCCACCGCACTCCCCAGCGGGCGGTGAGCTTGTGGACGACCTGCAGGCCGCGCCCGCTGTCGTCGAGCGCACCACTGCGGCGCAGCCGCGGTCGGCCGTTGCCGGTGTCGCCGACCTCGCATGTCAGGCGGCCGCCGGCTTTCACCAGCCGCACCGTGACGGGCCCGGTGCCGAAGAGGACGGCGTTGGTGACCAGTTCGCTGATCACCAGCAGCGCACTGTCCCGGGCCTGGTCGCCGACCCGCCATCGCCGTAGGAGAGAAAGGGCCAGGGTGCGGGCGCGTGCAGCGGTGTCGTCGGCGGCGGGAAGCTGCCAGGTCGCCGCGTCCCGGCTGCGCCGGCCGGCCATACGGGCGAGCAGCAGCGTCACGTCGTCGCGCATGCGCCCCCGCGGGGGCAGGTCGGCGACCATGCGACGCGCGGTCTGCTGCAGATCGTCCCAGGGATGCACCGCACGCACCATGTCCGTCAGACGACTGATGCCGTCGTCGATGGAGGCCTCCTGATGCTCCACCAGACCATCGGTGTAGAGGGCGAGAAGCGAGCCGGGCGGCGCGGCGAACTCCTGCACGTCGAACGGCTCCCGCACGGCGAACTCGGTTCCCAGCCCCGGGTGAGGCTGCGTGGTGATGGTCACGGCGGACCCATCGGGATGGACGAGGACCGGGGGCAGGTGGCCCGCGTTGGACATCACGATCCGGTGGTCGATCGGGTCGTAGACGGCGATGCAGCAGGTCGAGCCCAGCGCGCTGTAGCCGGCCGCAAGGCCCGCGTCCGAGTCGTCCAGGAGCGTGACCGTCTCGTCCAGACGCTCCAGTACCTCCCCGGGGCCAAGCCCCGCCGACAGCAGTGCCCGGGCCTCCACGCTCAACTGGCCCATGGCGGCCGTGGCCCCCAGGCCATGCCCTACGACGTCACCGACCACCAGCGCGGTCCGGTCGCACGGCAGCGGGAAGCTGTTCACCCAGTCACCGCCGACGCCCGCACTGTCAGGAGTGGTGGGCTGGTAGACGCTGGCGACCTCGATGGTGTCGCTGCCGGGCCGTGGCAGCAGCCGGCGCTGCAATGCCAGGACCTGGGCGTGCTCACGCTGATGCTGGCGGGCCAGGTCCACGTGACGCGCGGTTTTGGCCACGAGCTCTTGCAGGTCGAGCAGTTCGCTGTCGCGGAAGAGCCGCTCCGGCCTCCGCCAGACTTCCGCCACTCCCAGCACGATGGGCCCCGGCGTGCCTTCCGGCCCGTCCACGACCAGCGGTATGCAGGCGACGCTCGCCGGTCGGTCACCAGGCACCAAGGCACGTGCCAACCGTGGATCGCTGAGTACCCGCTCGATCGCCTCACGGTCGGGAATGACGATGGCCTGCGGCACATCGTCGCGCGTGACCGCGCCGACCAGCAGGCGGCTGGCCTCGCGGGGAAGGTCGTCGCCGCACGTCAGATATCCCTCGGGCCAGGCGCGGTCCGGCACCAGAGCCGCCCGCCGGAGCCGGATGCGCTCCTGCGCGTGCCCGGTGACGGCCTCTCCCGTCCACACGGCGAAATCGAGGTCGACGGCGGCCACGTCTCCCCAGGCCAGCAGCGACTGGGCCAGGGACTGCGCGGTCTCGCCGATGTCCAGTGACGTCCCGATCGCGGTCGCGGAGGCGTAGAGGTGCAGCCGCTTGGCCATGGCGATCAGGGAGACCGTCAGACCTCCCCCCGGTGCCGCGGCCGGCAGGATGCTCATCGAGACCACCAGCTCTGTGCCGTCGTCCCGCCGCAAGCGCTGGACCCGGGCGACGTGCGGCTCCTGCGTCTCGAGAACCTTCCGCAACCGCTGCGTGACCGTCGGTACGTCCCCGGGAGGCAACAGTTCGACGAAATCCGCCTTCGGCGCGACGTGCACTCCTGCGAAAGGAGCAGCGTCCAAATTGCAGCTGGTGACTTTCAGATCCCGGTCGAGGTTGACCACCCCGAGGATCTGTTCCTGGCCTCCGTTTTCCGGGCTCTCACCTGCGGGCCGACGGGCACCGGGGGCGCTCTGCGTGGCGGCGGGACCCTTGGCCGCCGTGGATCCGGCCTCGCGCAGGTAGTCCGCCAGGGCACCGCTGACCATGTCGAACGGTGAGGCAGACGAAGCGGAGGATGTGGAGTCCATGCAGGTCACTCAGCTCGCTGACTCCGGCACACGCCGGAGAGGCATTCCCGAGTCCGTGCGATGGAGCCCCGAGAGCCCGTACCGCACACCTCCTGGATAGCACAAACGCCGTCTTCGCCGAAGGGGTGAGCGAAAGGGGGCAAGGGCGAGCAGAGACAGGCGAGCAGACAGTCACAGGCGCACACCCTGCGTCGTCGTATCCGCGGTTCACGGGACGCTCTCCGCATGGGTGACGGCCGCAGGATGCCCGAACAAGGGATTGTGGCTCAGTGGCACGTCCAAGCCGCGCTGGCTCTGGCCCGTCGGCGGGTCGACGTCCTGCGAGCCCTGCTGCGTGACGGACGGTGCTACCTACTCACACCACCCGCGGCCGAGGCAGCACCGGCTCCCTTCGCACCACGGTCAAGGCTGTCAAGGACGGCTACTGGCGGTGGAACTTCACCGGCACCAGCACCACCGGTCCGGCCAAGGCCACCGGCGACTACGTCGATGTGCGCCCCTGAACCGGCAGCACCACGATGAGCGACCGACACGGCCCGGCCCGGCCCGGGAGGGATCCGGCACGTCCTGAGTGAAGGTGCCCCATGATTCCGGCCCCTCTTGTGCGCGGCCCCTGAATCCCGGAAAGCTCCTCCAGGGCCCGTCAGGCCCTGGAGGGGCGCGCCTCTCGCGGCAGGCGTGAGGCAGCGGGCTGCCGCTACGGGACATTCCAGGCGGCGATGAACGGCTGCTCGTCCTCGGTGGCCAAGAAGCTGAGCGTGCCTGGATGTGGGGCCGAGCACACCGCTGGCGGACGCGTCGAGGCCGAGCCCGCGCACGGTCAGCACGCGCGCCAGATGACCATGCGCGACGACGGCGACATCGCCGTCGACCAGCAGCGGCCGGATCCGGTTCAGCACCGCGTCAGGAGATCTGCAACGCGGAGGACCGCGCGGGACCCAACGCGGAGGACCCCGCGGGGCCGGCAGCGTGGCAACTGCCCTCGCGATGGTGCCCTCCTCGCAGGCCGACCCTGGCCGGAGCACCACGGCTGACGCTGCCTCCAGCCTTCCGATGGTCAGTCGCTACGTCCCGTTCCGATCCTCCGTACGGGCCTTTTCGGTTGCTCGGGCGAGATGTTGGCGGGCTCGCCGAACCAGCGGGCGAGGTGGTGGTCCAGGTCCTGCTGATCGTCACCGATCCAGGCGACGTGGCCGTCGGGGCGCAGCAGGACGCAGGGAACGTCCAGTGCCGCGGTGGGGTCCGCGAGGTGATCGACCCGGTCCGACCAGGCGCCGACGGTCAGGCGTTCGGTGCGGTCCAGCAGCAGGCCGCGGCCGCGATGCAGAAGACCGTAGAGGTGGCCGCGTCTCACGTCGATGTCGGGCAGGCGGCGGCCGAGCAGGTCGGGACCTTCACCGAAGTCGTAGCGGATGCCGATCGCGGTGATCTTCTCGATGAGATGGTGGTTCACCTCGTCGAAGTCCATCAGTTCGGTGAGCAGCCTGCGCACGGCCTGCGGGCCCGGTTCGGTGGAGTGCAGTTCCATCTGGGCGCGGGTGTTGTCCAGCACGTCCTCGGCGACCGGGTGGCGTTCGGACTGGTAGGTGTCCAGCAGTGTCCTCGGCGCCCAGCCACGGACCTGTGCGGCCAGTTTCCAGCCGAGGTTGAATGCGTCCTGGACTCCCAGGTTGAGGCCCTGTCCGCCGGTGGGTGGATGGATGTGTGCCGCATCGCCGGCCAGCAGCACCCGCCCGACCCTATAGCGTTCGGCCAGCCGGGTGGCGTCCCCGAAGCGGGACAACCAGCGCGGGGAGTGCACGCCGAAATCCGTTCCGGCGATGGTGCGCAGCTGTTGTTTGAAATCGTCGAGGGTGGGAGGTTCGGCGCGATCGCTGACTCCCGCGGCGGGGACGACGACGCTATATGCCCCTTCGCCGAAGGGCCTGAGCCAGAATCGCCTATTGGTCTTGCCGATCTCGGTCACCTTGGCGGCGATCTCCTCCTGCGGCACGCCCACTTCCATCTCGCCCATCAGCGTCTCGGTCCGCGAGGGCTCACCGGGGAAGCCGACGCCGAGCAGTCTGCGCACCGTGCTGCGCCCGCCGTCACAGCCGACGAGATAGCGCGAACGCAACTGTTCGCCGTCGGCCAGCCTGACGGTCACACCCTCGTCGTCCTGCTCGAGATCGGCCACCGCACAACCACGCCGGACCTGCGCACCCAGTTGGGTCGCATGTTCTTCGAGCAGGCGAACGATGACCGGCTGCGGGATGCCCAGCAGATAGGCGTGCGCGGAATCCAGGCCCTGGGGCGCGGGTTTGTCGATGGCGGCGAAGAATCCGCGGGCCGGACGCTGTCTTCCGTGTTCGCGCATGCGATCCAGCAGGCCGCGCATTGCCATCAGCTCGAGACTGCGAATGTGCAGACCGACGATGCGGACGAACGACGCGGGCTCGGTTTCCTTCTCCAGAACGAGTACCCGCACGTCGTGCAGCCGCAGTTCGGCGGCCAGCACGGCGCCAGTCGGTCCGCACCCGGCAATGATCACGTCGAACATGAGGGGCGCGCGATCGGCGCCGGAGGCCGACGACCGGAGTCCGGGGAGGTCGCCGACGGTGAAGTCGCACTCGACCGTGTCGTTCGACGACGGCTCGGTGGTGAACTGCGAAGAGTCCATGGGTGTTGCCTTTCGGGAGTGCCTTGTTGTGGAGGCGCTCCCGGCGACACCTACGTCAGTCGCCGGCCGTGACGGGAAGGGGGGAGCACCCACGTCGATACTGCGTTCATGGGTCTCACCTCCTCGGGTGGTGTCGCGGTCCAGTGCAAGCTACAAGCCCGAGCACCACCCGTCCAATCCTTTCCCAGCCACGTGATCACGGCTCCGAACGGGTCCGTGCGGTCACAGGACGAATCCGGCGGAGCGGCCCGACTGGTCCCGGTCACGCTCGACGCTCTGTTCCTGGCCGCCACGAGGCGGACGGGGACTCGGAAGGCGCTGCTGCGCGCTGGAAACGGAGGCTCTCGGCGAGCGCGAGCGGCTGCGCGAGGCCCACGAGCACGGTGGACGGCGTCCCGCGCGGCTACTGTCCACCGTGGGTCGGCGACAGAGGACCGGGGCCGCACATGGACCAACGAAGTCCGCCCGCGGGCCCCGTCTCCCCGAACTCAACTTCATGGGCGCCCGAACGCTCAGCAAGCGCCACACCCGTCCCACGCGCTCTGGGCGGAATGTTCAGGGGGTGTGGGAGAAGCGCACTCGCACTGCGAGCAGGTCACCCGACGAATCCAGATCGGCGATCACCGGGAAGAAGCCGTCGCCCCAGCTCGTCATTGCGCACAGCACTCGGGCGTCACCAAGTTCCACGGATCCGGCTTCGACCTGCGAAGCACGTACCTCGCGCATGATCTGCCAGTGATGGGAGTGGGGTCGGAAGTCCACCGCCATGCGTCGTCCGGTCTCGTCCTTCCATCTGGACAGAGCACGCGCTCTGTCCACGGCCTCCGCGACCGGCAGGGCAGTCCACCCGCGAACACCGTCCTCGCCGGGCTCTCCCAGTTCGGGTGCGGCAAACGTCGCGGCGGCCTCGTCCGCCGCGGCACCCCAGAACGCCACGTCGGCCAAGCCGTCCACCGGCTCGTCGTGCTGCCAGGTGTTCAGGGCGTCGACATCGCCGAAAAGCACGCGTGCCCAGTCCACCCCTATGTCACCCATGGAAACCGATGACGCGACGTGGCCCTCGTTCATCCGGACCGAGATCTCGGACCAGCGCGCCCCGACACCGTCGCCGTGGTCGACCCGTGTAGCCAGCACGGGCAGGTGCCGACTTCTGGGTACGCCACCCACCACAACGACGGGCACCCCGAACATCGAAAAGCTGCCACCGCCCTCTTCGGCTGTCCGATGGGCCCTGTGGGCATGGGCCTCCCGTACCGGCAGGGGCTCCAGTCGCGCGTCCAGGCCGGCGGATCGGCAGTGAGCATCGAAAGTCGCCTCGAATTCGGCGGCCTTCGAGGCCGGGATGTCATGGAGCCTGGAGCCTGGCTGCCTGTCAAAGGTCCTCACTGCTTCGGAGGCGTCCGGCCCGGTGACCACGAAGTCAATGGCGCTCGTGACGTCGACGGCCATCGCAGGGTCTTCGATGCCCAGGGAGGCCGGATCGATGTCTGCCGGCGACCGGTCTCCGCTCCACAGCCCCAGGTAGCCACCGTCGATGATCACTAGGGTGCCGGACGGGCAACTGATGGCCCCCAGCTCGAACATCTCTTCCATGGCGCGCGAGTCTACGGACGCCCGGCAAGCCGTCGGCGGGCGGATGGCTCAAGCTGTCGGTCGGCCGCTGGGACCCTGCGTCGCACGGCAGGGGTGACCACGTTGCCGCGTACCGCCCTGCACTTTCAAGCGAACGCCGACAACGGGATCTGTTGCAGCTCGCGGGGAGGGGGACCTGGCAGGAACCGAATCAGGCCGTCGCCCAGGACCGATGCCGGTGCCGTTGCGGGAGACCAGAGCGGCTGTCAGTGGCGTCGGGCAGGATGTGGTCATGGAGCCTTCAAAGACCATTCAGATGCTTTGGGACCACATGCAGGCCCGGGACTGGGCGGGCGTCGGCGAGCTGCTGGCGGACGACGTAGTCGTGGAATGGCCGGTGAGCGGTGAACGCATCCGTGGCCGGGAGAACTACGTACGTATCAACGCGGAGTATCCGGAGGGATGGTCGATCAAGGTCCTTCGTATCCTGGCGTCCGGGAGTGAAGTCGTTTCCGAGGTCGAGGTTCCTCACGACACGATGGGCATACACCGGGTGGCGTCCTTCTGGACTGTGCAGAACGGGCTGGTCACCGAGGGCCGCGAATACTGGACGGAGCTAGGAGCAGACCCTTCGCCGGCATGGCGGGCTCCGTACGTCGAGCGGATCTGCTGAGTTGGTAGTCGCGATGTCGTTGCGGGCTGACAGGTGTTGTCGCTGCGGCATGCCGAATGTGCGAGGTATCCGCAAGGTGGGGGCCTGTCGCTCGAGCGGCAGGTGTCTCGCGAGCGCATGCGCATGACGGCGGTCGAACTGACCGGCGACAGGCCCTGCCCGAGGTGGTCACGTACGTGGTCCGGCGAGTACCCCCGGTCACGACGGCGGCGTCGGCCACCGCCCTGAGATCACGAGGGTGCCTCGGTACGACCCACCGGAACGTTCACACCGCTCGGCCGGCGCCAGCCGCTCAACGACGTCCCAGGATGTCGTGCCTGCGGCCGGCTCGAGCAGTCGGTCTCGGTCCAGGTTGCCCGGAGGTCACGGCAGACGACGGTGAGCGTGCCGTCCCAGCACGCGATCTCGTGGCTGCAGCCGTCTCTGTGCGGCAGGATCTCGTCGAGAATCACGGTTCCGAGGTCCGTCCGTGCGGCGTCGACGGGATCGATGACGGAGCGGGACACTCCTGTGTAATGGATGATCAGGTCTTGATCGTGCTTCCAGCAGTTGTGCCGGAACTCGACCTCCATCTCCTCCTTGCCGACGCCCCGGACGGCCTGAAGCGTCAGATCTTTCACGCATCGCCTGCTGAGGAAGTCGTAGTGGTCGCTGTCGGTGGCGAAGGCCCGGGCACCGGGTGGCAGATCACCCGAGATCGAGGGCAGGTACTCCAGATAGGCGGCCGGGTCCAAGACCCCTGACAGGTCACCGGCCTGCGCTTCGACTGTGACGTACTCCATCGGCCTGCGCCCCCGATCGATATCTGCTGCCGACGGTAGCCATGACACCAGGTTCTGGTGTCGCCGTGTCAGTGGTGAACCAGTGCCAGGACCTCGTCGCGTACCCGGGTGAGTGTGTCCGTGTCCACCGCCTCCACGTTGAGCCGAAGCATCGGTTCGGTGTTGGAGGGGCGCAGGTTGAACCACCAGTCGGCGGCGGAGACGGTCAGGCCGTCAAGCTCGTCGCTGGTCACGCCGGTGCGGGCGGTGAAGGCGTCGCGTACGGCCGAGATGGTGGACTTCTGGTCGTGGACGGTGCTGTTGATCTCCCCCGACGCCGCATAGCGCTGGTAGCGGCGCACCAGGTGGGAAAGGGGTTCCTGCTGTGTGCCGAGCGTGGCGATCACGTGCAGGGCGGCCAGCATGCCGGTGTCGGCGTTCCAGAAGTCGCGGAAGTAGTAGTGCGCCGAGTGCTCGCCGCCGAACACTGCGCCCGTGCGGTTCATCTCGGCCTTGATGAAGGAGTGGCCCACCCGCGTACGCACCGGTACTCCGCCGAGTTCACGGACCACTTCGGGCACGGTCCGGGACGTGATCAGGTTGTGCAGGATGGTGCTTCCCGGGTGGGCGGCCAGCAGGCGGGCGGCGATCAGCGCGGTCACGGCCGAGGGGGCGACGGCCTCGCCGCGTTCGTCGACCACGAAGCAGCGGTCGGCGTCGCCGTCGAAGGCCAGTCCGAGGTCGGCGTCGTTCTCGCGTACCGCGCGTTGCAGGTCGACGATGTTGGCCGGGTCCAGTGGGTTGGCCTCGTGGTTGGGGAAGGTCCCGTCGAGTTCGAAGTACAGGGGGACGATTTCCACGGGCACGTCGCGGAAGACGGCGGGCACGGTCAGGCCGCTCATGCCGTTGCCGGCGTCCACCACGATCTTGAGGGGGCGTACGGTGCGGACGTCGACGAGGCCGAGCAGGTGGGCCGTGTAGTCGGGGAGCATGTCGCGCCGGGTGACGGATCCGGTCGTGCGGCCCGGCGACGGGAGGGGCTCGCCTGCTGCCCAGGACTCCACGAGCGTGCGGATCTCGCGCAGTCCCGTGTCCTGACCGATCGGTGCCGCACCGGCCCGGCACATCTTGATGCCGTTGTAGCGGGCGGGGTTGTGGCTGGCGGTGAACATCGCGCCGGCCCGGTCGAGGTGGCCACTGGCGAAGTAGAGCTCGTCCGTGGAACACAAGCCGATCTCGATGACGTCGGCCCCCTGCCCTGCGGCGCCCTGGGCGAAGGCTCGCGACAGGGAGGGCGAGCTGGGGCGCATGTCGTGCCCGGTCACGATGGCGGTGGCGCCGGTCGTCTCGACGAACGCGGCGCCGAACAGCCGGGCGAGTTCCTCGTCGAGCTGATCGGGGACGACGCCACGGACGTCGTACGCCTTCACCAGTGCGGACAGGTCGACGCCTGGTCCCTTGTTCACTGTTGGTACTCCTTGTAGGTGATCCAGACCGCGGTGTCCTGGGGGACGGCACGGTCGTCGAGCGGTGCGCTGGACAGCAGTACCTCGGCGTCATCGTCCAGCGGGACGGGCCGCGGTCCGAAGTTGACCAGGCAGTGCAACCCGGCCGCCCGTTCGAAGGCGAACCACTCGCCGTTCTCGGGTCCTTGGATCCGCAGTGCGGTGTCAGGTGCGGGATGGGCGCGCCGTAGGCGCAGTGCTGTCCTGTAGAGAGCCAGCATCGATTGCTCGTCCTCGCGCTGTGCCGCGACGGTGAGTTCCGCCCAGTCGGCGGGCTGCGGGAACCAGCAGTTCTCCGCGGCGGCGTCGCTGAAGGCGTACGGAGGAATGCTCCCCGCCCAGGGCAGCGGTACGCGGCAGCCGTCGCGTCCACGCTGGAGGTGCTCGGAGCGTTCCCACAGGGGGTCGCGGATGCGGTCGTCGGGGACGGGGGCCTGGGGCAGGCCCAGTTCCTCGCCCTGGTAGATGTACGCCGCGCCCGGCAGGGCCAGCATCAGCAGCGCCGCCGCACGGGCGCGTCGTCCGCCGAGCCGGCCTCCCCCGTACCGGGTGACCGGACGTATCGCGTCGTGGCTGGAGAGCACCCAGGTGACGGGGGCGCCCACGGCCTGCATGGCGCGTGCCGACTGCTCGATGACCTCCCGCATGGCGGGTCCTTCCCAAGGGCATTCCAGGAAGGCGAAGTTGAACGTCTGCTGCATCTCTCCCGGGGCGACGTAGCGGGCCAGGCGTTCACGGTCGAAGATGCCTGCCTCGGCCACCATCACGCGATCGGGCGGGGCGACCGCCCCGGCGGGGGCGGGGTGCCGGTCCAGCAAAGCGCGCCAGGCGCGGAACAGCGGGTGCAGTTCCTCCTGGTCGTAGTAGGGCATCAGGTGGTTGCGGTGGACGTCCTGGTGCTGGCCGGGGCCGGCGTCGGGCAGGCCCTCGGCCTTGAACAGGGTGTGGGCGACATCGACGCGGAAACCGTCGACACCGCGGTCCAGCCAGTGCCTGAGGATGCGCTCGAACTCGGCGACCACGTCGGTGTGGCGCCAGTCGAGATCGGGCTGCTCCGGTGCGTGCAGGTGCAGGTACCACTGTCCGGGGCGGCCGTCGGACTCGTCGATTCTGGTCCAGGCGGGACCGCCGAACGCGGACTGCCAGTCATTGGGCGGCAGTTCGCCCTTCTCGCCGCGTCCTTCCCGGAAGATGTAGCGGGCTCTGGCCGGGGTGCCGGGGCCGGCGGCGAGCGCGGCCTGGAACCAGGGATGCCGGTGGGAGGTGTGATTGGGAACGACGTCGACCAGGACCTTGATGCCCAGCGCGTGTGCGTTGGTCACCAGGGCGTCGAAGTCGGCGGCTGTCCCGAGGTCGGGCGCAACGCCGGTGTGGTCGCAGATGTCGTAGCCGCCGTCCGCCAGCGGAGAGGGATAGAACGGGGTGATCCACACCGCGTCGACGCCGAGGTCCACCAGGTGGTCCAGGCGGGCGGTGGCTCCGGGCAGGTCGCCGGTGCCGTCGCCGTTGCCGTCGGCGAAGGCACGCGGGTGGATCTCGTAACAGACGGCCTCTCTCCACCACACGGGGTGGCCGTCGTCGAGGAGGAGGTCGGGTGCCGTCATCCGATGCCTCCAGCCGGGTCCGCGGTAGTGAGGGTGACGGTCCGGCCGCTCCGCGCGGACGTGGTGGCCGCCCGTGCCACGGCCACGGCCGTCAGCCCGGCGCGGGCGTCGGCCTGTGGTGTGCCGCCGTGTGCCGCGCAGTGCAGGAGGTCCGTCATGGCGGCCCGCACGCTCTCGGCGTACACGTGCGGTTTGCGGTCCTCGCCGCCCAGGTCGACGACGCAGTCGACCCGGTGCGGGACGCTGCGTGTGATCCCTCTGCCGCGGGCCGGCCGGGAGGAGCCGGCATGCCGTGCCACGGTCACCGTGACGCGTTCCTCGCCGTGCGTGCGCAGGCCGGGAACCGCGAGGAGTTCGGCGGCCCGTGCGGGCAGGGCCTCCCAGCGGGCCGCGCCCGCCTCGTCGGTCCACACGGTGAGCGTCGCGTACGTCGGGATCCAGCCGGTGACCCGGGCTTCGGCGAATCCGTAGTCCAGCCGCATCAACTGCCGCTCGGCGCGGTGCGCGTGGGTGAAGGAGTGGGTGTGGGTGGCGACGGCGCCGCCGGGGTGGACGGCCGTGGCCACCACGATGTCCACCGGGCCGTCCTGGCGCCGGACCTCGGTGCCCTGCACTTGGAGCGGGCCGCTGCCCATCAGGGCGTTCGCGGCGTCGAAGAAGTGCACACCGTGCTCGACGTGGATGCCGCCGCTGTGCTCCGGATCCCAGAACCAGTGGTCCGGGCCGAGGTCCTCGTCGGAGGCGTCGTTCTCGAAGGCGAACCGGCGCAGCGGGTCGAGCAGTTGTTCCTGCCCGAGTCGTTGGAGCAGCCGCAGGAGGGGGTTGTAGCGCAGCACATGGTCGACGGCGAACACTCCTGGCGACCTGCGGCTCACCGCCTCGACGCGTGCGGCGTCCTCGACGGTGAGCGCCATCGGCTTCTCGCAGAAGACGTGCTTGCCTGCCCGCAGGGCGGCCACCGCGCCGTCCGCGTGAGCGGCCGGCGGGGTGGCCAGGACGACCACGTCGACGTCGGGGAGGGCGGCGACGTCCTCCACGCGTGCGTGGGCGGTGGCGCCGTGACGGGCGGCGAGTTCCTCGGCCCGGACCCGGTCGGCGTCGGCGCACGCGATGACCCGAAGCGAGGGGATGTCGCGTATCGCGTCCAGCACGAAAGAGCCGAAGGCGCCGCAGCCGACCAGTGCGACGCCGTGCCCTGCGGGGCTGGGGCTCACTGGGACCGGTCCAGGCGGGCCACGCCGATGTGCGCGTCGGCCATCCCGTAGAACACGTAGCGCACGCCGTCGATCTCCTCGATCGCGGTGGGGAAGACCACGTTGGGGACGGTGCCGGAGCGCTCCTCCTCGGTCTCCGGGGCCATGAGCGGTTCGGCGGTGCGGGCGATGACGCGGGCCGGGTCGGCGGGGTCGAGGATCATGGCGCCGGCCGCGTAGTTGACCGTCTGCACCTGCGCGAACGGGTCCTCGATCGTGCCGGAGACGCCATGGTGGATGAGCAGCCAGCCCTCGTCGACCCGGATGGGGGCCGGACCGGCGCCGATCTTGAGGTCTTCCCAGGGGTGTTCCGACAGCGCGACCAGGCGGTGGTGGCGCGGGCGGGTCAGGGCGCTCAGGTCCTGCTTCACCTCGTCGACGGGCACGTAGGAGATCCAGATGCCGGGGCGCTCGTCGGTCACGCCGGCGGGCAGGTGCACGCCCTCGCCCGGTCGGAACCAGCCGAGGTCCCACATCGGGCGGTGCAGCATGGCGTAGTAGAGCGCGCCGTCCGGGCCCGGTACAGGCTCGGGGAAGTGCACGACGTCCTTGTTGGGGAAGAGGTTGAGGTCGGTGTCCAGGTCGGGCTGGTAGGCGAACTGGATGGGGCCGAGGCGTTCCCAGTTGAGGAGGTCCTCGGAGACGGCGAGGGCGGGCTTGGGTCCGAGCGGTCCGTAGGCCACGTACGACATGACGTACCGGCCCAGATCCTCGATCCAGGTGGTGCGGGGGTCCTCCACGCCGGCGTTGTTCTTGCCGCGCTCCCAGCCGGCGTCGGGTGCGAGTACCACGCCGCGGCGCTCGACCGCGGTGGGGACGCCGTCCTCGAGGGTGACTTCAGCGAGACCGACGCGGGAGACGTTGCCCTCGGAGACCAGTCGCGGGAGCAGGTGCAGCGTGCCGTCGGGGGTGCGGCCGGAGGCCGGGTTGAGAACGCCCTCGGCCTCGTTGGCCTCGCCGGGCAGCGGGGACATCACGACGCCGACACGGGTGAGGGTGTAGGGGACAGAGGCGGTGGTGCTGTGGGACACGGGGGGTCAGCCCTTCGTTGCTGAGTCGATGTCGGTGGAGGTGAAACGGCTCTGGAAGATCACGTAGAGGGCCACGGCCGGTGCGGCGAGCACGCACGCCCCGGCGAGGATGGCGCCGAAGGGGTTGGCGGCGGCGGAGGCGACTGTGCTGATGTAGTTCGCCAGGGAGACCGCCAGGGGCTGCATGTCCTGCCGCTTGGTGACGAGGAACGGCCACAGGAACTCGTTCCAGGGCCCGGTGAAGCTGAGCAGCACCACCGACAGCAGGGCCGGCTTGCACAGCGGCAGCGCGATGCGGAACAGGATCTGCAGCTCGCCGGCGCCGTCGAGGCGGGCCGCCTCGAACAGGGCGGGCGGCAGTTGCAGGAAGAACTGCCGGAAGATGAAGACTGCGCTGGTGTTGATCGCGAAGGGCAGGATCATGCCGAGGTAGGAGTCGGCGAGACCGTAGTCGCGGACGATCAGCACGTACAGCGGGATCAGCAGCAGTTGGAAGGGCACGACCTGGACCAGCAGCACCAGGGCGAAGGTCGAGCCACGGCCGCGGAAGTGCAATCGGGCCAGGGCGTAGCCCGCAAGCAGACCGAACACGGTGGTGCAGATGATGACCCCGCCGGTGAAGATGCCGGAGTTCACCAGGGAACGTCCCAGCGAGATCGCGGAGTTGATCGCCGCGTAGTTGTGCAGGCTCAGATTCGCCGGGTTCGGGAACGCGCCGGACGGACTGGAGTCGGGCTCCTTCTGCAGGGAGCCGATGATCATGTAGTAGAAGGGGAAGAGGAAGGCGAACGCGCCGATGAGCAGGGCGATCCGTGATCCGACCGAGCGTGGACGGGTTCGCGGGGTGTGCTGGGTGGGGCGCTGCTCGTCGACGGGACGAGGCGCGCTGTCGGCGGTCATCTCAGTCCCTCTCCACGAGCCGTCGGTACACGAGCGAGATGGCGGTGACCAGGATGACCAGGATCACGCCGATGGCCGCTGCCTCGTCCGGGTGTCCCTGCTGCAGTCCCCTTTGGTACATCAGCAGCACGGGCGAGGTGGTCGCGCCGTCGGGTCCGCCGCCGCTGGTCAGCAGGTAGGGCTCGGTGAACAGGTTGGCGCCCGTCACGGTGGCGAGGATCAGGACCAGGAGTGTGGCCGGGCGCACCGCCGGGACCGTGATGGAGCGGAAGATGCGCAGGCGTCCGGCGCCGTCGATGGCCGCCGACTCGTAGAGCTCCTGGGGCACGTTCTGCAGTGCCGACAGGTACAGCACCACGAAGAAGCCCAGTTGCTTCCAGGCCACGAAGACCGCCACGAGCGGCATGGCGAGGTGGGAGTTCACCAGCCAGGACGGATGCGGCGCCACCGGTCCGAGCGCGTTGTTGACCAGGCCGTCGGAGTTGAACAGGAACAGCCACACACCGACGACCGCGACGCTGGCGGTGACGTAGGGGATGTAGTACGCCGTGCGGAAGAACGACCTGAAGGGCAGCTTCTTGTTCAGCGCGTTCGCCAGGACAAGGGACGCGACCACGGTCAGTGGCACGTTGATGACCAGGAAGACGGCGATGTTGTAGAAGGAGCGCCAGACGGCAGGGTCGGTCAGCACCGTCGTGTAGTTGTCCAGTCCCACGAAGGGCCGGTCCACCTGGACGCCGGGGGCCGCGAAGAAGTAGTCGTGGAAGGACATCCACACGGCGAAGCCGAGGGGATACACGAAGATCGCGGCGAGATAGAGCACGTACGGGGAGACGAAGAGCATGCCGATGGGCTGGTGGCCGCCGAGCCGCAACCGCCACGGCTGCCTGGGCCCCGGCTTCCCGCTCCCGGTCCCGGCGGCGTGCCGGGACCCGTGAGTGTCAGAGGCAATGGAGGACATGGCGGGTGCTCACTGGCCTTCCGCGAGCTTGTCCACCTTGGCCGCGGCGCCCTTCAGCGTGGAGTCGAGGTCACCCTTGCCGAAGATGACGGCCTTGGTGTACGCGTTGCGGAACGTCTGCCACACCTCGACGGAGTTGGGCACGTTGGGCGCCTCGACGGTGTGCTCGGCCTGCTGCGCGAAGACCTCGTACTCCTTGTGCGAAGCAAAGTAGGACGGGTAGGCAGCCGCCAGGTTGGCACGCATCGGCATCTGGCCGGTCATTTCGAGCAGCTTGCCGTCCTGCTCCTTGCCGGTGGCGAACTTCATGACGTCCCAGGCCGTCCCCCGGTTCTTGCAGGAGGTGTACATGCCGATGGACTTCTCGTCGCTGAAGGTGCCCTTGCCGGGGGCGCCCTCGGCGGTGGGCACCGGCACGGCACCCCAGTTGACCTTGTCGCCGTACACGGAGACCGCCCACGGCCCCACGGTGGCCATGGCGGACTTGCCGTCGGCGAAAGCGTCGCCGTTGTAGCTCTCCTTGGGCGCCAGGCCGTCGGCGTACATCGTCTTCCACATCTGGGCGGCCTTGATGCCGTCGGGCGAGGTGAACTGCGCCTTGCCGTCCTCCACCAGCTGCTTGCCGGTCTGCGCCGCGAACATCGGGTAGTAGTCGAACCAGGACTGGTAGAACTCCGACGTCGGAGCCGGCCAGATCGCGGCCTTGGCGGCCTTGCTGTCGACCAGCTTGCGCGACGTGGCGAGGAAGTCCTTGTAGCTGGACAGCTCGGGGTTCTTCGGGTCGAGACCGGCCTTCTTGAACAGGTCCTTGTTGTAGAAGATCATCACCGGGTTGCTCTTCCACGGCATCTGGTAGTACTTGCCGTCCGGCGACGCGTACTGGGAGAGCTTGTCGCCGACGCGCTCCTGCAGGTACTTCTTGCCGTCGGGGAAGTCGTCGAGCGACACGAGACCGCCCTGCTTCTGGAATCCGGGCACGGCGGCCGGAGCGGTGTTGAGGACCAGACACGGCGCGTTGCCGGCGGTGATCGCCGCTCCGATGACCTCCTCGGAGCTCTTGCCCGCGGGGATCTCCTGTGCGGTGACCTTCTCCTTGGGATGGGCGGCGTTCCAGTCCGCGACCATCTTCTTGCCCCACGCGACTTCCTGCGCGTTGTTGGAGTACCAGATCGTGATCGGACCGTGCGCGTCGTTGGAGGTGCTGGAGTCCGATCCGCCGCCACCGCACGCGGAGAGCGCCAAGGCGGCCACGGGCAGCATGGTGAGGAGGGCCTTCTTCATTGGAGGTTCCGTTTCTGGCTGAATGAATCTTGCGGTGCGACACAGCCGGTTCCCGACTGCCCCGTCCCGGGGGCAGAGAGGGTCCGGCCGGGCCGCTGGGTCATACGGCTTTGCGGTCCGGCACGGGTCCGGTAGAGCCGCGCACCACCAAGGCGGCCGGCTCCAGTTCCATGTCGGCGGTGGTGCCGGTCTCGATCAGCTCCACCAGCGCCTGTGCGGACGCCCGGCCCCAGGAGAACGGGTTCGCACGGCAGGTGGTCAGTGGAGGATTGGTGTAGGAGGCCAGCGGTACATCGTCGAAGCCGACCACCGAGAGGTCTTCGGGCAGCCGCAGTCCGCTGTCCTGGGCGACCGCCATGCCGGCGGTGGCGGACAAGTCGTTGCCGTACACAATGGCCGTCGGCGGAGTGGGCTGCTCGAGCAGCATGCGGGTGGCTCGTGCTCCGCCCTCGGCGGTGAAGCCCCCCGGCAGGAGCGTGCCCTCTCGCAGGCCCGCTTCGGCGAGCGCGTCCGCCCATGCCTGGCGGCGGCGCCGGGCGTGCACGAACTCGTCGGGGCCGGCGACATAGGCGATGTCCCGGTGACCCAGGTCGACCAGATGCCGGACGGCATCGCGCACGGCAGGGCGGTCGTCGAGGTTGATCGCCGGCAGTCCCGCGCCCGCCTCGGCCGACCCGACCGCCACGGCCGGCATGCCCAGCTCGGCCACCAGCGCCGGACGGGAGTCGTCGACCCGCAGGTCTGTGAGGAACACACCGTCCACGCGCCGGTCGGACGAGAGCCTGCGATAGGTGTCCACTTCGCTTCCGGGACGGCTCATCTGCAACATCAGACCGTTGCCGGTCTCGGCGATGACCGCCTCGATGCCCGCCATGAAGGCCGGATAGAAGGGATCGGTGCCGATGAGTTCGGGTTCGCGGGCGAGGACCAGGCCCACTGCGCGGGCTCGCCCGGTAGACAGTGCGCGTGCGCTGCGGCTCGGTGTCCATCCCAGTTCCCCGGCCGCGGAGCGGACGCGCTCCTGCGTCTCCTGAGCCACGCCGGGACGATTGTTGAGGACGAACGAAACGGTCGCGCGGGACACTCCGGCCAACTTCGCCACATCGGCGATGGTCGGACGACGGGACATGTGCGTACCGCTTTCTTCAGACGGGACTGTCACCACGTGCGCTCCCCGAGCCGAACGGCCTGACGCTCGTCGACCTCGACCGGCGAGGTCTGCTTCAGGACCGCACGATGAGGCGAAGCCTCATGGAAGGAGAGCGGCGCGCCGGCGTTTAAACCGGTTTGAATGGCTGCCCCGTAGCTTCAGCCCAGGAACCGCGAGAAGTCAATAGGTCGAGAGAAAGAATAGATGTTGCACCATTTGTCGATTTTGCCCCTCGTGGACTTCCCTGTGGCCGGCCCGGCGACGACAACAGCGGTGCGAGTGGGGTCCGGCCTTGACTGTTGCCCTGTAGTCGAGAGCGCCGCGATCCCAGCCCGTGCCTTTTGTCACACTTGTGCTGGCTCTTGTGATGGCTCTCGTGATGGCCGTGGACAGTGGCTCTGACGTGCGAGAGCCCGCGGTCTCCTGATGTGCCCTGGGCCGTGTCGGGGGCCGTCCCGGGCCACGAGCGGGCGCCGTCCCGGGGCAACGAGCGGGGGCCGCCCCCGACGTCCGTCGACCTTCGTCGGTCCTGGGCACCCCTCCCCCGCTGTATCGCCTCGACAGCCCGGGCTTGAACGATAAAATCGATCCGTCCAGCATGCGGGGCGCCGATCTCCGTTCATGCACATACGTACGGGTCGACCAGCGGGGGATGCACATGACGGCCGGTTCCCATGGCCCACGGCTGACTCCGGGCCCGTCCGTGACCATCTCGGACGTCGCCGAGGCGGCCGGGGTGTCACGACAGACAGTTTCCAACGTGCTCAACGCGCCCGACCGGGTCCGCGCCGAGACGCGGGAGCGGGTCAACCGGGCCGTCTCCGACCTCGGCTACCACCCCAACCGGGCGGCACGCTCGCTCAGGGCCAGCGCTCCCCGCATGGTGGGGTGCAGGATCCTGCCAGTCCATGCGGAGACGGTGGCCTCCATCCAGGACCGCTTCCTTCACGCGCTCGCCGAGGCAGGCCAGGCGTGCGACCACCACGTGCTGCTGTTCACGGCGCCCGAGGCCGATGAGGAGACCGAGCGGTGCACGGCGCTGTGGCGCGCCGGCGCCGTGAGCGCGGTGGTGCTCTACGACGTCACTCCGCACGACCCGCGTCCACGGCAACTGGAGGCAGCCGGGGTCCCGTTCGCCGCGTTCGGGCGTACGGCGACCGGTGCCGAAGGCTATAGCTGGGCCGACGTCGACAACACGGCCGGGACGGCCTCGGCGGTCGATCACCTGGTTGCCGCCGGCCACCAGCGCATCGGATTCCTGGGCTGGCCCGAGGGCTCCAGTGTCGGCGACGCCCGGGCGCACGGCTGGCTGGCGGCCATGGACCGGCATGGCCTGCTCGCCCAGAGCCATCGGCTCGACGTACGGGGCGACGACACCATGTCCAGTGGTACGCGGCTCATGGTGGAGCTCCTGGACCGGCCGGCGCCCCCGACCGCCGTCGTCGCGGCGACCGACACCCTCGGAGTCGGCGCGCTGCACGCCGTGCGCCACCACGGGCTGCGGCCCGGCGAGGACGTCGCGGTGGTGGGATTCGACGACACCCCGGCCGCAGCGGCGATGGGTCTGTCGAGTGTCCGTCAACCGATAGAGGAGGTCGGCCGGTTGATCATGGCGGAGCTGCTGCGGCTCATCGGCCAAAACGCGGACAAGGACGTCGACGGTGCTGCCGAGCCTATGCACCGACTGCTGGTTCCGGAGTTGGTCGTGCGCGCGAGTTCGGCACCGCTGCGCGGCACGCCCGACGGCTGACCCGAGGGCCGCACGCCTCCGCCTCTGCCTCTGCCTCTGCCTCTGCCTCTGCCTCTGCCTCTGCCTCTGCCTCTGCCTCTGCCCAACGGCTAGCGGCCCGCCGCTGAAGTGCGCGTGGCGAGCCTGACCTCTCCACCGGCTGGGACGTGATGGACCTGTCCCGCGGCCTCCACCGGGAGCGCTCGGCCCGCGTGCAGCCGTACCGTCGTACCGTCGTGCCGGATGTCGATGTCGAAGACACGGCCCCTCCAGCGCAACCGCCGCAGAGCGATGCCTTCCAGCGGGTCGGGCAGGATCGGTGCGAGGACGACCCGGTCCGCGCGCCAGCGCAGTCCCGAGTAGCCGTAAAGGAACTCCTGCAGAAAGCCGCCATGCCCGGTGAGGAAGGTGAAGGCTCCCCCGGTACGGGTCTCGGCGAACTGCTCGAAGGGCGGCCGGAGGAAGGGCTCGACACTGCGCCGGGTGTGCTCGAACGCCGCCTTGGCGTCGCCGAGTTCGGCGTAGACGATGGAGTGCACCGAGTCGGTCATCGACGGGCCGTCCTCGTGCGTACGGGGCACGTAGTACTCGAGGTCGGCCAGGGAGACCTCCGCGGGCTGGGGGTTCTCCCACGGGTAGGCGAGCATCACCACGTCCGCCTGTTTGATCTGTTGGCCTTCGTATCCGGTGAACTCCGGGTGGATGCCGAGGGTTTGATCGAACGGGACGACAATCCGGTCCGCGACGTCCGTCCAGCGCGGATCGGCCGGCTGCCCCGACGTCTCCGCGGCCCGGGCGGCGAAGCGGAGTGCGGCCCGGGCGGCGACGTTCGTGTAGACGGAGTCGTCGTGCGGCCCTTCCGCGTACTCGTCCGGCGGAATCACCCCGTTGATGTGACAGCGGCCCTCGGCGTCGGCGGTGACCCGGCTCGTCCAGAAGTCCGCCACCGCGCTCAGCACGCGCAGTCCCGACGTACGCAGCCATCGCTCGTCGCCGGTGACCAGCCAGTGCTGCCAGAAGGCCAGCGCGACATCCGAGCTGACGTGTTGTTCGAGACGGCCGCACGGAGCCCATGCCGGTGTGTCCTCGTCACCGGTGAGACCGCTCTCCCAGGGGAAGCGGACGCCCCGGTGTCCGCCGTCGGCGGCGTAGGCGCGGGCCGCGTCGAGCCTGCGGACCCGGTAGTCGAGGACGCTCTCGGCGATCTGCGGGTGCTGGGCCAGGAGGCTCGGCAGGATCCAGGTTTCGGTGTCCCAGAAGACATGGCCGTTGTAACTGTCACTGGAGAGCCCGGCGGGTGAGAGCGACCACGGCGAGTCCTCGCGCACGCTGGTCAGGAGGTAGAACTTCGAGGCCCGCACCTGGCGTTGCAGGCGGGCGTCGCCGCGGACGACGATGTCGCCCTCCCACTCCCGCGCCCAGGCCCGACGATTGTCGTCGGCGAGCCGGCCGTACCCCGCGCGAGCGGCCTCGTCAGCGTGGGAGCGGGCGGCGGCGGGCGGGTCCTCGGCGTCGTGGGAGGTCACGACGGACACGTACTTGGTGAAACTGTGGGGGTGGCCCGGCAGCGCCCGCACTGTGACCGTCTGCGCCGCCGTCTCCTCCCCCGATGGGCACGACGGCTCGGCGCCCTCGGCGTCGAGTACGGAGACGACCGCGGCCACGATGCCGCTTCCCTCGGCCTCCGTGACGGTCCAGATCCGTCCCGCCCCCGCCCCCTGCCGGGCAGGTGTCGTCCGGGAAGCCGCCCGGTCGTCGAGGGTGTCGGTGACGACGAGTGTTCCCTCAAAGTGGGGGGTGAGCGTCAGGGTGACGGCGGCCACGTGCGGCCGGGACCGGTCGGTGAGCACTTGATAGCGCACGTCCGTGACCCGGCCCGCCGGCGAGGTCCAACGGGCCTCCGTGGTGATCACTCCGGTACGCAGGTCGAGGGACTGCCGATACCGCTCGATCCCGCGAGCGGCTCCGGCTTCCGGCCGTGTCACGGCTGCCCAGTCGCCTCCGACAAGCTCCTCCGTCATCGCGCTCATGGAGCTGAACGCGTCGTTGAACGAGCCGCTGCCGTCGCTCACGTCGAGCGTCGTCCAGGCGGGCAGGGCCGCCTTGCGGGACCATCCGCCGCCGCGCCCGGTGTAGAAGCCGGCGACATGGAACTGGGTGCGCACGGGGGCCTCGGCGAAGCCGTTACCGGCCGCCGGCACTCGCGCCGCCAGCCGGCCGTTGCCGGTGAAAGCGGGGTGGTAGTCGGTCAGCGGATCGTCGGTGCTCAGCACCCACTCGTCCGAGGCGGCGGACACACCGCCGGCCGGAGCACTTGCCAGGGCCGGATCTCCCGCCATGTGGGCGTTCACTATTTCAGTCCTCCTGCCGTGAGGCCGTCCACGATCCGCCGCTGGAAGAACAGCACTGCGACGACCAGCGGCAGGGTCACCACGACGCCGGCCGCCATCTGTGTGCCGAACGGCTGGTCGTACCTGTACTGGCCGGTGAAGAGCGACACGATCACGTTCGCGGTCATCATGTGACGGTCGTTCACCACGCTGACCGCGATGAGGAATTCGTTCCATGCGCAGATGAAGACGAGGATCGCGGTGGTGAAGACACCCGGTGCGGCGAGCGGGAGCACGACCTTGCGGAACGCTTGCGCGGGCGTGCACCCGTCGACCTGCGCGGCCTTCTCCAGCTCCGCGGGCATCTGGCGGAAGAACGCGGTGAGGTTCCAGACGGCCAGCGGCAGGGCGAAGCTCATGCTCGGGACGATCATCGCCTGGTAGGTGTTGATCCAGCCCAGGTCCGTGAAGAGTTCGAGCAGCGGCACCACCAGGATGATCGGTGGAAACATCGAGGCCGCGATGATCAGCGTAAGGATCAGTGTCTTGCCGCGGAACTGCAGCCGGGCCAGCGCGTATCCGGCGAAGATGGCGACGACCAGCGTGACGGCGGTGGTGACACCGGCCACGACAAGGCTGTTGACCAGGGCCCGGCCGAATCCGTTGCGCGCGTCGAAGGCCGCGGAGTAGTTGTCGAAGGAGACCGGTGCGGGCAGCGGCGCGTTGGAGAACTGGTCGGCCGGTCTGCGCAGGCTGGAGACGACCATCCAATAGAAGGGTGCGAGGCAGTAGGCCACGACGGCCGCGATGCCGAGGCGGCGGGCCCAGGCGGTACCGCGCCCGCCGCGCTTCGTGCCACGCCGTCCGGGCGAGACCTGCCGAAGCCTGAAGGTCGTCGTACTCATGTCTCGCTCCCGGTGCCCCGGCCGATCAGATCGGCTCCGAACAGCTTCACGAACGCGAGGGCGACCACGGCGACGTACAGGAACAGGACGCTCGCGTACGCGGCGGCGGTGCCGAAGCGCAGATTGGTCATCTCGTCAAAAGCGATCATCGAGAGCGTTTCGACCGAATCCTTTCGCGGCCCCACCAGGACGTACGGCAGGTCGAACATGCGCAGGACGTCCAGGAGGCGGAACAGGACAGCGACCACGAGGGCCGGGCGGACCAGGGGCAGGGTGATCCGCCAGAACACGCGCCATGCGGAGGCGCCGTCGACGCGGGCAGCCTCGTACAACTCGCCGGGGATGATCTGCAGTCCGGCGAGGACGAGCAGCCCGATGAACGGCGCCGTCTTCCAGGTGTCGGCGACGACCACGGAGAGCCAGGCCTGGAACCCGTCGCTGCTCCACAGCACTTGGGTGCCGAGAATCTCGTTGGCGACCCCTTGGCTGTTGAAGATCCACTTCCAGAGCATGCCGGAGATCGCGGTGGGGATGGCCCATGGCACGAGGACGGCGGCGCGGACGAGGGCCCGGCCCCGGAAGGCCCGGTGCATCACCAGGGCCATGGAGACACCGAGCAGGACCTCGAGGGCGACCGAGGCCAGAGCGAACGACGTGGTGTTCCACCAGGGCCGCAGCAGCCGGTCGTCGGAGAAGACGGACGTGTAGTTCTCGGCACCGTAGGAGGTGGTGGTCACCTTGAAACCGGTGTGCGGGTCGATGGACTCGCTGGACACCTGGAAGGACAGCCGCAGGGCCGCCACCACGGGGTATCCGATGACCAGGACGAGGACCAGCAACGTCGGTGAGAGCAGGGCCGCGGCCAGACCGGCCGTCCCGGCCCGGCGCGATGAGCGCGTGGGCCGGGACGGCGCGGTCTTGCGCACCGGCGTCGGCGTCGTGACGGACACGTGGGCGGCCTGTCTACTTCGCGGCGATGGCGGCGGAGAGGTTCTTCTGCATATCGGCCAAGGCCTCGTCGACCGACTTGGAGCCGCTCAGCGCGGCCGCGGCACTCTCCTGGATGGCGGCCGTGGCATCGCCGTAGTGCACGACCACGGGCCGGGGCGTCGCTGTGTCGAGCGACTTTTTGAGTGTGGCCAGGTACGGGAACTGCTTGCGCAGCGCCGGGTCGTCATAGAGGCCGGTGTAGGGCGGGGCCGCGGAGGTCACCTTGAGGTTGGTCCTGGCGTTGGCCTCACTGGAGAAGAACTTGATGAAGTCGAGGGCGGTCGCCTTGTTCTTGGCGAACTTGCTGATGGCCAGGTCGAGTCCGCCGAGACTGGACTTTCCGGGGCCGTCGAGGCCGGGCAGCGCGGCAACGCCGAACTTCCCCGCCACCTTGCTCGACCCGTCCTTGGCGTTGGCGAGAGACCACTGGTAGGGCCACTGCCGGTGGAACAGGAGCTTGCCCGCCTGGAAGGCTCGGCGGCCGTCCTCCTCCTTGTAGGTGGAGGCCTGCTGGGGAATGGTGCCGTCCTTGAACCCGTCGGCGAGGAACTGCAGGCCCTTCTTCGCGGCCTCGGTGTCGACGGTGGCCTTGCCCTTGTCGTCGACGACGCTGCCGCCGGCGGAGGCCACGGCCTCGGAGAAGTTGACGGTCAGCCCCTCGTACTTGTCGAACTGCCCGGCGTAGCAGTCGACGTCCTTGCCCTGCGGGAGCTTCCGCACCTTCACGCAGTCCTGCTTCAACTCAGCCCAGGTGGTGGGTGGTTGGGCACCGATCCGGTCGAGAAGGTCCTTGCGGTAGAAGAGCAGACCCGCATTGGTGTTGAACGGGACCGCGTACTGCTTGCCGAAGTACTCGCCGGTCTTCACGACGGCGGGGATCATCCTGTCGAGCGGGAACTCCTTGGCGGGGAGCTCGTCGATCCACTGGTTGGCCGCGAACTCGGCCACCCAGATCGGGTCGAGATTGAGCACGCTGTAGGTGTCGGACTTGGTCTGAGCGTTCTGGATGAACTGCTGGCGCTGCTGATCGGCGCTCTCCGGGAGCTCGACGAGAGTGACCTTCTGATCGGGGTGCTGCTTGTTCCAGCGTTCGAGCTGGCCCTGCAACGTGCCCGTGGTGTCCTTACCGGTGGCCAAGGCGATCGGGCCGCGGTCCTGGGACTTCTCCGGCCCTCCGGAGTCCGTGTCGGAGGAGTCCGAGCCTCCGCATCCACTGAGCACCGAGGCGCACATCAGCGCCGCCACCACCGCGGCCGCCCGCCGCACCGGCCTCGCGCCCGGGGGCTTCGGTCGGCCCAGTCCCGCGCCAACGGCTATCCGCGAAGACCCCACGGTGTCCTCCTCGTTGCTCACCGGCAGACGCACACGCTGCGTCGACCGGCTCATGGCAGTGGTCCTGCCAACGGCTGAATTTGATCGTTCAAGATGCCGTCGATGCGTCTTCCCGTCAACCCCTCCGGCAGCGACTGCACTCATTGTTTTCCAGCCGCCCTCACCTGGGAGTTGATGTCGCTGCCGGTCGCGACGGCTGTCTCCGAGCCCGGGAATTTGATCGTTCATATCCGGGAGGGTGACTGGGCGGCTCTCGCCCCCGGAGGAAGGGACGGCTCACGTCGCGTTCGCTCTCACTCCGTGCAGCGAACGCCTTCAACCTGCCGTCCGCCGCAGGAGCGCGACCGGACCCGTCGTCCGGCAGCGGATCTGGTTCGCCGATGCGCCTACCGTGGACGCGCCGGCCTCCGCCGTCGGGGATGCGGCCGAGTTTCCTGACGTCCAGGTGGACGAGTACGCCTGGCCGGCTGCGTGCGTAGCGGCGGATGACCTGTCCCGTGGGCCGGTCCAGGAAGGCCACACGGTTCAAGCGTGCCGGGGAAGGCCCCGGTGGGCCGTCGAGACGGGCAGGCCCTGGACCGGGCCGATCCGATCCGGGCCGGACCGGGCCGGGCCCAGCTTGCGTTACTGCCGCAGTCGGCGGACCTCGTCCTCCCTTGCTGCCGCAACGCGGTGCGCCGTGGCATGGGGTCTGCTGGAATGGTCGTACAGCCCGGCGTCGCCCCTGTCCCCTCGCGTCCGCTACCTGGCTCCTCCCGCCTGGCCGGAGGCCATCGAGATCGAGGCGCTGCGCCGATCGGTGGCTGCTCGCGGCTCAGCAGCACTGCTGCCCGCCGGGCGGGGCATGAATGGGGCGGAGGTGTGTGTTGTCCATCCTCAACGGTGACGTCCTCATGCGCTTGGATGAGAGCGGGCGGGTGATCGAGTGGAATCGTCCCGCGCAAGAGATGTTCGGGTGGTGTGCGGAGGAGGCGGTCGGACAGTTCGTGGCCGCCCTCGTGGGCGAGGCTGCGGCCGATGAGCAGTGGCGCCGGGCTCGCGTCGAGGATGCGGCCCCTGTGCTGGTGAAGCCCGTACTCAGAGGGTCCTCGGTGGTGTGGGAGGTGCGTGCTTCGGGCGATGCTCCTTCCGGCCGGGACGTGGCGATCCTGCGGGCCATGTTCACCCAGTCCCCCGTGGGCCTGCATGTGCTGGACGATCAGCTGCGCATCGTCCGGATGAACACGGCGACACGCGCACTGCGCGACGCGCCCACCGCACAACTGTTGGGCCGGGTCTTCACCGAGGCGTATCAGCTGGCTGCGCCCGAGCAGGAACAGGCGGCGGCACGCAGAGTCCTGGAGAGTGGACAGCCGGCGCTCGACCGGCTGGTACGGGGCATGGCCACGCTTTCCGGCCGTACGCAGGCTGTCTACTCCGTCAGTTATGTGCGGCTGGAGAACGCGCGCGGTGACGTCTTGGGTCTGGTGGCCTCCGCGGTCGACGTCACCGCCCGCGAGCGGGCGTTGCAGCGGCTGTCGGTGCTGGACGCGGTTCGCAAGCGGGTGGGCGAACACCTGGATGTGATCACTGTCAGCGAGGAGCTGGTCAAGGCGGTGGTCCCGGCGTTCTCGGGCGTCGCGGTGGTGGAGGTGATCGAAGACGTGGTGCGTGGCCAGGCGCCGCCGCTGGTTCCGGTCGACCGCGATGTCCCCCTTCGACGGGCAGCCTTCCGGGGCAGGGTGCCGGCGTACCCGGTGGGCGAAGTGCGGCACCTGCCCTACGGGACTCCCTTCGCGAGGGTACTGAGTGATCTACGGCCTCGGCTGGTTTCGGTGGAGGAGAACAGCATGTGGCTCGGGGCGGACCCGGCCCGGGCGGACGCGATCACGCAGTCCGGTCTGCACTCCTTGATCGTGGCTCCGCTCGCCCTGCGGGGCGAGGCCCTGGGCGTGGTGAGTTTCTACCGGCAGGAGGGCGAGGAGCCCTTCGTGGCAGAGGACATGGCGCTGGTCACCGATGTGTGCGCACATGCGGCTCTGTGCATCGACAACGCCCGCCGCTACGCCCGGGAACGGACCATCGCGGCTACCGTCCAGCGCAGGCTGCTGCCCCAGCGGCCGGAGGTGCCCTCCACGGTGGACTTCTCGCACCTGCACCTTCCCGGTTCCGAGGGCGGCGGTGCGTGGTTCGATGTCATCGCCCTGGTCGGGGCGCGGACGGCGCTGATCGTCGGCGATGTCGCCGGGCAAGGGATCGCCGCCGCCACCACGATGGGTCAGCTGCGGACCGTGATCAACTCCCTGGTCGCGCTGGACTTGGAGCCGGACGACCTGATGGCCCGTCTCAACGACACCGCCGCCCGCCTGGCCGCCGAACGTGCCGCCCTGCCGAAGGGCGACCCCCTGCATCGCGAACCGCTGACGGCGGGATGCCTGATCGCGGTCTACGACCCGGTCGAACTCACCTGCACGATCGTCCGAGCTGGGCTGCCGGAGCCCGTCGCGGTCCATGCGGACGGCAGCTCCGCAACTCTCGACGTCCCGGCAGGCCCCCTGCTCGCCGGTACAGGCAACGCACCCTTCCCAGCCACCACGGTCGCGCTCCCCGCGGGGAGCACCCTGGTGATCGGCACGGCCGCACTGGCCGAGAAGGTCCTCTCCTCGTCCGCCCCGCTACGCCCCCTCCTGGACGAGGCCGCGGACCGCCCCCTCGGCGACCTGTGCGACGCCCTGGCATACGGGCTGAGGGACGACGACCGGTCGGAGGATGCGCTTGTGCTGCTCGCACGCACCAAGGCTCTCCCGTCACCACAGGTCCTCACCTACTCCCTGCCAGCCGAGCCCGAAGCCGCGCCCCTGGCCCGGGCCGCGGTACGCCGCCAGCTCCGGACCTGGAACGTGGGCGACGAAGACGCCTTCACCACCGAACTCATCGCGAGCGAACTCGTCGGCAACGCCGTCCGCTACGGCTCTGCACCCCTTCGCCTGCGCCTGATCCTCGATGGAACACTGACCTGCGAAGTCAGCGACGCGTCCACCAGTGCCCCGCACGTGAAGCACGCCCGAACCATCGATGAGACCGGACGAGGGCTGTTCATCGTCGCCACCCTCGCGGACAGCTGGGGCACCCACTACCGCAACGATGGAAAGACCGTCTGGGCGCAACAGCACGCCGCGGCACAGTCGGCCACCCGTCCGGTGTGAAGCACCCGGTGACGGCTGACCGACGCTCGCTCCCCGATGAATGCGCGCGACCCGGACGCCTGTTCCGATCACTACGATCACTACGCCGAGGTCTCCACACGCCGCCGGCCGCTGCCCGTGCGACCGGGAGGGATCGAGCGCGGCGCGAGACCGCCGGGTGGGAGTATGGGGGCATTCCACGGGAGGAGGAGCCACCGTGCTGGTTCCGAGGTCCAGCGTCGAAGTGTCGGAAGGCTCAGGGACGTGGGCGGTGGTAGTTCTCACCGGCGAAGTCGACCTCGCTCTGGCCCCCTCCCTGCGCCGAACCGTAGACGCACAACCGTCATCCTCACCCGCTTGCGGGCCCATCCAGACCGGACCTGGGACCTTGCCTGGTCCGTTGCCGGGCACCCTCCGCCCCTGCTCATCACCGCCGACGGCACCGCCACCTATCTCTCCGGCGCCCACGCCATACTTCTGGGCCCGCGCCCGACCGTCGAACGCCCTACCGCGCACATCCGCTTGCCGGCAGGCTGCACCCTTCTGCTCTACACCGACGGCCTCGTCGAGTCCCGCACCCAGCCCCTCGACATCGGCATGACCCGCCTGCGCCAGCACGCGATCGCTCACCTCCACCTGCGGCTACCGGAGTTCTGTGCTCAACTCGTCCACGACCTCGGCGACACACGCGACGACATCACCGTCATCGCCGCCCGCAGCTGAGCACCACTCCGTCACCCTCGATGCCAGAGATTGACGGGTTCCGTGGCCTGGACACGGCGGCCGCGGAAGCCGGCCATGGCGGCGGCTGTGCTCACGCGATCGGCAGGCGTGTGCTGGGCCGGTTCCGGTCAGCGATCAGGCAGCGGGGCTCGCTCTTCGTGCCTCATGCGCAGGCGGCAAGGTGGTCGATCACTGCTGAGGTTCGGCCTGACTGCGCAGACCGCCGTCGCTGTGTGCCGGTCGCCGACGAGTCTTGCCCGGGGCTCGGCGTCCTCGGCAGACCCGCCGCGGTCTGGCCCTGTTCGGTATGACGGCCTCGGCGACGCCCTCCCTCGTCAAGCCGCGTGGAGTGGGTACTCGGGACGTGACCGCGCTGGGCGCCTCTCGCGCTCGGTACCCGTTCGGATGAAAGGAGCGGCCGCGATGAAGGCAGTGACCTGGCAGGGACGGCGGCACGTGAGCGTGGACTCCGTTCCGGACCCGTCGATCGAAGAGCCGACGGACGCAATCGTCCGCATCACCTCGACGGGCCTGTGCGGATCCGACCTGCATTTGTACGAGATCTTCACGCCTTTCATGACGCCGGGCGACATCCTCGGGCACGAGCCTATGGGCGTGGTGGAGGAGACGGGGGCGGACGTGGTGGACTTGCGTCCCGGGGACCGCGTGGTGGTTCCCTTCCAGATCGCCTGTGGGCACTGCTGGATGTGCGACTCGGGTCTGCCGACCCAGTGCGAGACCACTCAGGTCACCGAGCAGGGTATGGGCGCGGCCCTCTTCGGCTACACCAAGCTGTACGGAGCGGTGCCGGGCGCGCAGGCCGAGTACCTGAGAGTGCCCCAGGCCCAGTACGGGCCGATCAAGGTGCCTGAAGGACCTTCCGACGACCGCTTCGTCTACTTGTCCGACGTGCTGCCCACCGCATGGCAGGCCGTGCAGTACGCCGACATCCCGGCCGGCGGAACGGTCGCTGTCCTTGGTCTCGGCCCGATCGGAGACATGGCCTGCCGTATCGCCCTGCACCAGGGCGCCCGCGCTGTCTTCGGCGTCGATCTCGTCGCCGCACGGTTGAGCCGGGCACGGGACCGAGGCGTCGAGGTATTCGATCTGTCGGATTTCGACAACGCCAGGGAGCTCGTACGCGCTGTCCGGGACCGCACCGACGGGCGTGGACCCGACAGCGTGATCGACGCCGTGGGCGCGGAGGCGCACGGCAGTCCGCTGGGGCGGATGGCGCAGCAGGCGACCGGCTTCTTGCCCCGCGGTGTGGCGGCACGCCTCGCCGAGAAGGCCGGGACGGACCGGCTGGCGGCGCTGCGCACAGCCATCGACCTGGTCCGGCGGGGCGGCACGATCTCGGTCAGCGGCGTCTACGGCGGTGCGGCCGATCCGCTGCCCTTGCTGACCATGTTCGACAAGCAGATCCAACTCAGGATGGGGCAGGCCAACGTGCGCCGCTGGGTGGACGACCTGCTGCCGCTGCTCACCGATGATGATCCGCTCGGCGTGGACAACTTCGCCACCCACCACCTGCCGCTGGAAGACGCCCCGCATGCGTACGAGATCTTCCAGCACAAGGAGGACGACGCGGTGAAGATCCTCATGCGTCCGTGACGTTCGCCGCGGGTCGAGCGCCGGACCTGGCTACGCCCGATCTGATCACCGACGAGATCACGGCAGAGCCGGTGGTCATCCGCGCCGAACACCCCTGGGCGCGGGTCGCTTCACGGTCGTCCGGCGCGGCCCGCTGCTGGTGGCAGGGCCGGCCGCAGTGGCGCAGCTCGAGGAGTGGTATCCCATGACCGGTTCGGATGGTGAACGAAATCCTGGCCTCGCGGGTGCCGTCCTACGCGACATCGGCGCCGGGGTCTTCACCATGGATCCGGCCGGGCTGATCACGTACGTCAACCCGTGGGCGGAGCGCCTACTGGCCTGGCCCGCGGCACAGATGCTGGGGCGTGACGCACACGACCTGCTCCATCGCAGTCCCGACGGCAGCCGGGTCCCCCGTGAGCAGTGCCTGATGCGGTCTCCGCTGGCCGGTAGCCGGGACGCTGTGGAAGGCAGTGAGGAGTACTTCCTGCGCGGTGACGGCGTCCTGCTGCCGATCATCTGGTCGGCGACACCGCTCATGCCGGAAGCAAAGGCCGCGGGGATGGTGATCGTATTCAGCGACTTCAGCCTGCATCGGGACGCGGAAGTGCAGGCGATCGCCCACACCACCGCTCTGGAAGCGCTCACGAGCCGATTGAATCTTCTCGCTGAGGTGTCATCGGTGCTGATGTCCAACATGGACGGCACCGCCGCATCGCGGAAGCTGCTTCCTTTGCTGGTACCCGAACTCGGTCACTGGGCGACCATCGACCTCATCGACGCGCAATCCGGCATCCTGCAGCGTGTCGCGGTGCGCAGCGCCACCCATGCAGACACCTGCGGCGAACTGATGGGGCCGCTGGCGCTGCCTGCGACACGGCGCCAGCCGGGGATCATCCGCGGCGACCAGCCGGTACTGGTGCATGCCACCGACATGACCGATGCGGGTGCGCCGCTCGCGGCCAGCCACCGGATCTTGTTCGAGCGGCTCGGCGGCCGATGGGCCATCGCCGCACCGATCCGGTCCCGTCGGCGGTACTACGGCATCCTGACCGTGGCACGAGCCGAAGACTCTCATCCGCCGACCGAGACCGAGATGCGGCTGCTCGCGGACATCGGGCGTCGACTCGCGCTGGTGCTGGACAACAGCCAGCTCTACCACGAGCAGCGCAACGTCGCGGAGACCATGCAACGCCAGCTACTGGCACCGCTGCCGCAAGTCGACCACCTGCGGATGGCCGCCCGTTACCTACCGGCACAGCGCGCCATGGAGATCGGCGGCGACTGGTACGACGCCTTCCTGCTGTCCGACGGCGTCCTGGCCCTTGTCATCGGAGACGTGGTGGGCCACGACCTGCAGGCCGCAGTCCACATGGCCGAGGTGCGCAACATGCTGCGCGCTCTCGCCTGGACCCACGTGGAGCCACCCAGCGTGATCATGCGCAGACTGGACGAGGCGGTCACCCACACCAGCGACGCACCGATGGCCACGCTGATCTTCGCCCGCGTCGAAGGCCCTGAAGGAGGCCCCTGGCGGCTGCACTGGGTCAATGCCGGCCATCCCCCGCCGCTGCTGATCACTCCCGCCGGAGACACCCGATTCCTCACCGGCGGGCACGGGCCGCTGATCGGCATGAGCGCCACCATGCACCTGGGCCTGACCTGGCCGGACGCGCACGACGACCTACCCGCCGAAGCCACTGTGCTCTTCTACACCGACGGACTCGTCGAGAGCCGGGAACTCCCCATCGAGGCCGGCATGGCCAGACTCCGCCACCACGCCTCCGCCCTGGTCCAGCGACTACACACCCGAACCGTCGACGACTTCTGCGACGAGCTCCTGCAACGCCTTGCCCCCCACGGCGACGACACTGCCCTGCTCGCCCTGCGCCTTCCTCCGGCCGGATCCGGTACCCCCGACGACCACAACCCGCCGCCACCATCCCAGAACGCCCTCAGCCCTGCCGCCCCGGAAAGAGCCGCTCCCGGCTCACTGCAGGAACAAGCTCTTGTGCAAGACCCCACACGAAACGCCCGCGAGGCATTGCACCCCCCGGACAATCCCAACGCATAACAGGTCATTCGGCTGGGGAGTCTGCGGTAGCAGATAAGTGTGACAGCGGGCGGTCAAGGCCAGGATGTGCTCGGCCGGTGCGCGCTCGAAAAACGGGAGACCGGTGAGTTCATCGGCCGCGTCGGCTGGGACGAGGTGGCGGACGACATGCCGTTCGCGGGGGTGGTTGCATCGACAACAGCCCACAATCTTCGCTCTCGGGCCGTGATGCGCCGGATCGGCATGACCCGGGATCCGGCCGACGATTTCGACGATCCGAGTGTGCCCGAGGGGCCGCTTCGCCGGCGTCTGCCGTTCCGGATCGCTCGCGATACCCCTGCTTGATAGCGCCGCTTCCATCGTCGGCGCAAGCATCTACGCGCTGTTCTCCCCCACCACAGCGGTTGATTGATTCTGAAACAGAAAAAGAGCAGGTCGAGATCGCGTATTCTGCCTATTCCAGGGCATTAGTCGCATTAGCGCATTGCGCTCGTATGGGGATCCGGCCGCTGCCACGAGGCTGCCGGTAGCGGCCGGGCAGACAGCGCCGCGATCGCCCCCGTGGACGCGCGGCACATGCCAATGATCCGCGCTTTTGGGCGGATGCCCTCCGCGTGGCGCAGGTCCGGGCTGAGCCAGTAGTGCGAGAGCCTCACGCCGTATCGGGTCGGGACTCATAGCGCAGGCTCTGGAAACGTCCGTGCTCCTCGCGCCCGGCAGGGTCGCCGCCCAGCGCCCGTACCGCCGCGATCGCATACCGCCTCTCCCGCTCGTCCGCGAAGAGGCGTTGCGGATAAGTCCGGGACGCGTCGACGGTGGTGCCGAGACCGTGCGCGGCCAAGGTCCGCACGATGGGGTGGTAAGACACCGTCCGCAGCACGAACGCGCTGACCCACACCGGCCTCCGGGTACCGTCCAGCAGAGCCGCGAACGTTCGGGCGGTGATATAGCTGCCTCCACCTGTCAGGGTGATGAGGCCGACCTCGGAAAGCGCGCGCCTCAGCCCAGGGCCGGGTGAGCCCTGTTCCAGGTCGTCGGTGAAGGCGGCGTCCAGGAGCCCCACCTCGACCGCGTACCGCACTGCCGGTGCCGCGACGTCCAGTCCGAACACCGGAACCGCGTCCGGTCGGCGCCGCTCCGCATAGAACTCCTTGTCCAGCGCCGCGAGTTCCGCCGTCGACATCGCCCGGCAAGCAGGGGAGGTGTACCGCTCGTACATCTGCCCCAGCGTGATGTCGTGGTTGAGCAGCGCGGCGTTGATCCCGTACGAACAGCAAACGTCCAGCACCGCCGGCCTCCGGGGGCACCCGTCGTCGAGCGCGGCGCGTTCGGCTGCGACCTGCCGGAAGACCGGCTGTGCGTGGTGCGGGATCTCGTACTCCAGCGGGGCAAGGCGCCCGAAGTACGCGCGAGGGTCCGGCCGGTCGTAGATGTCGTCGAACCGCGCCTTGCCGTCCGCAACACCCTCGGTACCGCCCGAGCACGACCTGGCCATCCGTACGCCTCCTCGCTGAACGCATCCGTACCTCCACCGCGCCCTGCCTTGTGCGCCCCGGGAGACATGCCACACAAGGAGGCGCACAGGAACACCTCCTGCGGCGCGCCCGGACACGGAGACTTGTGCGGCCAGGACCCCGGCCCCTCGTACGCGGCACTGCGTACGAACACCCTCGGGGAACGACTCGCATCGATGCCTCGGGCCGCAACCGCCACTACGGCAGGGCCATCTGGGCAGAGCGACCCATCGAGCCCCAGGACGACGACCTTCATCGATCGGGTCTCGAGGAGGCGCAACTGCTCACACGGCCGGGGTTGTCCCGCTACGGCAATTCACCCAGCATGAGCGAATCAGCCGACTGCACCGCTTCAACCGCTGAGGGCTTTCCGCAGGGTGCGAACGGCCTGCTCCATGGCAGCAGTGGTGGCGTTGGTCGGTCGTACGGGGTTGAGCATCATGAAGTCGTGGATGATGCCGTTGTAGCGGATGCTGGTCGTGGGAACACCGGCCTGGGTCAGCTTGCGTGCGTAGGCCTCGCCTTCGTCACGCAGCACGTCGTTCTCGTCGACGATCACGAGCGCCGGCGGGAGTCCGGCGAGTTCATCCAGCGTTGCGCGCAGCGGCGACGCCGTGATCTCGTTGCGCTGGTCGTCGTTGCCGGGGATGTAGGCATCCCAGAACCACTCCATGGCCTTCGCCGTGAGGAAGGGGCCGTCGGCGAACTCCCGGTAGCTGTCGGTGTCCTGTCCGGCGTCCGTGACCGGGTAGTACATCGACTGATGGACGAAACTCACGTCGCCCCGCTGCTTGGCCATGATCGCGACGGCGGCCGTCATGTTTCCTCCGACCGAGTCACCGGCGACCGCCATGCGGCTCGCATCGAGACCTTCGCCCGCCCCGTTCCTGGTGACCCACTGCGCCGTCGCGTACGCCTGCTCGATCGCCACCGGGTAGCGGGCCTCCGGGGAACGGTCGTACTCGACGAAAGCCACCGCGGCCTTCGCGCCGTCGCACAGTTCGCGGATGAGCCTGTCGTGCGTACCCGAGTTGCCCAGGATCCATCCGCCCCCGTGGATGTAGACGATCACCGGCAAAGGGCCCTCGGTGCCCAGCGGCTTGATCAGGCGGACCCGGACATCGCCCACCTCTGCCGGCACCGTGATCCACTTGTCCTCACCTACCTGCACCTTGTCGACCGGGGCGGCCTGGATGTCATCGAGCACCTTGCGGGCGCCCTCCGGACCGAGCTCGTACAAGAAGGGCGGGTTCGCTGTCGCGTCCACGATCTCCTGAGCCTCCGGCTCAAGGACGTGCTCTCCCACTGTCTGGCCCCTTTCCGCGGCGGAGTTACCCCTTCACTCACAGCTGATTCTCCGGCCCGGCAACAGATATTGCATGTGGAAACCCCCTGGCTCCTGCCTGCTCCCCTCCAAGGCGGAGGCCCCCGGCAGTACCGGGCGATGAGTCCGCACTTGATCAGTGCGTCATGCTTCGTCACCGCCCTGACGGGCTGCGGGGCGGCGATGCGCCGCCGCCACGGCGGCGGCCGGGCCGCGAACGCAGCCGGCATGGCGGCAGCCTGATACCAGGGCGCTTGCCATTGGACAGTCGTTGCGTGAGCGCGGGCATCACGTCACGGGCACGCGTCGCGGGCTGTTACACGTCCGCCGGGGCGTGTGCGGGCCCAGCGTTCCTGCGCCGACGGAGCGCCGGGGCAGCGCGTGCAGGTGTCCCGCTCTGCACGTGCCGCTACACATCAGCCCAGAGGTACGGCTCTGCCAACCGCTCGCTGCGCAGGGACAACTGACCGAGGATCTCGACCAGGCGCGGGTCGCCGACGTCCGCGCCGACGACGGAGCGCAGATACGGGACGATCCTGGCGGTCATGTGCTCCCAGTCCTGACGGAGCTCCCGCGGATGGTGAGCGCCGCTGTGGAGCGCTTTCGACCGCCACGGTCTCCCGGGCGCTGGACGCATCCAAGATCGCTCGCCCGCCTTTTGCGCAGGTCAGTCCTGGGTGTCGTCCATGCGGCGGCGGTCCCGCTCGTCCCACTTTCGGGTGTCGCGCGGCTCGACGTACGGCTCGGCCCGCGCGGGGTGTCCCCCGGCGATCGCCCGCTGCCGCATGGTCTCCGCGTCGAACTCCAGGCCGAGCAGTATGGCCAGGTTGGTGATCCACAGCCACACCAGAAAGACAACGACGCCGGCCATGGTGCCGTAGATCTTGTTGTAGGAGGCGAAGTTGGCGACGTAGAGCGCGAAGGCGGCGGAGGCGACCATCCAGATCACCAGGGCCAGGACGCTGCCCGGAGTGATCCAGCGGAATCCCTTCGCCTTGGCGTTCGGGGTGGCCCAGTACAGAATCGCGATCATGATCGTGACCAAGATGACGAGAACGGGCCATTTCGCGATCGACCACGCTGTCAACGCGGTGTCGCCGATGCCGAGGGCGGTGCCGGCCTGGCGGGCGAGACCGCCGGTGAACACGACGATCACCGCGCTGATCACGGCGAGGACCATCAGCACGACGGTGACCCCGACACGCACGGGCAGGACCTTCCACACAGGGCGGCCCTCAGGCATGTCGTACACGGCATTGGCGGCACGGATGAACGCACCCACGTAACCGGACGCCGCCCACACCGCGAGCACCAGGCCGACGACCGCCACGATCGAGCCGATGCCGCCACTGCCCTGCAGCTGCTCCACCGCCTGGGTGATGATGTCGCGTACCGAGCCGGGGGCGAGCCGTTTGAGGTTGGCGAGCACTTTGTCGGTGACGGACTTACCGGTGACACCCAGGACGGAGACCAGCACCAGCAGCGCCGGAAACAGCGCAAGCACGGCGTAGTAGGTGAGGGCGGCGGCCCTGTCGGCGAGCTCGTCCTCCTTGAACTCTTTCAGGCTGCCGCTGAAAACCGCACGCCAGGACCGTGTCGGAAGATCGGTCGGCGCGTGGGGCGCGTTTCGCTCGACCTGCTCGTCGGGCCCGTAGCGCGGTTCTGCGTCCCTCGCGGGCGGTCTGTCGTCGTCAGCTCCAAAAGCCGTGTCCGCGGCGTCGCCGGGGCGCAGTTCGTGATCTTTGTGTCCAAAATCAGGTAGCCGAACCATGAGTGGCGAGTACCCCTACAGTCCCGGGCCAAGGACACGGCTACAGTCCCGGGCCAAGGACACGGCTACAGTCCCGGGCCAAGGACACGGCCCCCACGCGCACGTACCCCTCCGCCCCTGACTCCTCTCCGGTGAACAAGCTCCTGGCACCAGGTGTCGGCCTGGTCGACCGAGCCCGCGACTTCGTTGCGGACCGCGGCAGATCCTCATGACGCCACGCCACATCATCAGGTGCGCTCTTCGCCACCCGGGGTGCCGCCCACGCAGGCAGCTGACGCCCTGCGCCGATTGGGGCAGGATCGGTCACCTCCGGCGCCTACCCGCGACTGCCCGGGCCGGCGGCGCTCGGACGCCGCGGTCTGTTCATCCAGTGGCCGATGCGCAGCAAAGACCTGTTCAAGGCCATCCCGCGTGGGCCATTTCGCAGTCACCCAGGTACCGGACCACGCAGGGCTCCGCCCAGAGGATCTGACCGGCGGGGCTAGGAGTCTGGAGGGTGGGCGCGGTCCACGGGCGGAAGTTGAGTGCCTCCATCAGGACTCGCTGCCGCTACGGCCGCGGCCAGTTGCTGTCGCATGTGCTCGCAGAGTGGGTGTCCGTCGACCGAGCCGAGTACGCCTTCGGCTACCCGATAGAGCTTCGTATTGGTGCGCTGCGACACGCTGACAAGCACACCCCAGGCGTCCTCGGGGCTCAGATGGAAGGATGCCATCAGCACGCCACGGGCCAGATCGATCACGGGCCGGGTGACCATCGCTCGCCGTAGTTGTTCGACTTCGGTACGCAGGTCCGTAGTCGCTCTCTGGCTGCCGTTGGAGGAGGCAGGGCGGCGACTTTCGGGCGCGCCCAGGGCGCTGCCTCCGTCCCGCCGGCTGTCTTCTGAATCAGCGGTGGTGAACAGGCACCGGGTACCCGTCATGGTGAGCAGCCTCTCTACCGCCGGACTGGCGGCCTGGAGAACGAGCGTCTTGCCATGCTCCAAGGCCTGCTGTCGTAGCTGCGTCAGGACTCTCAGGCCGGAGCAGTCGCAGAAGTCAACAGCGCTCAGATCGAGGTCGAGGCCCGTGATGGAGCGGTCCAGCGCTTCACGTAGGCCCAGGCGGAGAGTGTCCTCGGTGTCGACATCGATCTCGCCGTGCGCCGCGACAACCGTTCGGCCGCCCTCGGCATACGTCGTCACGTCAAGCCAGAGGCTGGACACGGTGACAGCGTCGGGGGTGTGCCGAGGGTGAGCGTGATCCGGCATGGCAGCCTCTCTCAGGGGGATCCACCGGCTTCCGCTATCCAGATTCTCCCTGGACCGTCACGCACGTCAAGGGATACATGAAAAAACTTTCACCCTTTTGATTGCCGGAATCCTGCACCCTATGCTGTACGGATGGGTGACGTACCTGAGCCGCACACAGGGTGGACGTTTCTGACCAACTACGCCCGCGTACTGGTGGCGATTGCCGATGACCAGAACGTGCGTATCCGCGATATTGCTGCACGTTGCAGGCTCACGGAGCGGGCGGTCCAGAAGATCATCGCGGACTTGGAGCAGGACGGCTATCTCACACACACCCGGCAGGGACGTTCCAACGCGTACCGCATCGAGCCTGGCACCGTCCTGAGGCATCCCGCAGAGAACGGGCTGAACGTGGCAGACCTGCTCCGCCTCCTTGCGCGGCACGACAGCACGTCTCAGCAGTCGTAGGAACGGCGCGTCCTGCGCTGCGTCGACGGAACAGCCTCCCGAGGCAGCCAGGGTCGACGAATGCCACCGGGCGTCGTCATCGCCGCGTGAGAAGTCCGCCTCGGCCTGATGCCTTGGCGCTCCGGCTCCGCCGCGGTTTCGGCACACGCGGCGCTTTCAGTGGAGGATGCTCACGGCTCGGGCGATGACCAGGAGCGAGGTGAGGAGGGCTGCGACACTCTGCAGGCTCATCAGCAGCTTTGCGCGCGTCGACAGGGGCATGGTGTCGGTCGGGCTGAAAGCGGTTGAGTTGGTTACGGAGATGTACAGGTAGTCCGTGAGGGTGGGTACCCAGTCCGAGGTGCTGCTGGCGCCGTCCGCGACTTCCTCCACCGCGTCGCTGTTCTCGTCCTGGGAGAAGCGGAAGTCCGCCAGGGGCAGATCGCCGCGGGGCGCCTGGGTGCGGGCGACGGGGCCGCCGCGGTCCAGTTCCCAGTAAGCCAGGCCGAACGCGATGATGTTGGTGAGCCAGACCTGCAAGGCGGCGACCAGCAAGGACCGGCCGTCCTTCACGTCGGCGTGGATCAGTTCGCGGATCAGGATGCCGAGGGCGGTGAGATTGCTGGCCGCGATGACAAGGACAAGGGCCAGCGACAGAAACCTGAACGCCATCGTCTGCCGGGTCAGCCTCTTGGGATTGATCGCGATGAGTGGCACCAGAAGCAGAAGTTCCAAAGCAGGCATCACATAGCGTGGTGCGACCAGGAGTTGCTGGGGCAGGCCCACGTACAGGGCGAGCGCGATGAGCGTGGCGGCCACGCCTGGGAGCCGGGCTTCGCCGCGACGCTCATGTCTGGGGTGCCTCGCCCGGGCCTGGACCCGGCTCTTCGCCATGCAGAATGTCCTACCTGTCCGCGTCTGCCGTTCGCAGATCGAGCCTCAGCATCGTTTCCTCGCCCGTCTGATCGCTCCAGGCGCCGTTCAGCGGTGCGTGTCGTCTCCTGACACACCGGGCTTGCTCCGGATCCGGGTGACGGTGGGGACGACGAACCACCACAGAATGTATAGGGCGACAACGCCGGCCACGATCCACGGCACGTAGCTGTCGTCATGCGTGGCGGTGCGCAGGACGAGCAAGAGGGACGACGCCATGGTGACGAGGAGAAGGACGAGTCCGAGCATGGTCAGCCGCGAAGCCCATGCCACGGTCCGGGGTTTGATCTGGCGGCCGGAGACGATTCGGTGCAGCGACACCGGGGCCACCAATGCGCCCGTCGCCGTGGCGCCCAGAACGATGGTGACCATGTACAGCGTCTGGTCCGAATCCGACAACTGCCGGAAGGTCGGCTGGAACACGACGGTCAGCAGGAAGCCGAAGAGGATCTGCACCCCGGTCTGGGCGACGCGAATTTCCTGGAGAAGGTCGTTCCACTTGCGATCGGCACGCTCCTGGAGCGACTCGTCGCGTCCGCTGTCGTCTGACTGTGTGGGGCCCACCACGTCTCATTCCTCCCCTGAGCAGGCGAGTCTCCGCCTCGACCAACCCTGTTCCGTGGTGAGCCCGTGTACCCCTTTACGTCGCCCACTCACCTCAGATTCCCACGGAGGTCCAGTGCCGGCGGGCATTGCCGGTCTCAGCTGTTCTTGCTGATGTCGCCCGGGAGGCGGCAGGGCCTGCCGACTGCGGGGAGAGTCGGGGTGGGTCAGCGTTGTGTATCGCCGGTACGCGCCTGTCAGCGGCCTCACCGTCGGGCCATTGCGCGCTCCCCCGGCAGAGCAGCGCTGCGACGAGCTCCGGCCGGGGAAATCGCGTTCCGTGCTTCGGTGGGCGAGCATCTGCGATGCGCGATCCCGGCAGCACTGACGAATAGGGGTGTGTAGCTCGGTGCGCCGGATGCCGGGAGCGGGCACTGCATCATCCAGCGGCTTCTCAGCGACCCGGTTGCTGCTTTGCTGTGTCCGCTTCCGCACCCGCCACGGGCAGCGCCTGCAACACCAGGATCGAGAGATCGTCCTCGACAGGGCTGGGACCGAAGCAATGCGCCGTCTGGCGGATACGTTCGGCTACGGCTTTCGCGCCCAGCCCGGTGCATTCGCGGAGCACCGCGGACAGGCCGTCACCGTCATCCAGCTGCCGGAGACCGCTTCGGCGCTCCGTCACGCCGTCGGTCACGCACAGTAGCGTCTCACCCGGGGCGAGGTTGAAGGAGCGGGACTGGAAATCAGCGCCGTTGTCGATGCCGAGCAGCATCTTGGGTTCCGCGGCGGCCACGACCGAGCCGTCTGTCAAAAGGCGCAGGGGCAAGGGGTGTCCTGCGCTGGCAATCGTGCAAAGGGGACCCTCGGCGCCCGGGCCGAGCTGCAGTTCCCCGTACAGCATGCTGAAGAACCGCGGGCGGGCCTGTTCGCCGCCGTTCGCGACGGCTCCCGCGCTCTCCTCCACCATGGCGGTGTTCAGCCTCCGGAGCACCGACTCGACGCCGTGGCCCTCGCGTGCCAGCAGTCTGACCAGGTACCTCGCCAGACCGGTGACCGACATCGCCTCCGCGTCCTTGCCCTGCACGTCGCCGAGAAGGAAGCCCCAACGGCCCTCGCCCATCGGGAACAGGTCGTAGAAGTCGCCACCGACCGTCTGACCCTCGCCGTGCGGCTCGTAGACGATCGCCGTTTCGACGCCCGGAATGCTGGCCAGGAATTCGGGCAGCTGATTGCGCTGAAGGGCCCGGCTGATCGTCTTCTGCCGGGTGTAGCGGCGGGCGGTGATCAACGACTGCGCGATACGCCGCGCCACGTCCTGCACGACGTTCTCCAGGCTGGCGGTCATGCGGAGCTGCCCGGACCTGCCGAGGAGGAGAACGCCCTGGCAGGCACCGTCCGCGACCAGGGGGAACGCCAGCGCTGAGCCCCGCGTACCCGCGTCCCCGGCAGTCTCCGGCCAGGGCCAGGGGATGCTTGCCCTGCTGAGTACGACGGGCGGCTGTTCCCTTTCCAGCTCGCGGCGCAGCGCGTCGATGCGCCACTCTTCGGCATGCCAGACCTGGGACAGGCGCAGCCGGCCGCCTTCCGCGGCCAGCCATACGCCGCACCAGTCGGCGAGCCGGGGCACCAGCAGTTGTCCGGCGAGTGCGGCGACCAGATCCTCGTCGAGCTGGCCCGCCAGAAGCTCGCTTCCCTCGGCGAGGAAGGTGGGACCCGCCGGGTCGGGCCATTCGGCGATGAGCCCGTCCCCGCCGCCGACGGACACCGATGCGCCTGTCCCGGAGTCCCGCAGGACGGGCCGCGGCGACGCCGTGGGCTCGGGTGCCCCGCGCCGCTCCCGAGCCGCAGCCTCCAGGCGGAACCACACCGACTTCTTGTCCTGGCCGTAGGTCACCCCCCATGACGTGGCCAGCGCGCCCACGATCCGCAGCCCGAGGCACAGCCGGCCGGGCAGGTCCTCCTGGGTGCGCAGGGCCCGTGTGGGGTGGCGGTCGGCCACCTCGATGATCACGGCGACGGAGGCGTTGTCGTCGTCCGCCGGTGCCGGGGAACCGGGCTCCTCCAGCGAGCCCGAACGGCTCCCGCCCCCTTCCATCGAGCAGATGACGTCGATGTCCGTACCGGCGTGCATGACGGCATTGGTGGCCAGTTCGCTGACGAGCAGCTCGGCATCGCCTCTGACCTCTTCGAACTCGTCCATGATCGCCTGGGATCCGGCGCCGACCACCGGGGCCTGCTCGGCGAGGGTCGCATGCACGAACGCGCGCGCCTCGGAGGCCGCCCGCTGGTTCGCCTGCAGCGTCGTCCGCGATACGCACCTGTCAGGTTGCGAGATCAGAACCGATCCGGAGGGCAGGGTCGAAGGGGGAGGCATTGCGATCATTTATGTCCTAAAGAGACCTTCATCACATTTTTTCCTTACCGCCTATAGTGTGACGTATCTGCCCAGGTTGACGACAGGGGGTGGAGTGCCATGGCGCTCGAACCGGTTTCGGCCGACGCAGGATTCACGGCCGTGGACCCGCCCGAGGCCAGGGAACTCGCTCCGTCCCCCGCGCCCCCGGGCGGCGCATGGGTGCGGAGCAGCGACTTGCGCCCGCTGCTCACCGCTCTGCAATCACTGCGCGACGGTGACTTCACCGTCCGCGTCGACGGTGCGGAGGAGGGCGTCCTGGCAGAGGTGGCCGGCATCGTCAACCAGATCGCCGGGCGTAACGAGCATCTGGTCAGCGAGCTGCAGCGGGTCCGCCGCGAGGTCGTACGCCACGGCAGGCTGGACGAGCGGCTGTCGGCGAGCCCGGGGCAGGGCTCCTGGGTGACAGGCGTGGACTCCGCGAACACCCTCCTCGAGGCCTTGGTGGCTCCGGTGTCGAACGCCACGCGTGTACTGGACGCGGTGGCGGTCGGGGAGCTGACACAGCGCGTCGACCTGCACGACGGCAGCCGCGAGCTTCGGGGCGATCTACGGCGTCTGGCCCGCGGCGTGAACCGCACGGTGGACCAGCTCTCCCTGTTCACCGGCGAGGTGACGCGGGTGGCGCGCGAGGTCGGTACCGAAGGCCGGCTGGGCGGCCGGGCCCATGTACGTGGCCTTTCCGGCGACTGGCGCCGGGTGATCGAGGCGGTCAACACGATGGCGTCCCGGCTCACGTCGCAGGTCCGGGACATCGCCGTCGTCACGACAGCGGTGGCACGCGGCGACCTCACCCAGCATGTGACGGTGGAGGCCACTGGTGAGGTTCTGGAACTGAAGCTCACGGTCAACACGATGGTCGACCAGCTACGGGCGTTCGCCGACGAGGTCACACGTGTGGCCCGCGAAGTCGGCACCGAAGGACAACTCGGCGGCCAGGCACACGTCGGGGACGTCTCCGGAGTCTGGCGGGACCTCACCGACAACGTCAACTTCATGGCGTCCAACCTCACCTCCCAGGTCCGCAACATCGCCCAGGTCACCACGGCCGTCGCCACCGGCGACCTGAGCCAGAAGATCACGGTGGACGCGAAGGGCGAGATCCTGGAACTGAAGTCGACGATCAACACGATGGTCGACCAACTGTCGGCGTTCGCCGACGAGGTCACACGCGTCGCCCGCGAAGTCGGCACCGAAGGACAACTCGGCGGCCAGGCACACGTCCGCGGCGTCTCCGGAGTCTGGAAGGACCTCACCGACAACGTCAACTTCATGGCGTCCAACCTCACCTCCCAGGTCCGTAACATCGCCCAGGTGGCCACCGCCGTCGCCCAGGGCGATCTCGGTAAGACGATCACTGTGGAGGCGAAGGGCGAGATCCTGGAACTGAAGTCGACGATCAACACGATGGTCGACCAACTGTCGGCGTTCGCCGACGAGGTCACACGCGTCGCCCGCGAAGTCGGCACCGAAGGACAACTCGGCGGCCAGGCACACGTCCGCGGCGTCTCCGGAGTCTGGAAGGACCTCACCGACAACGTCAACTTCATGGCGTCCAACCTCACCTCCCAAGTGCGCAACATCGCCCAGGTCACCACCGCCGTCGCCGACGGTGACCTCTCGAAAAAGATCACGGTGGACGCCCGCGGCGAGATCCTCGAGCTCAAGGACACCGTCAACACGATGGTCGACCAGCTACGGGCGTTCGCCGACGAGGTGACACGCGTCGCCCGCGAAGTCGGCACCGAAGGACAACTGGGCGGGCGCGCCCAGGTCGGTGGCGTCTCCGGAGTCTGGAAGGACCTCACCGACAACGTCAACTTCATGGCGGACAACCTCACCTCGCAGGTCCGCAACATCGCCCAGGTGGCCACCGCCGTCGCCCAGGGCGACCTGTCCAAGAAGATCGACGTCGACGCGCGCGGTGAGATCCTCGAACTCAAGACGACCATCAACACCATGGTCGACACGCTGTCCTCGTTCTCCGCCGAGGTCACGCGCGTGGCCCGCGAGGTCGGCAGCGAAGGCCAACTGGGCGGCCAGGCGCGGGTCGAGGGCGTCTACGGCACCTGGAAGCGGCTGACGACGAACGTCAACGAACTCGCCCTCAACCTGACCACGCAGGTACGCGCCATCGCCGAGGTCGCCAGCTCAGTGGCCCAGGGCGACCTCACCGGCTCGATCGCGGTCGAGGCCAGCGGCGAGGTCAACGAGCTGAAGAACAACGTCAATCTGATGGTCTCCAACCTCCGCGAAACCACCCGGGCCAAGGACTGGCTGGAGTCGAACCTCACCCGTATCGCCGGTCTCATGCAGGGCCATCGCGACCTGGTCGAGGTCGCGGACCTGATCCTGCGTGAGCTCACCCCCCTGGTCAACGCCCAGTTCGGGGCATTCTTCCTGGCGGAGGCCGGTGCCGAACCCGGCCGGGGCCTGCAGTTCATCGCCCATTACGGCAGCGCCGAAGGCCCGGACGACAGCACTCACCCAGACACCAGGAAGCCGGTGCGGGGACTGATCGCACAGGCCGCTCTGGAAAAGAAGCGCATCCTCGTCGACGCGGTTCCGCCGGGATACATCAGCATCGAGTCCGGGCTCGGCTCGGCGCCACCGACCAGCATCGTCGTCCTCCCGATCCTGTTCGAGGGCGAGGTGCTCGGAGTCATCGAACTCGCCTCGTTCAGCAGGTTCAACGAGGTCCATCTGGCCTTCATCGACCAGTTCGTGAACACCATCGGCGTCTCGATCAACACGATTCTCTCCAACGCGCGCACCGAGGCCCTGCTCTCGGAGTCGCAGCGGCTCACCACGGAACTACGGCGCTCCAACGCGGAGCTGGAGGACAAGGCCGCCCTGCTGGCCAGTTCGTCGCAGTACAAGTCGGAGTTCCTGGCCAACATGTCGCACGAACTGCGCACCCCGCTGAACTCGCTGCTGATTCTGGCCCGGCTGCTGGCGGACAACCCCGACGGGCATCTCAACGAACAGGAGGTGGACTTCGCGGCCACCATTCACCGGTCGGGATCGGACCTGCTCCAGCTGATCAACGACATCCTGGACCTGTCGAAGATTGAGGCGGGCCGGATGGACGTCCATCCCAGGAAGCTGCCGCTGACCAAGCTGCTGAACTATGTGCATGCCATGTTCCGGCCGCTCGCGAACGAGCGCGGACTGTCCTTCGACGTCACGATCGGGGACGGCGTGCCGAGCGAGCTGCATTCCGACGAGCAGCGGCTCCAGCAGATTCTGCGGAACCTGCTGTCCAACGCCGTGAAGTTCACGTCGTCGGGCAGCGTGGAACTGCGGGTCGAACAGGCAACGGGCCAGGAGATCGAGCGGGAGGGACTGCCGACGAGCGAACCGATCCTCGCGTTCCGCGTCGAGGACACCGGCATCGGCATCCCGCGGGAGAAACTGGCCGTCATCTTCGAAGCGTTCCAGCAGTCCGACGGCACCACCAGCCGCAAGTACGGCGGCACCGGGCTGGGACTCTCCATCAGCAGGGAGATCGCCGGCATGCTGGGCGGCCGGATCGTCGCCGACAGCGAACCTGGCGTCGGCTCCCGGTTCACGCTGTACGTCCCCGCGAGCCACAGCGCCGAGACTGCGCCCATGACCGAACCCCTGAAGAGGCACGCGAGCCCGGCGGCGTCGACCACTGCACCTGTCCCCCTACTGTCGGCCGGGCCGCTCGCCGCTCCCTCGACGGCACAGGCGACGAGCGTGCCGGAGCTCCCCGTCGGCATGGCGGCAGCGACCACCGGCCGGGACATATCGAGCTGGCCGGAAGCCACGCGGCTCAAAGAGTGGATCACCGGTCGGCCGCGCAAGGTGCTGGCCGGGCGCACCGTCCTCATCGTGGACGACGACATCCGTAACGTCTTCGCGCTCATGCATGTACTGGGCCGGGTGGGCATCACGGCCAAGTACGCCGAGAACGGACGCGAAGGTCTTGAGATGCTGGACCGTGTTCCCGGCATCTCGCTGATTCTGATGGACATCATGATGCCCGAGATGGATGGGTACGAGACCATCGGCGCTGTGCGGCGCTCCTCCCGCTTCGCCGATGTGCCGATCATCGCGCTGACCGCCAAGGCCATGCCGGGCGACCGGGAGAAGGCCCTCGATGCGGGCGCTTCGGAGTACGTTCCGAAACCCGTGGACGTGGACCGTCTGCTGTCCGTGGCCTGCGATCTGCTCGACCCGCGGGGCCGCTCCGCGGATCCGCGGCCCGCGCGGGAGCAGGGCGTCGCCGAAGACGACGTAGACCCGTCGAGGCAGGGGCCATGAGCACACCCACGACCGAGAAGTGCAGCATCCTCATCGTCGACGACATCGATGAGAACCTGATCGCTCTCGAAGCCCTGCTCAGCCCACTCGGCCAGAAGCTGGTGCGCGCCCACTCGGGTGAAGAGGCACTGAAGGCCATGCTGCGGCAGGACTTCGCCGTTGTGCTGCTCGACGTCCTCATGCCTGGCATGGACGGTTTCGAGACGGCCGCGAACATCAAGCGCCTGGACCAGACCAAAGATGTGCCGGTCATCCTCCTGACCGGGGCCGAGGTCGAGACGGACTATGCCTACCGCGGATATTCGATCGGTGTTGCGGACTTCCTCACGAAACCGTTCGACCCGTGGCTGCTGCGTACCAAGGTCAGCATCTTTCTCGACCTGTACCGGAAGAACCGCCAACTAGCCGCCCAGGCCGAACAGTTGCGCCGCCTCTTCACCGAGGCCGGGACCGCCACGCCCCCCAAGGACCGTACGGGGACGGTCGCGGACGAGCCCACCGCCGAACGCCGCGAGAATCGACCGCCGGCACCGGAGACCGGCCCGAGCGCCACGACTGCATGGTCCGAGGAACGACTGGCGGAGATAGGCGAGCAGCTGGCACAGGTCGAACTCCTGCTGCGCGACACCAAGGGCTCGGAGGCCCCCACCCTCGCCGACCGCGTGGCCGAACTCGAACGAGCCGTCGGCAGTCTGCTCCCGCGACCCGAGTGACGGCAGGGGCCCTTCACCGGCCGGTGGGGCGACCTCCGGGTCGAGGAGGAAGGGGTCTGGCGTTCGTGCTCCAGAGGAAGGGGTCTGGCGTTTGTGCTCCATCCGATGCGGGTCGATCCTTGAGACAGCGGGCGGGCCCGCCCGGCGACCGGGGTGGCGGAGGGCTGACGTGCCATGACCACACCATCGAGTGGTCCCGAGGCGGTCGGTCTCGGCGACGAGCAGAGGAGCTTCGAGACCGCCGCCGTCATGTTGGACAAGCGGGGACTGGTGACCGGCTGGAGTCCGGAGGCCGAGCAATTGCTCGGCTACGGCGCCCAGGAGGTGCTCGGGCACTCGATCGACACGCTGACGGCACAGGCCGAAGGGCAGGAGCCGACGGCGTGGCTCACGCAGCAACCCGCCTCGCAGTGTCGTCGCGACCTCACCTTCCGTCACCGCTACGGCCACCTCCTGCGAACCGCGGTGGTCCGCCACCGCCTCGCTGACACCGTCGCGGGCCCGGCATACCTGTTGTTCCTGACGGATGCCGAGGACTTCAGAGCCTGGCAGACACAGCAGGCCGTGCTGCACGGCATCACGACGCAGTCCCCGGTGGGCATGACGATCTACGGCCCCGACCTGCGGGTGGCCTGGGCGAACGCCGCCGCCCGGCAGGAACTGCCCGGGCCGTTCGCCGACTACCTGGGACGCAGTGAAGACGAGCTGTATCCGGGAAGCCAGGTACTGTCCGCGCAGTACCCCACCACGGTCACCCAGCTCATGAGCAGGGTGCTCGGCACCGGGCAGACCGTGGTCGGACTGCACTACCGGGGCCGCCCTCCCTCCGATCCGGACCATGAGCATGTGTGGTCGCTGTCCTACTACCGGCTGCAGGACGACCAGGGCCGGCCGCTGGGCGTGTGCGAGGAGTCAGTAGACGTCACCGACCTTCACCTGGCACAACGGCGCCTGGCCCTGCTCAACGAGGCCAGCGTCCTGATCGGTAGCACGCTCGACCTGGACCGCACCGTCGGGGAACTGGCCGAGGTGCTGGTACCGCAGGTCGCCGACTTCGTCGCCATCGACCTGCTCGGCGACGTTCTGGACGGCCGGGAACCCGACGCCCGATGCCCCGGCCGAAATGACGACATGCGCCGGGCGGTCCATCGTTCCGTACGCGAAGATCTGCCCGAAGCCGCCGTCACGCCCGGCCAACCGGTCGGCTACCCGGAAGGCTCCCCTCAGCGGCACTGCCTCGCCACTGGCCACCCCGTCCTCAACGCCGTCCTGGACCTGTCCAGCCCATGGCTGCTCCAGGACTGCATGCGCAGCACCCTCTTGTGCACCCTTGGTATCCATTCACACCTGGTGGTTCCGCTGCGCGCTCGAGGCATCACCGTGGGAGTGGCCACCCTCATGCGCTGGCGCACCCCGGAAGCCTTCGCCTCCGACGACCTGCTGCTCGTCGAGGAACTCGCCGCCCGCGCCGCCGTCTGCATCGACAACGCGCGACGCTACACCCGTGAGCGCCTGTCCGCGCTCACCCTGCAGCGCAGCCTCCTCCCGCACGAGCTGCAGGCCCACATGGCCGTCGAGGCCGCGTACCGGTACCTGCCTGCCGACACCGAGGCGGGGGTCGGCGGCGACTGGTTCGACGTCCTGCCCCTGGCCTGTGCCCGGGTGGGACTGGTCGTCGGCGACGTCGTCGGCCATGGCATCCACGCCGCGGCGACCATGGGACGACTCCGCACCGCCGTCCACACGCTGGCAGACATCGACCTGCCACCCGCCGAGCTGCTCTCGCACCTCGACGACCTCGTCCAGCGCCTGGCCGAGGAGGCCGACGCGGCACACCCCACCGGCGTCGAGGGCGTGGTCGGCGCCACCTGCCTGTACTGCATCTACGATCCCGTCACGCGCCGCGCCACCGTCGCCCGCGCCGGCCACCCGCCGCCCGCCCTCGCCCACCCGGACAAGGCGGTGGAGTTCCCCGACATCCCCGTGGGTCCACCGCTGGGCCTCGGGGGCCTCCCGTTCGAGTCGACCGAGGTGGACATCCCGGAGGGCTGTGTCCTCGCGCTCTACACGGACGGCCTGTTCACGGCAGCCGACGGTGACACGGACACCGGACTGGAACGCATCAGCTTCGCTCTCGCCCACCCCGACCGGCCTCTGGAGGAAATCTGCGACACCATCGAGCAGGCCCTGCTGCCGGAGCGCTCGCCGGACGACGTCGCCTTCCTCGTCGCCCGGCCCCGCCCGATCGCCGCCGAGAACGTCGACACCTTCAGCCTTCCCTTCGATCCCGCCTCGGTGGGACACGCCCGCAAACGGACCAGCGACCGCCTGGCGCGGTGGCAGCTCGATGATCTGTCGTTCTCCGTGGAGCTGATCGTCAGCGAACTGGTCACCAACGCCATCCGGCACGCCCAGGCCCCCATCGAGCTGCGCCTGATCCGGACCGAGAACAAGCTCATATGTGCCGTCTCCGACCACAGCAGCACCTCCCCGCACATGCGACGGGCCAAGCTGGGTGACGAAGGAGGCAGAGGCCTGTTCCTCGTCGCCCAGTTCGCCCTGCGCTGGGGCACCCGCCCCACCGAGGAGGGCAAGGTCATCTGGGCGGAACTCTCCCTCCCCCGGCCGGGCAGCGGTCCACCACACCCGTGACACGTGCCCGAAGCCGCACGGCGTGCGTGCCGACGTGCCCCACACCTGGCGTGGCCGGGGGCCTGCATCGGCACGGCGCCAGGGGCGCGACGAGGAGCAGGGCGGGCGGGGTGTTCCCGTTCACCTCCGCCCCACACCAGCATCGACGACGAACGACTCGGGGCGGTCATTGCGGCGGCCCATGACGACGAGGAGGTGAGCCCGTGACCGGTACAGACGGCAGAGTGGCTCTGGTGACAGGGGCCGGCAGCGGAATCGGTGCGGCCACCGCACGCGTTCTGGCGGAGCGAGGTATGCGCGTGGTGGTCAACTACCTCAGCAACGACAAGGCGGCCCAGGAGGCCGTGGCCGGCATCGAGGCCGCCGGCGGTCAGGCCATGGCCGTACAGGCCGACGTACGCGAAGCATCGGCCGTCGACAGCATGGTCGAGCAGGTGCGGGCGTCGTGGGGCGGCGTCGACGTACTCGTGCACAACGCGCTCATCCCGTATGCCGTCAAGTCGTTCGGGGACATGACGTGGGACGAACTGGGCGGCAAGCTCGACGCCGAGATGCACGCGGCGTTCACGCTCACCAAAGCCGTCCTGCCCGACATGACCGCACAGGGCTGGGGACGCATCATCTACCTCGGCACCGGTCTCAGCCGTCGGCCCCGGGAAGGCATGATCGCACTCGGGACGGCCAAGGCCGCACTGGAGCAGTTCGCCCGCTACCTCGCCCAGGAACTGGGCCCGCAGGGCATCACAGTCAACGTCGTAGCGCCCGGACCGGTGGAGTCCCGCATGGCCAGTCACTTGCTCGACGACAACACAAGGCAGCGGCAGGTGGCAGCCACCCCACTGGGCCGCCTGGCCCGCCCGGCCGACGTCGCCCAAGCAGTCGCCTTCTACGCCGACGAAAACAGTGCCTTCATGACCGGCACCACCGCCGCGGTCAACGGCGGCATGGCCATGTACTGACACCTCGCCCCCGCACACGGGACCCGGCTTTCCCGATCCGGTCGACGCCCGCACCGCGCTCCGAGCGCACCGCCGTGCCCTGAAGGTGATCCGCAACGACCCCGACACCACGGTGCGATACATGCAGACGTTCCTCGGCGGACACACCCCCGACGAAGTCCGAGCGCACTACGACGCGTTCATCTCACCGCACTTCAGCAGCGACGGCCAGGTCGACCTCGCGATCGCTGACGCCGCGATCACCGCGGTCGCCGCCGAACTCGGCGTCCCCGCCGCCTTCACCGCGGCCGAGTTCTATCGCACCACTCTCTGAGCCTGTCGTCGAATGCCCGCCTGCCCCACGACCCCGGCGGACGACGGCATCGAGCGGATGCCCAAGACCCCGGAGCGTCCGGGTCATCCGCAGGACAGCAAGCCTGCCTTCTGCTTGGCGTTCAGGACGCGATGGACGCTCGCATCCACTTGCACGCGGAAGGTCGCGCTTTGTGTCATGCGACTCTGTACCGCCTTGGTCATGGCCGGGATCAGGTTCGGTTCGACCGTGAGGACCAAGTCACCGCCGGCTGACAGGAACTTCACCGCCCGGTCGCCCGCGGGTACGGCCTTGACTGCCACCGCGTTGCCGAGATCGTCCGATACGACCACGCCCTTGAAGCCCAGAGTCTTGCGCAGCAGTCCCTGAACCACCGTCGACGAGAACGCGGCCCGGTGATTCGGGTCGATCTTGCTGTAGGTGGCGGACGAGATCATGACGAACGGCGCTCCGGCCTTGATCCCGGACGCGAACGTCGTGATGCTCGAACTTTCGCGCGTTGTCACGGTATCCACGACGTCGGCCGTGGTGTCGGTGTTGTCTCGTACGTTACCGAGTCCCGGAAAGTGCTTGAGCGTGGCCAGCACTCCGGACTGGGCGGAGCCCGCGAGAAACGCGTCACTGTGGGGGGCCACGGTCGCAGCGGTGTATCCGAACTCGCGGTCGTACCGGCCGATCGGGGCGTTGGCCCTGCCCAGGCTTTCGGGTACGACATCCGCGACGGGGGCCAGGTTCAGATTCACACCGGCTGCCTTGAGCTCCTTGGCCCATACGGCGGCTTCGCCACGCAACTTCGACGTCGTCCAGCTTCCCTGCGTCAGGGCGCTCGGGATGGTCGAGAAACCGGGCCCGCTCAGCACCTGCACCTGTCCACCCTCCTGGTCCGTCGACACCAGAAGGCCCACACGGTGCCCTGCCGCGCTGTCAGCCTTGGCCTGCAGACCCTGGACAAGGGTGTTGGTCGCCGTGGTTCCGGCACTGCTGCGGCCGGCCAGGAACACCGAGCCGACGTGGTACTTGCGCATGAGGTCGATGCGCGTGCTGTCCGGAGCGGACGGCGTGACCGATCCCATGAAGAGCTGACCGACACGCTGCGGCACTGACATCGCCCTGAAGGTCCTGTCGGCACACGTATTCGCCGCGAAGTTGTTGGGCGCCCCGGACGGGTCGATGATGGCGGCCTGCGAGATCTGCGCACCCCCCACTCCCGCCACCGCGAGCGACAGTGCCAGCGAGGACGCGAACCAGACGGGACTCTTGGTGCTGAAGGGATGGGCGAGCGACCGGTGCAATGCCATGAAGGGACTCCGAGTGTGCCTGCGACGGGCCGCTCGGATCTTGAGCGGGAGGCCGGTGTGCAATCTCCATGGTATCAACGCACGGGGATTCCAACGATGGTCGAGTGCACCTTCACCTGACGTCGCGGCCTCCGTCGCCTGGGCAACCGCTGGGAACGACCAGCTGACCTGGCGTAGATCTTCTGAAGGCTCACTGCTCAGGGCTCAGTTCGTGGCATCCCATTCGTCCGGCTCATTGGTCGCCTGTCCGCGTCACTCACCAGGCGTCAACCAAATTGCATGCGTGCGTAGTTGAGGGTCTGCATGCTAGGTTCACTGCGCCGTGCACCACTACGAGCTTTGGAGGTGAGACCGATCAACGCTATGACAGGTCGGGGCTCCCTCTCTCGCATGGTCTGGGGAGTGCCCGCAGAAGGCATCCCGAAAGGCCAGAATGGCTATGCGTTTCGGCACCGCGACGTCGGGTGACGGCGTCCGCGAACAACTCTTCACGCTCGGCGGGATACCCGGTGTCCTCTGGACCCCGGAAGCAGCCGTCGGCACTCGGCCCCTCATCCTGATGGGACACGGCGGCGGCCGGCACAAGAAGGATCCTGACATCCTGGCCCTGGCCCACCCCTTGGTCGCCAGATGGGGATTCGCGGTGGTGGCCGTGGACGTGCCTGGCCACGGTGACCGGCCCACAGAGGAGAACTACGACCGGATCGTGACCGAAAACCAGGCGCGTGTGGCGGCCGGCGAGGAGCTGGCCCCGTTGATGGCCGACTTCCAGGCACTCGTGGCGCGCCAGACCGTCCCGGAATGGCAGACGGTTCTGGATGCGGTTCAGCAACTCGACTACGTCGGCGCCGGTCCCGTGGGCTACTGGGGTGTGTCGCTGGGGTGTGGACTCGGCGTACCGTTCGTCGCCGCCGAATCCCGTGTGCGCGCTGCGGTACTGGGACTGGGTGGAGCGCTGGCGTCAGCCGAGCCTGCCGGGCACATCACCGTTCCGGTGCAGTTCCTGCTGCAGTGGGACGATGAGCGGGTGCCACGAGACCAAGGCCTGGCACTGTTCGACGCCTTGGCCTCGGCCGAGAAGACCCTGCACGCCAACCCGGGCAAGCACGGCGAGGTTCCGGCCCACGAGCTGGAGAGCACCCTTCAGTTCCTTGCCCGGCATCTCGGCTGACACCACCGGCCGCAGTTGATGACGTGCCGATCGGGACCAAGATCCCGATCGGCACGGTCAGCGCACAAACCAGATCATCTCCGGCCGAACCCTGGACTTCGCCATGGGTTCCAAGCCCTCCCGGTGGGGTGCCCACACCGAGCCCGCGTACTCGCTCCACACCGACGCCGGCGACACGGGTGACGGCGGCAACGAAACAACTCCCGGATAGAGAAGGAAAGTTGCGCTGCGCACAGCCGGTGAAGTGCCGGGTCGAGACGCTGTCCGCTCTCCGTTGCAAAGCCGTCACGTGGACCTGACGGGTCACGTTGCCGTCGCGCCGAGGGCTTGGGCGGGGCCCCTCTACAACTGTGCCTCAGCGCGCGGGTTCGAACAGTTCGACGAGATTGCCGGCGGGGTCGGCGAGCAGGATCTGACGTCCGCCGGGGCCCGAGACCACATCGCTGCGGAAGGCGAGTCCGGCGCTGCGCAGCCGGTCGACCTCGGTGTCGAGGCCGTCGACGATCAGGTGGATGCGGTTGCCCCCGGCGCCGAGGTCACTGGGGGTGGCGCGGGCGCCGGAGCTGGCCGGGCCGGACAGCAGCAGCCGCAGCGACCCGCGCGTCACGTCGGCGAAGGCTGGAGCGGCGCTGGTGCGCAGGGTGAAGCCCAGGTGGGTGGTGTAGAAGTCGACGGCAGCCTGGACGTCGTCGACGAGGTAGCGGACGCCGGCAAACTGGTCGGGCGTGGTCACGGCTGAACCTCCTGTGGCGTGGGGATGAGCAGCGGCAGCAGGTAGCGGATACGGGTGCCGATCTCCGCTGCCGTGCGGACGAATGCCGCGTGGCCGACCGGGTCGGGGTCACTGGCTGCGGCGGGGTCGGGGATGCTCCAGTGGACCAGCCGTGGCTGGCCGCCGAAGTCGGGACACGCCTCGCGGACCTTGTCGCACAGGCTGATCACGTAATCGAACCGGCGGCCGACCAGGGTGTCCAGGTGTCGTGGACGCTGCCCCGAGATATCGATGCCGTGCTGCTCCCGCAGGAGTTGTACAGCGGCGGAATGGATGCGGGGTCTGGGGTGGCTGCCGGCGCTGGTCACCTCGACCCGACCGTCGGCGCGGTGGCGCAGCAGTGCCTCGGCGATCGGTGAGCGGGCACTGTTGCCCGTGCAGGTGAACAGGACGGCGGGGCGCCTCTGCTGTGTCGGCGAGGGCGACGGCGGAGTGGGGACGAAACCCAGCGCCGGGTGCAAGGCGGTACCGGCGTCGGCGAGCGCGCGGGCGCACTGTGCCAGATCCAGGTGGTAGTAACTGTCGCGGGCGTCGAAGCTGCTGCGGCGGGCGGTGACCAGCCCGCCGCCTCGCAGGAGCCGCAGGTGGTAGGAGACCAGGTTCTGCGGCTGACCGACCCGCTCCACCAGCTCACGAACCCGGTAGTCGCTCGCGGCCAGCTCGGTCAGCAGCTGCCACCGGAGCGGGTGGGCGGCCAGGTGCACGAACGCCGGGGCGGCGGGATTCGAGGGCCTCACGAAGCCAAAGTACATCAATTTGAATTGATGTACTTTGCTTTCGGGAGCCCGACGCTCCGGCCGGAAGACGGAGGAACGTCATGAGTCAGCCCGCCCAGACGGCGTCACCTCAGCTCCAGAGGCGGCTCGGCCTCGGCGACGCCGTCCTCATCGGACTGGGATCGATGATCGGCGCGGGCATCTTCGCGGCGCTCGCCCCGGCCGCCCACGCGGCCGGCTCCGGAATGCTGGCCGGTCTGGCGGTGGCCGCGGTGGTGGCGTACTGCAACGCCACCTCCTCCGCCCGGCTGGCAGCCCGCTATCCGGCTTCGGGCGGCACCTACATCTATGGCCGTGAACGCCTCGGAGACTTCTGGGGCTACCTGGCCGGCTGGGCCTTCGTGATCGGCAAAACCGCCTCCTGCGCGGCCATGGCGCTGACCGTCGGCTCGTACGTGTGGCCCCATCACGCCCACGCGGTGGCGGCTGCCGCGGTGGTGGCGCTGACCGCGGTGAACTACGCCGGAATCCAGAAGGCCGCGTGGCTGACCCGGCTCGTTGTCGCGGTCGTGCTGGCGGTGCTGGCGGCGGTCGTCGTCGCGAGCCTCACCTCGGCGACAGCGGACGCGGGCCGGCTGGGTGTCGGCTCCGATGCCACCGTCACCGGCGTGATGCAGGCGGCGGGCCTGCTGTTCTTCGCCTTCGCCGGATACGCCCGCATCGCCACCCTCGGCGAAGAAGTCCGCGACCCCACGCGCACCATCCCCCGCGCCATCCCGCTCGCCCTCGGCCTCACCCTGGTCGTGTACACGGCCGTGGCAGTCGCCGTCCTGACGGTGCTCGGCCCCGACGGGCTGGGCGAGGCGGCCGCACCGCTGTCGGACGCGGTGCGGGCAGCAGGCGTGGACTGGTTGGCACCCTTCGTACGGGGCGGGGCGGCCGTCGCCGCGCTCGGCTCCCTGCTCGGCCTGATCCTGGGTGTCTCCCGCACCACCCTGGCGATGGCCCGCGACCGGCACCTGCCCCACGTCCTGGCTGCCGTTCATCCGCGCTTTCAGGTGCCGCACCGCGCCGAACTGCTGGTGGGCGCCCTGGTCGTGATGGTCGCCGCCACGGCCGACGTACGCGGCGCGATCGGCTTCTCCTCCTTCGGTGTCCTCGTCTACTACGCCATCGCCAACGCCTCCGCTTGGACACTCACGCGGGACGAGAACCGTCCACCCCGCATCGTCCCCGCGGTCGGCCTGGCCGGCTGCCTGGTACTGGCCTTCACGCTGCCCGCCGCCTCCGTCGCGTGGGGAGCCATGGTCCTCGTCGCCGGCATCGCGGCTTACGGCATACGCAGGGGCATCACCGCCCGCCGGGCGCCTTGAGCCGCTCACCCGCATCAGCACGCGCGTGAAACAGTGCCCCACCAGACGGCCATGTCGACGAAGAAGCAGAAGGCGCTGATGCCGGCCTCGACAACGGCACTGGACACTCGCGCCGGGCCGACCGCGCTGTCCGGGCAGTTCCCCGGCACACTGACACGCCGGCGCCGTGAAAGGTCAAGTCGCGGGCAAGGCCACCTCGTACGATCCGCCACGGCGGGGAACACCGGGACCGACGTCCCGCGGCCCTCGTCTGCCGATGTCCAGTGCGCCGGTCGACGGACCGCTGGCGTGTGCGGCCGGCATCAGGAGATCATGGTGCATGACTCGCGCTCTGTCGACGCCGCCCGTCATTGCTTCCGGTTTGCTCGGCGGCCTGCCCCAACCCACGCTCCCCGCCACCGGGGGCTTGCTGCTGCGCCCCTGGGAAGCATCCGACGCGCCGGCGTTCCTGTCTGCTTATCAGGATGACGAGATCCGCCGCTGGCACACGCGTCGGCCCCGCTCCGAGGACCAGGTCCGGGAATGGTTCGCCGCGTATCGCCGGGACTGGATACGCGAGAAGGGCTGCCACTGGGCGATCACTCGCGCCGGTGAGGGGGTGCTCGGCCGGATCGCACTGCGCGGTCTGGACTTCGACGACGGCACAGCCGACGTGGCCTACTGGGTGCTCCCGGCCGCCCGCGGCGCGGGCGCGGCCTCGCACGGCCTCCGGGCGCTCACCGCCTGGGCCCTGGACGTGATTGGCTTCCACCGGCTGGAGCTGGACCACTCGACCCGCAATCATGCCTCGTGCAGGGTCGCCACCAAGTCCGGCTACCTTCTGGAAGGCACCAAACGCAGCGCCGCCGTGCACGACGACGGCCGACACGACATGCATCTGCATGCCCGCATCCGAGGAGATTGAGCCTCGCATCGCGTGGGCCGACATAGCCGGACGGAAGGGCGGACGCGTGACGGCTTTCACCAGTTCGGCAGTCGTCGGGGTGGGCAATGCGTTCCGACGGGACGACGGCGTCGGGCCGGCCGTGGTCGCGCTGCTGAAGGAGCGAGCCATGGTTCGACCGTTGCCACCGGGCGCCGTGCTCCATGAGTGCGACGGGGACCCCGGCAGACTGATCGGACTGTGGGAAGGCACCGGCCTGACGGTGGTCGTCGACGCTTGTTTCCCGTCTCCCGCATGTCCCGGGCGGACTCACCGTTGGTGCCCGGACCCCGCCTCCGGCGCCCCCTTCGCTCCCATGCGGCACAGCACACACGGCTTCGGTCTGGTCGAGGCGGTGCACCTCGCCCACAGCCTCGGGAGGTGTCCGCGCCGGCTCATCGTGTACGCGGTCGAAGGAGCAAGCCAGTCCTTGGGCACGGGGCTGACCCCTTCAGTGGCGCGGGCGGTACAGCCTCTGGCCGAACGCATCGAGGCGGACCTCATGCGGCACGCCGAGGCCGCTCTGCGCGAATCCCCCGCGGCCTCGTCCACCTCCGGCCCCTGGCGAGACACGCCGGAGGGCCTCGATTCATTCGGCCCGGATGACTGACACCCTGTCAGCAACGTGACAGCCGCCAGAGCGTCTTCCTTCCAGCAGGCGGAAAGCCAGTCCAGAGGGGAACACCAATGACTCACCCCGGGGACAGCCAAGCGGTCCTCGACACCGACGGCCTCGACGCACTCGTACATGTCCTGAAGCAACGCGGCCGGACCGTGATCGGCCCCACGGTACGCGACCACGCCATTGTTCTTGCCGAGTTGGACAGTGGGGACGAACTCCCTCACGGCTGGGGCGTCGAACTGGCGGCAGGACAATACCGGCTCCGAGAGAGGGACGACGTCGCTGTGTTCGCGCACAGTGCCGGGCCGCAGTCCTGGAAGTCCTTCCTGCACCCCGAGCGCGTCCGACAGTGGTCTGCCGAGCGTGGGAGCGGCGGAGAGCTGACCATCTGCCAGGACGAGCCACAGAGCGTCTCGTACGCGTTCCTCGGAGTGAGACCCTGCGACCTGCGGGCCATCCGGATCCTCGACCGGGTGATGAGTGGTGGCCGATACGCAGATCCCGCCTATCGCTCCCGGCGCTCCGGAGCGTTCTTGATCGCAGTCGAGTGCACTGAGCCGGGCGACACCTGTTTCTGCGTCTCCATGGGCACGGGGCCTGCCGTCGACGCCGATTACGACCTTGCCCTCACGGAAGTGCTGGACCACAGGGGGCACCGTTTCCTCTGCCGGAGCGGGAGCGAGGAGGGCGCGGACGTACTCGCCGAGCTCCCCCGCCGGCCGTCCGACGACGCCACCCGCACCGCAGCCTCCGAGGCCGTGAGCCGGGCTGCCGAGCGAATGGGCCGGTCGATGCCGCCGGTCGATCTGCGGACTCTCATGCGGGACAGCCTGGAGGCCGAGCGCTGGGACGACGTCACCTCTCGTTGCCTGAGCTGTGGCAACTGCACCATGGTCTGCCCCACGTGCTTCTGCACCACCACCGAGGACATCACCGATCTGACCGGCGACCACGCCGAGCGCTGGCGTCGCTGGGACTCCTGCTACGACTTGGACTTCACCCTCCTGCGTGACGGCCCCGTCCGCGCGTCTCCGCGCAGCCGCTACCGTCAGTGGCTCACCCACAAGCTCGGCACCTGGCACGACCAGTTCGACAGCTCCGGCTGCGTCGGCTGCGGCCGTTGCATCGTCTGGTGTCCCACCGGCATCGACCTCACGGAAGAAGCGCACGCCCTGCACCGGGAGGCTGCGGACAGGGGTACGGCACCGTGACATCGCGCGCGACAACGCCACCAGCAGCGGGCATCCTCGCGGCGCTGCCCCCGGAGCACCGCAAACGGCTCATGACCCTCGCACACGAGGTCGACTACCCCGGGACCACCCGGCTCTTCGAGGAAGGCGGAACGGCCGACCGCTTCTGGATCATCCGAACGGGCGGCGTCGCACTCGACGTGCAGATTCCCGGCCGCGGCCGCGCCGTCGTGGAGACGATCGGGGTGGGCAGCCTTCTGGGCTGGTCATGGCTGTGCCCGCCACGCCAGTGGCACCTCGGGGCCGAGACCAAAGACCCGGTGTCGGCCTGGGAGTTCGACGCCGCCGAAGTGCGGGAGCTGTGCACCACAGACCCCGCGTTCGGCCTGGTACTGGTCACCCTCGTCGCCGAGACGATCGGCGACCGGCTGCGTGCCACGCGCACCCGGTTGCTCGACCTGTACGGACCGCAGGCAAGTGGACCGCGGCCATGACGACCGTCCCTCTCCCCTACCGCCTGGTGGGCCGTCGCCGCGAGACGGCCGATGTCGTCACGCTCGACCTGGAACCCGTCGGCGAGAGCCTGCAGCCATTCATGCCAGGTCAGTTCGCCATGGTCTACGCATTCGGCGTCGGCGAGATCCCCGTCTCGGTGTCCCGCACGGTCGAGGAGCAGCGGCTCAGCCATACGGTCCGTGCGGTAGGTGCTGTGTCACGCGCACTGTGCGGTCTCCCGGAAGGCGCGAGCGTCGGGGTGCGTGGCCCGTTCGGAACCAGTTGGAACGTATCGGCCGCCCGAGGACACGATGTGCTCGTCATCGCGGGCGGTATCGGACTCGCCCCGCTGCGTCCCCTGATCGACGCCGTCCTGACCGGACCTCATGCGTACGGACGGCTGAACGTGCTCGCAGGGGCCCGGACACCCGATGATCTGCTGTACCAGGACGAGTTCCCCGGATGGAAACACCCGTTCGGCGCGGTCACGGTCGACCTGCCCATCCGCGGCTGGACCGGACGGGTCGGGGTCGTCACCGCGCTGCTGGACGAAGCGCACTTCGCACCGGCGCACACCACGGCATTCCTCTGCGGTCCGGAAGTCATGATCCGCGCGGCAGCCCGGCAGCTGATCCACCGGGGCGTTCGCGCGGACCGTGTCCGAGTGTCGCTGGAACGCAACATGCGCTGCGCCACCGGCCACTGCGGGCACTGCCAGCTCGGTCCCCTGCTGCTCTGCCGCGACGGCCCCGTGGTCGGTTACGACGTGGCCGAGCATCTTCTCGACGTACGGGAGCTGTGAGATGACCGATCGCACCTCGCCCGCAGAGCACGCCCGCCCCCGGCTCGGCGTGTTCAAGTTCGCCTCGTGCGACGGCTGTCAGCTCACGCTTCTCGATTGCGAGGACGAATTGCTCGGCATCGCCCACGATCTGGAGATCGCTCACTTCCTGGAAGCATCCAGCGATGTGGCCTCCGGACCGTACGACCTGTCGCTCGTCGAGGGGTCGGTCTCCACCCCCGAACACGTGGAACGCATCCAGCGTATCCGCGCCGAGTCCCGCTACCTCGTCACCATCGGTGCCTGCGCCACGGCCGGCGGGGTCCAGGCACTGAGGAACTACGCCGACGTGGCGGAGTACCTGGCGACGGTCTACGCCCGCCCCGACTACATCGAGACCCTCGCCACCTCCACACCGATCTCCGCTCATGTGCCCGTCGACTTCGAGCTGCGTGGCTGCCCCATCAACCGCGCCCAGCTCCTGGAGGTCATCACCGCCTTCCTCGCCGAACGCAAGCCCGGTATCCCGAACCACAGCGTCTGCTTCTCCTGCAAGCAACGCGGTAACGTCTGTGTCCTCGTCGCCCACGGCACACCCTGCCTGGGCCCCGTCACCCACGCCGGGTGCGGAGCCCTCTGCCCCACCTACGGGCGCGGCTGCTACGGCTGCTTCGGACCTGCCGGAACAACGAATCTGCCCGCCCTCATCCCCGTCCTGCAGTACAACGGGATGAACGAGGACGACGTAGCGAGGTTTCTGCACACGTTCAACGTCACCAGCTTCACCGCGGTGGAGGACGACCGGTCATGACCGAGCCTGCCGCCCGATCACGGGTTCTCCGCATCCCCGCGATCGCCCGCGTCGAGGGTGAGGCCGCGCTGCGACTGCGGATCATCGACGGCACCGTCGTCGAGGCCAGCCTGAAGATCTACGAGCCCCCGCGCTTCTTCGAGGCCTTCCTCCGGGGCCGCGCGCACACCGAACCTCCTGACATCACTTCGCGCGTCTGCGGGATCTGCCCTGTCGCCTACCAGCTGAGCGCCTGCCGTGCCATCGAGGACGCGTGCGGAGCCGTCGTGGACGGGCAACTCGCGGCCCTGCGTCGTCTGCTGTACTGCGGGGAGTGGATCGAGAGCCAGACCCTGCACATGTATCTGCTGCACGCCCCGGACTTCCTCGGCCACCCGGATCTCATCGCCATGGCGCGCACCCATCCCGAACACGTCGAGCGCGGCCTGCGTCTGAAGCAGACGGGCAACGCCGTCATGGAGGTACTCGGCGGACGTGCGATCCATCCGGTCAACGTGCGTCTCGGCGGATTCCACCGCACCCCTGCCCGCTCGGAACTCCGCCCCCTCGCCGAGCGCCTGCGGGTGGCGCTCGACGACGCCTGGGACACCGTGCGCTGGGTCGCCGGCTTCGATTTCCCCCATGCCGAGTGCGACGCCGACCTGCTGGCCCTGGCCGAGCCGGACACCTACGCGATCGAGTCGGGCGTACCCACCGTCCTCCCGGCCGACCACACGCCGGCGCCCCACGACTTTCCGCTACGCCACTTCCCCGAACACGTCACAGAGCAGCAGGTCCCCCACTCCACCGCGCTGCACGCCCGGCTGGACGGCCGCCGCCACCTGACCGGCTCCCTCGCCCGCTACGCCATCAGCGGCCATCTGCTCTCCCCCTCAGCCCGCCAGGCCGCGAGAGAAGCGGGACTGGGCGATCCCCCTCTGGCCGTCTCCGACACGGGCGCGACGTCACGGCGCGGCGTCTGCAAAAACCCCTACCGCAGCATCCTCGTCCGCGCTGTGGAGGTCGTGTACGCCGTGGAGGAGGCCCTTCGGATCATCAGCGCGTACGAACCTCCACCCCGGCCGTACGTCGAGGTGCCGCCCCGGGCAGGTGTGGGACACGGCGCGACCGAAGCACCACGCGGCCTGCTCTATCACCGCTACCGGCTCAGCGACGAGGGGCGGATCACGGACGCCCTCCTCGTCCCCCCGACCGCGCAGAACCAGGGCGCGATCGAGGAAGATCTGCGGCTGCTCGTCCAGAACGCCCTGGCCCGGGGCGTCTCGTCCGACGCTGACCTCGCCCGCCTGTGCGAACGGGCCATCCGGAACCACGACCCATGCATCTCGTGCTCGGCCCATTTCCTGGACGTGGACATCGATGCGGTCCTCGGCTGAAGGGCGATGCGCGGCCACAGCGTCGTACTCACCTGGATGACAACCTCGTTCACGCGCGAGGCGGCGCACAACAGTTCTTCCTCGTTCGAGACGATCGAGCGCGAGAACGTGCGCCGCTCAGCGAGAACGCCCGTATCCGGACGACGGCGACAGCCGGGTCAAGTCGTCGCGCAGACCGCCTCGACGAAATGGCCCACCTGCTTCTCCGGCAGCCTACGTGCGAGGTCCGCCTCGCTGATCATGCCGACCAGGCGATGGTTGTCGACGACGGGCAGTCGGCGGATCCTGTGCTCTTCCATGGCCCGGAGGACCTGGTCCGCGTCGGCCTCCGCGTCGATCGTGACCGGCTTGCCCTGAGCGAGGTGACCCGCCGTCATGGTCTTGGGGTCTTTACCCTTTGCGAGACACTTCACCACAATGTCACGGTCGGTAATGATCCCGTGCAACCGGTCGTCCGGACCGCAGATGGGGAGAGCTCCGACGTCCAGCTCCTGCATCCGGCGCGCCGCCTCTTCCAGCGTCTCGTTCTCCTGCACGCACGTGGTTCCGGCGTGCATGATTTCCCGCGCGATGGTCATGGCCGTCTCCTTCGAGCCTCGGGACGCCCGTGGGGAGGACCCTGGAGGTGGACCCGCCCCGAACAGGTTGTCCTGAAGCAAGTGTGGGTTCTTCGCGGTCCCTGCGCACACCGAGTGGAGTGGCGCCTGCCGCGGTGCCCCGTACTCATTTGCGAGGTGTCCGACAACGGCCGGTGATGTCTCTACGGCAGCGCACGGTCGTGCCCGGGGCCGATCGGCCCTGGCGGCCCGGGCGTTCACATGATGTGCTGTAGGTGACGGGAAGGACCTCGGAAAGGCGCGGGGTAACGGCTGGCGTCCGCGCACCGGCGCAATCAGGATCCGCGAGAAGCGGGTAGGGTCCTTCCCGCCTCTTCGTAGCAGGTTCTGGCAGCCTGCCGGATCGACTCGACCGCCACGCCTCAGCAGTCCAGCCGTCACCACGTGGTGACGGTCGGCAGATGTCTCCATCGGCATGCGTCTACGCGCGCGGCGCGCCACCTGGTCGGAGCCGATCCACAGCGCCCACGTCACCGCATCCGCCGTGGAATCCGGTGCCCCGGTTCGTGCGCCCCCGGACCACCGATGGACGACCACGACCGGCGGCGGTCGCGACCACCTCGCGGCCGGGCAGGACACAGACCCTTCCTCGCCGGAGTTGCACGAGACCCGTCTACGACGATCGTGGAGTAGTACGACCCAATGGAGAGCCGGCGAAAGCCCCCGTCGAGGAAGGGAAGGCTGCCGTGGTTGCGAGGGCCGGCGTCTTCGGCGCCATGACGAAGGAGCATCGCGATCAGTTGATGGCGCTCGCGCGTGAGGTGTCCTTCGACGCCGGTGAGCGCATCTTCGAGGAGGGCGGATCGGCCGACCACTTCTGGATCATCCACACGGGCACGGTCGCTCTCGACCTTCGGGTCCCCGGCCGTCCGGGGGTGGTCGTCGAGACCCTCGGCCCGGGACGGCTCGTGGGCTGGTCCTGGCTGGTGCCTCCCCATCATTGGCATCTGGGGGCCGAGGCGACCAGCCCTGTACGCGCTCTCGAGTTCGACGCGGCGACGGTACGGAGTATGTGCGAAAGGAACCCGCAGCTGGATCACGAGTTGTGCACGTACGTGTCCGGCGTGCTCGCGCGTCGGCTCCGCTCCGCCCGGATCCGGATACTCGACCTCTACGCGCCCCACGGCGCCGGCGACGTCCCCTGACGGGAGCACGAGACGAGGTGGTACGAAATGCCTGAGACTCCGCACATTGTGAGCGACGTGATGTCCCAGACCGTCGTGGCTGTCGGACGTGACGCGCCCTTCAAGGAGATCGTGCAGACCATGGAGGAGTGGAAGGTCAGCGCCATGCCGGTGCTGGAGGGCGAGGGTCGGGTCATCGGTGTCGTCTCGGAAGCCGACCTCCTGTTCAAGGAGGAGTTCCACGAAGAGCAGCAGAGCCTGTCCGGGCAGCGACTGCGGCTGTCCGACGTCGCCAAAGCCGGGGCCACGACGGCGGCGGAACTCATGAGCACTCCCGCCATCACGGTCCACCCCGACGCAACGCTGGCGCAAGCCGCCCGGATCATGGCCGTCCGGCATGTCAAGCGGCTGCCCGTCGTCGACGATCTGGGCATGCTCGAGGGCATCGTGAGCCGCGCCGATCTGCTGAAGGTCTTCTTGCGGCCGGACGACGACATCGAGGAGGAGGTACGCCGCACGGTGGTGTCCTACCTCTTCCCGGCGTTCAGCCACGCCATCCACGTGACCGTGCACGAGGGGGTCGTCACCCTCCGAGGGCACATACGCGACACCTCCCTCATCTCGGTCGCCGTGCGGCTCGTGCGCGCCATCGAGGGTGTCGTGGACGTCGAGCCTCAGCTCACCGGCGAGTCGGCCGACACCGGCGGGCCGGAAGGGCACACCACCTGATCACCCGGTCGGCGTCGTGTCGGCAGCCGACCCGTCGCGGCACTTCGGGCAAGGGGTCGAGCCGGCCCCTCCCCGGAGTGCGGGAATCATCCTTCTGGCGTCTGGTCCGGCATGGGCCAGCCGGTCCTCGGGCCGGCGCTGCGCCCCTCCGATGGCGGATTCATGCCTTCGATGTCGCGGTCGGCCACGCCCACCAGCTGCCGTCCGAGGTCGTTCAGGGCACGGCCCGCCGCCAGCTCGTCGCCGATCTCCGGCACGTCAGAGTCGACGGGATTGCGGTGCGCCACACCGTGGCCGGTCAATTCGTTCGTGCCGGTGTCCAACACCACCCGTGCCGTGGTCGTCCCTTCTTTCTCGAAGAGATAGAGCCGAACCTTCCATTCCTCGGTGTGCACCATCACTGTGCTCCTTCCCTCGTCACGGACCGCCGAGCTCCGGAACGGCTCCGCTCGTGACTCGGCACGTCCGCGACGTCGGCCAAGACTTGTGCAGGTCGGCTGTCGTCGCTGTGGACCATGGGCGCCGCGTCGCCGCGGTCGGTGCGGGCCCCGTCAGCTGTGGAACCGGGTGGACCACAACGGCTCGACTCGCTCCCATTCCGCGTCCCACCGCGCGTACCTTCTCCGGTCCAGCGCGCGGCGCGTGCTCTTCCGAGCCGCGCCGGCGAGGGCGAACACGCCGACCGCTGTCACACCACCCATCAGCCAACCGGTGGCCGTGGCGTTGTACGCGGACAGCGGCGGATCCTGGACTGCCCCTTCACGGTCCACCCAGATCCTCACGGTGGAGCCCACCGTCTTGTCCTGCGGTATGGGGGCAACCACAGTCCGCTGTGTCGCGTCCTGATCAGTCCAGCTGAGCCGCGCGTTCTGCTTGCGGTCCGTTGCGCTTCCGGCGGCGGTTGGGGATGTCGACGTCACTCGGGCGGTGACCTGGTGGCGCTCGGCGGACTGTGTCTCGACGATGCGCATGGCGGACCGGTAGCTCGCCAGGCCGACACTCAGCGAGGCCATGGGCAGGCCGATGGCGAGTACCACCGCGATCAGGCCTGAACACCAGGCTTCGACCCGGTCCGACGAGCGCTTCAGCGGATTCCTGCCCGTGGCCTGTCCCTGCGGGCGCGGCTGCTCGGGGCCGCACGCCTGAGGGGAATCCTGTGCGCTCATGGTCTGCCTCCAGCCGCTGCTGGTGCGTCCCCCGGCCACATCCGACTCACTCACCACCCTCCGGCAAGGGCGGGGTCCCGTCATGGGGCCGAACGTCCCCGGCGACGGGCCATCCGGGCTCTTCGGCAACCGAGACCGCGGCGGGATTCCACGGGACACGGGGCGCGCGGTGCCACCGCCGGGCGTTTCGCCGGACCGACGTGCCTCCCGACGTGCCCAGGTCCCGAGGCGGCCTCGGTCCTTCGGTGCCGAACGCCGGGAGCCCGTCACGTCGTTCATCACGGGCTCGAGGCGCCGATCGGCTCCTCACCGCCATCACATGCGCCGCGAGGAGACATGAGGTAGTCCTCGTTGTTAAGCGCCGATCGGCGCCGGAGCTCCCCGTTCTTCCAGCTCCCCAAGCGATGGAGGCAGCCGCCATGGAACGAGCCGTCACCGTCGGTCTCGATGGCTCGACCGACAGTCCGCCGCCGCGCGGGGGGTCGTCGACGACGCAGAACGGCGGTCTCCCTCTGCGTCTCCCGCACGCGTGGTTCCTACTGCCTCCGACGCAGACCGACGTCCCGTTGGAAGTCGATCAGAACCACCTGACGAGGCAGATCGTTCAGCACGCTCAGGCGGAGCTCCAGACTCGTCGGCATGCCACCGGTCCCGGGCCCCGCGGTCCACGCTGCCGCCGCTCACACGGGCTGTCCCGTAGCCGTGGTGCCTCATGACTGTACCCAGCCGGCGTGCGGAGGTGATCGAGACCCACACTGCTGTGCTTCTCTTCATCGGGGACAGGGTGTACAAGCTGAAGAAGCCCGTCGATCTGACGTTCCTCGACCACAGGACGCTGGCCGCGCGCCGCACCACATGCGAGCGGGAGATCGCCCTCAACCGGCGCTTCGCTCCCGATGTCTATCTCGGCCTGGGCGAATTCCGGGGGCCGGATTCGGAGGAAGCCGAGCCCGTCGTGGTGATGCGCCGCCTACCGGCCGAGCGTCGCCTCGCCCGGCTGGTACAGCAGGGTGCGCCCGTCGACGACGCCCTCCGGGCCGTTGCCCGCCTCCTTGCTGCCTGTCACGCGAGGGCACCTCGCGGCCCGAAAGTCGCCGAGCAGGGCACACGCGATGCGCTGTCGTCGCGCTGGGAAGCAAGCTTCGCCCAGGTCCGTGCGCTGTTCGACGACGGCACAGCACCGACTGAGCTGGACGGGATCGAGCGCCTGGTGCGCCGGTATCTTTCCGGCCGCGAGCCCTTGTTCGACGCGCGGATCGATCAGGGGAGGGTGGTCGACGGCCATGGGGACCTGCTCGCCGAAGACGTCTTCTGCCTCGACGACGGCCCACGCGTGCTGGACTGCATGGAGTTCGACGACCGGCTCCGGTACGTCGACGGCCTCGACGACGCCGCGTTCCTCGCCATGGACCTGGAACAGCTCGGTGCTCCGGAGGCCGCCACCCTCTTCCTCGCCGCGTACAGCGAGTACTCCGGCGATCCCGCGCCCCCCTCGTTGCGCCATCACTACGTCGCTTACCGGGCATTCGTCCGGGCCAAGGTCTCACTGCTCCAGGCCCGCCAGGGTGCCCCCGGAGCGGATGCGACGGCCGACCGCCTGATCACGGCCACGCTGCGCCACTTGCGCGCCGCCGCAGTCGGCCTGACTCTCGTCGGCGGCCTGCCGGGCAGCGGGAAGTCGACGCTGTCGGGCGCCCTTGCGGACCGCCTCGGGGTCACGCTCCTCAGCAGCGACCGCCTGCGGAAGGAGCTGGCGGGTATTCCGGCCGAGCAGTCGGCTGCCGCGGCCTACGGTGAGGGGCTGTACTCCCCCGAATGGACCACCAGGACGTACGAGACCCTGCTCGACCGTGCGTCGGCACTGCTGTCCCGGGGCGAGTCCGTCGTCCTGGACGCCACCTGGCACGACGCGGGACAGCGCGAGGCGGCGCTGCGCGTGGCCGAGTCCACCCACTCCGATCTCGTCGCGCTCCACTGCCAGGTTCCTGACGAGGTCGCGGCGACCCGCCTTGTCATGGGCGGCCGGGGAGCGTCGGACGCGGATCTCGACATTGCCGCGGCACTGGCCGCCGCGGAACCGCCCTGGCCCGCGGCCACCACTGTCGACACGAGCGGTTCCGTGCAGGCTGCGGTGGACCAGGCACTGGCCGTCATCCGCCCACACGCCGACGACCAGGCCCGCGTCTTCCGGCGTCCCTGCACGGAGCCGGAGTAATGGCCTGCACCGCGCCGCCGTGTCTGGCCCGAGCTCACTGATGCGGGACCGTTCGAGTGCGCGGTCCGGGCCCTGAGATGAGCGACCTGACCACGAGCAGGCGGACCGTCACCTGCGGCTTCCACGGCCGCGTCCGCCGGGCTTCGAGGCGTTCGATCGGGCGAGGCACGACTTCGCCCATGATGCGTGTGGAACGCGGCTCTCCGCAGGAGGGCCGAACGGTCCCGTCCCTGCCCGGTCGGCCCCTCCGTCCCGGCGTCCCGTGAGCGCTCCACTGGAAGTCGACGACAGGATGCAAGGAGGCCGGCCATGAGGAGCACACCGACGGAATCGCCGATCGTGCGGGATCCGAAGGAAGCGGACGTACACCGCCTGGAAGTCACCCCGATGGACGGTGACGCCTACGCAGTGGACGTCCGAGGTCATCGACTCGTGGTCGACCAGCCCAAGGAAGCCGGCGGCACGGACACGGCACCGACCCCCGTCGAACTGTTCGTCGCCTCCCTGGCCACGTGCGTCGCCTTCTACGCGGGCCGATACCTCCAGCGGCACGGTCTGCCCCACGCAGAGCTGCGGGTGCGAACCGAGTTCACCATGGCCGCCGACCGGCCTGCGCGCGTGGGGTCGATACGGTTGGTGATCGTCCCTCCGCCCGCGTTGCCCACGGATCGCCGGGCAGCCCTGCTCGCGGTCGCCTCACATTGCACCGTCCACAACACTCTCCATGAACTTCCTGCGATCAGCATGGAACTGGGGGCATGACCTGCCCTCCTCCGTACCTCGTCGCCAACTGGTGCATCGGCTGACCCGCCGCCGGTGTCGAAGGACCGCCCCAACGTGCTGGCCCGGATCGGGCGAGGAACGGACCCCTTCTCCAGACCTGCGGTCTCCCTGCCGCGACCGGTCGCACGGCGAACGGCTCGGCGCGGTCCACGGCTCTCAGGCGTGGGGCACGAGGGCCACAGGCCGACGTGACGGATCGCGGCCTGGGTGACGGGTCCGGTACAAGGCCCCAGCGGGCCGCCCGGCCTGGCGGTGGCCGATGACGACGAGGCTCGCTCCGGCCGAGGCGTGCACGAGCGTGGCCGGGGCCGGGCCCTTGAACGTCTGGCGTGGGGCTCGCCGTCCGAGCCCGACGTCCGAATCACGTCGCGAGCAGCTCGCACCGCCGTGAACCGAACGCCACCCGACGTCGACACCCACGGCCGAGGCGAGTGTCATCGTCCCCACCGTCCTGCGTCAGTCCGTCCCCCCGGGCAGCCGGAGGGCTCATTCCACCGTCGCACCGCAAGCGGCGTGCGAGGAGGGGCAGTTCGGTCTCACCCAAGGACGTTCGGCCCATGGGGACCGCGCGACCGTCGCCGGAAGCTGAACTCGGACTCCCGGACGAGGAGTTGGCGAACGCCCAACTGTGGAAGGGAATTGGCCGTGAAGACAACGAAGACACGTGCTCTCATGGTCGACGACGTCGTCACCGCGCGGTACGAGACGCCGTTCAAGGAAGTCGTGCGCCTGCTCGATGAGCACCGCATCAGCGGACTGCCGGTGGTCGACGTGGACGGCAAGGTCCTCGGCGTGGTCTCCGAGACCGACCTCATGCTGCGTCAGTCGCGTGATCCCCAGACCTCGTACAGCTGGACGGGGCGTCTGCGCCTGCTCGGTTCAACTGCTCGACGCGTCGCAGCCAAGAGCCGCGCCGGGACTGCCGGCGGGGTGATGTCGACGCCCGCCGTCACCGTGCGCGACGACGCCACGGTCGCCGAGGCCGCCCGTCTCATGGCAAAGCGGCGCATCGAACGACTGCCTGTGGTGGACCACGAGGACAGGCTCGTCGGCATCGTCACGCGCCGAGACCTGCTCCAGGTTTTCCTGCGGGCCGACGACGACATCCGGCAAGCCGTGCAGCAGGAGGTCTTCCTCGACACGCTCTGGCTGCCCCCACACGTCGTCGAAGCGACTGTGCAGGACGGTGTGGTCACTCTCACGGGCCAACTGGAACGACGCAGTGACATACCCGTCGCAGTCCGCATGACGCGCGGGCTCGACGGCGTCGTGGACGTCGTCGACCACCTCTCCTACCGCATAGACGACAGTCACCTGCAGCCCGCCGAACAGACCGTCCACGGCATCACCGACGACTGGCTGCGCAAGCTCTGAGACCTCGCCGCACGAGCGGGCCTCGGCCGGAGAGGTTCCGGCCTCGGCCCTCCCGACGTACGAACGGCGACGTACGAAGTACGAACGGCGACGTGCTGACCGCTCAGACGGTGATACGGCGTCCGGTGACGTCATAGGGTTCGATCCGCACCCACAAGTTGCGCCGCCCGCCGGCCCACGGCGTGCTGTACACCCGAGCCGCGAGCAGACGCTCCTCGCCGAGGTCCGTCACCAACCGTGCGTGGCCACGCACGAGCACGCTCCAGCCCTGGCTGAACGCATCGTCGATGCGATCGACTTCGAAGGAGACGGGAGAGCCGACGGCCAACGACGGCGTCGTACCGCGGGCGGTCCGGAAGACGATCGTGCCGTCGACGACGCTGTAGTTGACAGGGATGACCACAGGACCCCGCGGGCTCGACACGCCCAGCCGTCCGACACCGTGCGTAGCGAGCAGATCGCCGCACTCGGTCCTGCTCAGCTCGGTGAACTTCGGATCGTGCCCGGCCAGACCAGGACCAGGCGGCAGGTCGACGTCACCTCCCGCGAGCGCCGAGACCGTCGTCTCGAGTGCGGACGCAAGGCTGAGCAGCGTTCCCCGGTTGGGTGCGGCTCCGGGATGCCCCTCCAAGTAGGCAAGGTAGCTCGGGTCCACACCCGCTCGGGCGGCTGTCTCGCCTCGGGTCAGATCCAATTCGACACGCCGCGCGGCAAGCCGCCGGCCCAGATCGCCACGAGGCGGCTCGGTCGTCACAGTGGTGCCTTCCTGTTCAGCCATGTCCCGTCACATCCTCTCGTCACGTCGCCCGGTCGGCGACCTCTTCGGACGGCTCCTCACCGACTGCGGTCCTGCCCGATGTCATCTGTCTCCGTCTACTTACACGTCGGCAGCCGTCGTCCGCCGTCCGACCGGGAGCGTCCGCGACCGTCCGAAGGATCCGGATCACAGTCGAAACCGGGGGGGCCGACGGACCCGCGACGGCGGAAGTACCGTGCATGACGTCCTCCAGAGGCTCGATGCCGCAGTACGACACCTACAGACTGCACCGCCGAGCCTCACCGGACATGGGCCGAGTGGCCCGGCGCAGGGGCCTGCTGCCGATACGGACGGCCTATACCTCGCGCTGATCCGTGCTGCGTGTGGAGCGTTCCCTGCCCCGCGGGGAGCCGAGAGGCACGTGCCAGCGCAGTTCGGTCCCTGCACCGTCGAAGTCGGAGATGTCGAGAGCTCCGCCCAGCTCCTGCGCCCGCTCGGACAGATTGCGCAGCCCGCTGCGCCGGCCGTCCGGCGGTATGCCCACGCCGTTGTCCGAGATCGACAAGAACACCTCGTCGTCATCGGTGCCCAGCACCACGTCGGCCCGATCGGCGTGGGCGTGGCGGGCGACGTTGGTGAGTGCCTCTGAGAGCACGGCTACGACGTGATCAGCGATCTCGCACGAGACGTCGGTGTCGATCCGGCCCTCCATCCGCAGGCTGGGGCCGAAGTTCAGCACTGGGGCCATCTCGTCCACGACGCCCACGACCCGAGCTCGTAGGCCGCTCCCGGCGGCGTCGCGCTCCCGAAGGCCGAAGATCGCCGACCTGATGATCTTGATCGTCTCGTCCAGCTCGTCCACGGCTCGCAGTATTCGCTCGGCGGCCTCGGGGTGATCGACAAGCCGGCCCACGCTCTGCAACGTCATCCCAGCCTCAAAGAGCCGCTGGATGGCCACGTGGTGCAGATCCCGTGCGATGCGCTCCCGGTCCTGGAGCACCGCGATCTGCTCGGTGTCTCGCCGCCGCTCCGCCAACTCCAAGGCGATGGCGGCCTGCGCGGCGAAATTCTGCAGCATCTCGGTCTCCTTGCCCGAGAACACGGGCCGGCCTGAGTTCCGTGCCAGAAGCACCACGCCCCGCACGTCGGCGCCGCCGGTGCCGATCGGGGCGGCTACGGCGGGTCCAAGCCCGCCGAAGCGCGGCGGTTGGGGGGAAATCCGTTCATCATGCTGAACGTCGTCACTGGTGACCGGGGCCACGGCGGTGAACGCCAGACCCACCAGGCTTTCCTGCACGGACAACACCAGCCCCCGGTGGGCCTCCGCGTCCACTCCCATCGCAATCTCCACTGTCAGGGAATGGGTGTCCTCCATGGGCGTAGCCACTGCCGCCAGTGCCGAACCGGTGATCCCACGCGCGTGTTCAGCAATCAGGTTCAGGACGTCGGTTCGGCCGTTGCCGGACATCAGACTGTGGGCTATCTCGGCGTTCGCCAGCAGCCAGCGCTCTCGCAGACGGGAGTCCTCGTAAAGGCGCGCGTTGTCAATGGCCACGCCGGCCGCCACCGCCAGCGTGGAGAGCAGAGCCTCGTCCTCCTCGTCGAAAAGCACCCCACCGTGCTTGTCCGCCAGATACAGATCGCCGAAGTTCTCGTCACGCACCCTGATGGGAACGGTCAGGACGTCCTTCACGGGCCGTTCGCCGGGCGGCAAGCCGTACGAGGCCGGCCGGTGAGAAGTCTTCTCCGGACAGGGCGACTCCGGGCGACGGTCCAGGTCACCGACGCCGGCGTGCTTCTCCCCGCAGCGGCCTGCCCCGTCGACATCCTCCTGCCTCACACCCACGATGTGGTAAGCGCAAGGCGTCCTGCCGTCCGGGCCGAGAACGCCGAGCGCCGCGAACTCGGCCTTCACGAGTGCCGCGGCGGACTCCACTATGGATTGCAGTACGTGCTCCAGCTCCAGCTCCCGACCGACGGACAACACGGCCGTCATCAGGCCGTACACCCGGTCGCGCGTGCCACGTGCCACGTCGAGTCGGGCCTGCAACTCCTCCAACAGCTCGTCGAGCTTCAGCTGTGGCAGTTGTATCCGGGGCTCCGTGGGGCTGGCCATCCCACCACTCCTGACCTCCCGAGAGCACCTGCACCGGTCCCAGGACAGATTGATTTCTACGATAGCCCTCCCCGGCGTGAGCTGGCGCGGCGGAGCCGGGGGCTCCTGAAACACGATTTCCCCACCTGCCAAGGCGAAGACCCCGGGCACCTGATATCGATGAACTCCGCAGGGTCAGGCGGCGATGAGCAGGTTCTTGACCTCTACGACATCGGCGATGTCCTCGACTTCGGACACCAGTCGAGCCATGGTCGCCGACGGCACCCGTCCCGTCAGCTCCACGATGCCGTCATGGACGGATACCTCCACGCTCTTCCGGTCACCAGGTGGGCAGCAGGCATCGATCTTGGCCTCGACTTCCGCGCGAATCCCTGTGTCCTCTCTGATCAGCGACTGGAGCAACGCGTTGCGCGGCACAACGCCGACCAGGCGACCCTCGTGGTCGGTGACCGGGAGCCTCTTCAGGCGTGCCAGTGCCGCGAGCCACGCAGCCTCGGCCACGGTCGCTCCCGCCATCACCGTGACGGCCGGGCTCGTCATCAGGTCGGCCGCCGTCTCACCACGAGCCTTGCCGTGCAGCCGGCGCTCGCGCAGCCAGCCAATGCGACCGGGGCGGTGACCGCCGACTTCGAAGGCGACCTTCGCCAGGAGATCGGACTCGGAGACGACCCCCACCACTTTGTCCTCGTCGTCGACGACCGGCACCGCGCCCACCTGCTCGCGCGCCAGGAGACGAGCGATGTCGCGGTACGGCATGTCTTCTCGGAGGGACGCGGCCGGCACGTCCATCACATCTCTCACCAGCAGCGCCTCCGGGGGCTCCGGCCTCGGCGACGTTGAAACGGTACGGGCGGTCTCACCCGCCTCTGTGGCACGGGCCTGCCCCGCGGAACCCGCATGTCTGGCCGCCGCCGTGGCGACGGCGCCCAGATAGCGGAGCAGCATGTCCTGCCGTGTGGCCTCGCCGGGGCTCCAGGGCTGGGAGGGCCGTTCCCGCCTGGCCTCGGCCTCCGTGGAGAAGTGCTCATGTTCATTCACGGCGACCTCCGGACCTTCTCGAGTTGCCTAGTGCCCCAGTCTTTCGCTCTCCTCGACCGCGCCTAGAGCCGAACGGCCCTAGTGGGGCAACTCCACGTTCCCAGCCCGAGCGTGGCGGTGCCACAGCGGCGAATCCGAGGAACGCGAATGCGGTCGGTGCGAGAGCGCATGTCGACGCAAACCGACGGCGGGCCCATGGCGGACCCGCCCGACGATTTCAGTGGCCACGCTGAATCTCGACGTGCTTGCCCTCCGTCCTCTCGGAGCGCATGCCCACGCGGATAGTGAGCATTCCATCGGTGTAGTCGGCAGTGACGTCGTTCTCGTCCGCACCCGGCGGCAGCGTCACGCTGCGGCTCATCACGCCGTACCGGATCTCGCTGTGGCTCTTCGCCACATCCCGCTCGGTGCGCTCGGCCTGGACCGTGAGGATCCCGTCGTTGACGAAGACGTCGATGTCCTCCGGCGACATACCGGGAAGCTCCGCCCGCACGATGTAGCGTTCGTCCTCCATGTAGGCCTCGATGCGAACCGTGTACAGGTCACCCATAGTGGGCATCGCGAACCGTGCCGGAAGCGTCTCGAACCAGTCCGGAATGTCCGGGAAGGGGAACCTCTGCCTGCGTGTCGGTGTGACCATCGCGGTACCTCCTCGATGTGGTCGCGGAAACCGACACATCAAGTCCATCACGATCGAGTCCCGTGCCGCTGAGGCCGAACAGCCCATGCCTGGGTCCGGTAGTACCCATTCGAGCGGCATGGAGCGATCCGCGCTGCGCAGGGGCGGGCTCCGACGCCCGTGCACGCACGCCCCCGCTGCCGTCATCGGGTGCGCGGACAGGTTGTGGGCCGACTTCCGCCGAGCGGCCGACGGCACAGCCTCTGCCGGATCCGAGCAGGCGCCCGGCGGCAACCCGACGGTCCATGACCGCTCCCTCTCCACGCTGCGACGCTCACCGCTGCCCCGAAGGGACGATCACGACCGGACAGACCGCGTGCTGCGACACGTGTTGGCTGACGGAGCCGAGCAAGGCACGGGCGAAGCCACCCCTGCCACGGCTCCCGACCACCAAGACGTCGGCTCCCTCGGCGGCCCGCAACAGGACGTCGGGGGCGTTGCCGTGCACTACGCGGGACCGGACCGACCCGGTCGCCTCCGCGCCGAGCACCTCGGTCAGTTCCTGCAGCATCCGATCCCGGGCTTCTTCTTCGTCGATGTCGATGTCCACGGCGGGCGCCGACCAGCCGTACAGTCCCGGCAGCTCCCACACAGCGACGGCCTCGACGGTGCCACCGACGAGACCGGCATAACGCACAGCCCATCGCAGGGCGGCGAACGAGGACGACGACCCGTCGACACCGACCACCACCCTGGGTTCAGAGACATTCGTGCTCATCGGTCCCACCTTTTCCGGGGTCTCACTCCGCTCAACAGCCACCCACATCTCCACGCTGCGCGATGCATGGCGTCACCGCCATAGCTGCACCTCCGAGCACGTGAGGGACGGCGCTGCGGCCGACTTCCCCGACCTGCCGCGAGCAGGGGCGACACGCCCGCTCACCACAGCCCCGAAGGGCACCCGGATCGGGACGCCGAGGAAGGTTTCATCGGAGGATGATGGGGCGGGAAGCCGTAGGAGGCGGGGTGCTCGGAGATCTTCTCCAGGCGCAGCGGCTCGGGACGGCGGATCAGCTCGCCCAGGATGCCGTGCCCCTCCGGATACGCGCCGATCCGGGCGATCTGCTCGTCGCTGACGCCGACCGTGTGGAAGGCCGACAGCCTCCTGCCGTCGGGGCCGATGACACCGAGCGCCGCGTACTCGGCGTCCACGAGCGCCGCCGCGGCCTCGACGACGCTGTGCAGCGCCTGCTCCAGATCCAGCTCCCGCCCCACCGCGAGCACCGCCTCCAGGAGACTGTGCACCCGGTCGCGCGTCCCACGGGCCGCGTCCAGCCGTGCCTGCAACTCCCCCAG
>NZ_AUKV01000024.1:0-135328 GCF_000424945.1 Streptomyces sp. 142MFCol3.1
TCCGAGGAATAATCGGACGGTTCACAGCGTCCTCGCTGTGCGCCTGCCGAACACTGCCCGGCAGGACTTTTTCAAAGGAACCTCGCCACCGGAAGTTTCCGATGGACGGGGTATCAACATATCTGGCGTTGATTTTTGGCACGCTGTTGAGTTCTCAATGAACGGACGCTTCCTTTGTACTCACCCGAGATACTCTCTCAGGCTTTCCTCCGGGCGCTTCCCTTCGGTCTTGCGTTTCCGACTCTATCAGATCTTTCCGATCCGATTTCCTCGGTGCTTTCCAGGTTCCCGCTTTCGCGTTTCCCTTTCCGGCGGACCCGACTTTATCAGAAGTTTTGGGCCGGACTGACCGGCGGCCATTTCTGAATCATCGGGGGCGGCTTCTTCGAAATCGATGTCTCGAGAAGCAAGCAGAGACTAGCTGCTGCCACCGGTACATGTCCAGTTCTAGGCAACTGTTCGAATCTACCTCCCCGCTGGCTCCGTGTCAACGGCTCCTTTGGGGCGAAGAGGAGACTAGCAGGTCAGCGCGGGTGTCCGCACATCAGGCGGCCGTCGGAAGCGTCGCGCTGCGCTCGGACTCGTCGACGTCGCCCGTGTCGCCGGCGCGTGCCGCGCGTCCGCCCAGGACATAGACGTACGCGAGGAACGCCAACTCGGCGGCGATGCCAATGCCTATTCGGGCCCAGGTGGGAAGGCCGGACGGCGTGACGAAGCCTTCGATGGCTCCCGACACGAACAGGATCAGCGCCAGGCCCATGGCCATCCCCAGGGCGGCTCGTCCCTCCTCGGCGAGCGCTGTTCGGCGCGTCCGGGGGCCGGGATCGATCACGGTCCAGCCGAGCCGCAGTCCGGTGCCCGCGGCGACGAAGACGGCGGTCAGTTCGAGAAGGCCGTGGGGGAGGACGAGTCCCAGGAAGGTGTCGAGGCGGCCGGCGGAGGACATGAGGCCGATGCCGACGCCGAGGTTGAGCATGTTCTGGAAGAGGATCCAGAGCACCGGTATGCCCAGGAATACGCCCAGGACCAGGCACATCGCGGCGGCCTGCGCGTTGTTCGTCCACACCTGGGCCGCGAAGGAGGCGGCGGGGTGGCTGGAGTAGTACGTCTCGTACTGGCCGCCGGGGCGGGTGAGGTCGCGCAGTTCGCTCGGCGCCGCGATGGACGACTGGACCTCGGGGTGAGTGCCGATCCACCATCCCAGGAGCGCCGCGACCAGGATGGACAGGAGGGCCGTGGGGACCCACCAGTGACGCGAGCGGTAGACCGCCGCCGGGAAGCCGTGCGTCAGGAAGCGGGTGACGTCGCGCCAGGATGCCCGGCGGGTGCCCGTCACCGCGCTGCGCGCGCGTGCCACCAGTTGGCTGAGGCGGCCGGTGAGCTGCGGGTCCGGGGCGCTGGACTGGATCAGGGAGAGGTGCGTGGCGGTGCGCTGGTACAGGGCGACGAGTTCGTCGGCCTCTGCTCCGTTGAGGCGGCGCTGGCGGCGCAGCAGGGCGTCCAGCCTGTCCCACTCGGCGCGGTGGGCGGACACGAAGACGTCGAGGTCCATCGGGTTGGCTGCTCCTCGGCTGCTCGTCGTGGGGGTCAGCTGGTGGTACTGCGGCGCGATGTGACCTCAGCTTGGCAGACTGGCCGTTCTCGGGGCAGGCCAGGGGAAGGACGGCGGGCGTGAGTGAGCTAGTGACGGGTGAGGCGGTCGCGCTGGAGTTGCGCCCCGCCAAACTGCCGAGCCGGGCGCTGGCCGTGCTGCTGGACCTGGCGGTGGCGATCGCCGTCTATGTCGTCGTGACGATCGGTCTGATCGCGTCGACGGCCACACTGGACGACGCGGCGCAGATCGCGGTCTCGATCGCCGCTTTCGTTCTGGTGCTGGTGGGCGGGCCGATCGCGGTGGAGACGCTGAGCCACGGCCGTTCGCTGGGGAAGCTGGCGTGCGGCTTGCGGGTGGTGCGTGACGACGGGGGGCCGATCCGGTTCCGGCACGCGTTGGTGCGCGGGGCTGTGGGTGTGGTCGAGATCCTCATGACGTTCGGGATCGTCGCGTGCATCGCCTCACTGGTGTCGGCGCGGGGGCGTCGGCTGGGTGACGTGTTCGCGGGGACCCTCGTGGTCCGGGAGCGGATCCCGGTGGGGCACATGCCGTACGTGCCTCCTCCGCCGCCGTGGCTCGCGGGACGGTTCGCCGAGCTCGACCTGTCCGCCGTTCCGGACGGGTTGTGGCTGGCCGTCCGCCAGTACCTGACGCGGATGCAGCAGCTTGATCCCCAGGTCGGCTGGGCGATGGCGCAGCGGCTGGCGTCCGATGTCGCCGCGCGTACGGGGACTCCGGCGCCGCAGGGTGTGCCGCCGGCCGCGTATCTGGCGGCGGTGGTGCAGGAGCGGCAGGCGCGGGAGGTCCGGCGGACGTTCGGTGGTGGGGCGGCCGGGATCGCGCAGCCGGGTGCCGGCACATACGCGGCCGGGGCGCCGGGAGTGCCCGGAGCCGCGGTGCGGGCGCCGGGCGCCGGGCCTCATGGTGCTCCCCCGCCCTTTGCGGCTCCTCAGCCCTACGCCCCTCCCCAGCCGTATGCGCCGGGGGCTGCCGGGAGTCGGGACGTGTCTCCGCAGCAGGCGCCGAGGCCGGGGCAACCGGCCGCCGTTCCTCAGGTCCACCGGCCCGACCGGCCTGATCTCCGGGACGGGCACGACCGGAACCAGGAGGCGGGCCCTCCCGCGACGGGATTCGTGCCGCCCGCGTAGCAGCCGCGCCGCGACGCGTCGGTCGTCGGACGAACCGGCGGCCGGCTGGCGGGCCACCGCCGTCAGGCGAACACCTCGCCGTCAGGTGAACACCGACGGCGGTGTTTCGAGGTGCTCCAGCTCGATACCGGGCGCCGCGAGGACCACGTCTCCCGCGATGTGCACGGAGTGCTGTTCCCCCGTGTCCAGCGCTGTGACCTGGTACTCGTCCACGATCAGAGGGCCGCTGTCAGTGGCGTGTGCTTCGCTTGCGATCAGGGCCCAGGACTGGTCGAGGGTGCGCGGGGCGAGGACGGGGTCGGTGAAGGCGACGAGGCGTACGCGGGTCGCCGAGGCGGAAGGGGTGAGGCGAAGGAGACGGGCGGTGGCGACGAGGAACGCGGGAGAGGTTCCGGTGAAGGCGTGCGCGCGGACACTGCCCTCGGTTGCCTGCGCGCCGGTGGGGTCGGTGCGGACCCAGGTCACGCCGTCGAGGGCGGCGCCGCGGACCTGCCAGCCAGCGGCGTGGAGTTCGAGACGGATGGGCCGGCCGAGTTCGTCGAGAGCGAGGTCGACGGAACCGGTGACCTCGCTGTGGTGGGGGCCGGGTGCGGTCCCGCTGTCCGAGGGGGCGGTGCGTTGAGCGACGTAGCGCCAGCCGGAGGGCCCGGGCGCGCAGTGGAAGTGTTCTTCGGCGAGAGGGGTGTGGTCGTGCGGATCATGGAGCGAATATCGGCCGCGGGGCATGGGCGTTCAGGTCCTCATCGGGGACAGGCCCCCGCCGTGACGGCGAGGGCCTGCTGACATCCGTACGCCGAGCGGTGGTACCGCTGCTCGGCGGGGGTGCTCAGTAGCGGTAGTGGTCCGACTTGTACGGGCCCTCGACCTCGACACCGATGTACGCGGCCTGCTCGGGGCGCAGCGTCGTCAGCTTCACGCCGAGCGCGTCGAGGTGGAGGCGGGCGACCTTCTCGTCCAGGTGCTTGGGCAGCGTGTAGACGTCGGTCGGGTACGACTCCGGCTTGGTGAACAGCTCGATCTGGGCCAGCGTCTGGTCGGCGAACGAGTTGGACATCACGAAGGACGGGTGTCCGGTCGCGTTGCCCAGGTTCAGCAGGCGGCCCTCGGACAGCACGATGATGACCTTGCCGTCGGGGAACTTCCAGGTGTGGACCTGGGGCTTGACCTCGTCCTTGACGATGCCGGGGATCTTGGCGAGGCCGGCCATGTCGATCTCGTTGTCGAAGTGACCGATGTTGCCGACGATCGCCTGGTGCTTCATCTTGGCCATGTCCGCGGCCATGATGATGTCCTTGTTGCCCGTCGTGGTGACGAAGATGTCAGCCTTGTCGATGACCTCGTCAAGGGTCGTGACCTGGTAGCCGTCCATCGCCGCCTGCAGGGCGCAGATCGGGTCGATCTCGGTGATGATCACGCGGGCGCCCTGGCCGCGCAGGGACTCCGCGCAGCCCTTGCCCACGTCGCCGTAGCCGCAGACGACGGCGGTCTTGCCGCCGATCAGGGTGTCGGTGGCGCGGTTGATGCCGTCGATCAAGGAGTGGCGGCAGCCGTACTTGTTGTCGAACTTCGACTTGGTGACGGCGTCGTTCACGTTGATCGCCGGGAACAGCAGGGTGCCGTCGCGGTGCATCTCGTACAGGCGGTGGACGCCGGTCGTGGTCTCCTCGGTCACGCCGCGGATCTCCGAGGCGAGCTGGGTCCACTTCTGCGAGCCGTCGGTGATGGTGCGGTGCAGGAGTTCGAGGATGACGCGGTGCTCGTCGGACTCGGCGGTGTCGACCGAGGGGACCTTGCCGTCCTTCTCGTACTCGACGCCCTTGTGGACGAGGAGGGTGGCGTCACCACCGTCGTCGAGGATCATGTTCGGGCCGCCGGTGGGGCTGTTCGGCCAGGTCAGGGCCTGCTCCGTGCACCACCAGTACTCCTCCAGGGTCTCGCCCTTCCAGGCGAAGACCGGGACGCCCTGCGGGCTGTCGGGCGTGCCGTTCGGGCCGACGGCGACGGCCGCGGCGGCGTGGTCCTGGGTGGAGAAGATGTTGCAGGAGGCCCAGCGGACCTCGGCGCCGAGGGCTACCAGGGTCTCGATGAGGACGGCGGTCTGCACGGTCATGTGCAGGGAACCGGTGACACGGGCGCCGGCGAGGGGCTGCGCCTCGGCGTACTCCCGGCGGATCGACATCAGGCCGGGCATCTCGTGCTCGGCGAGGGTGATCTCCTTGCGGCCGAAAGCGGCCAGGGAGAGGTCGGCGACCTTGAAGTCCTGTCGGTTGTCGACAGTCGTCATTACGAGCTGCTCCTCGGAGTCGGGGCGAGGTGGATAGGGCTGGTCTGCGCGCCGACGGGCATGGGGATGCCCGGTTGGACACGGGTGTGCCCGGTACGCGCAGCGCAGTCCGTCGGAGGCCCTCTCTCCCTCGGCCGGTCCGCGGTGGGACCGCCCGACCGCCATCAGCAGCGACGTCTGGCTCAGCCACAAAGCTACACCGGTGGGCGGGGCTCGCCCCAGTCCGCCTCCGGACGGACGGGGGCCCCGCGGGTACGGATCCGGCCGGTAAGGGGCGGTGGCAGGGGACGTTCGCGCGGGGTGAGGGGGCGGTCGGTGGCCGCTCGTGGCGGAGCGACGGCTAGCCTCTGCGCGCGCGGAAATACCGTGCGGGGCGGGGCTGGAGGGTGTCGCGGTGCGCAAGGGGCGAGGGCTGACGATCACGGCGTGGGTGTTGGGGCCATTGGGGCTGGTGTTGTTGCTCGGGTCGATTCTGGCCGCGCGTACCGCGTTCACGACGACTCAGGTGCGCAGCGACAGCATGGCGCCCACCTACACCGTCGGGGAGCGGCTCGTGTTCGAGCGGATCGACGGGAGCGAGGTGCGGCGTGGTGACGTGGTGCTGTTCCGGTCGCCGGAGCGCTACTCCTTCTCGGACAGCGTCCTGCAGCGCGTCATCGGGGTCGGCGGCGACCGCGTGGTGTGCTGTGACGGCGAGGGTGCGGACGAGCGGATCACGGTGAACGGGAAGCCGCTCGACGAGCCGTACGTCAAGGACGGGATCGCGGACGGGACGCACCAGCGGTACGACGTGAAGGTGCCCGAAGGCCGGCTGTTCCTGCTCGGTGATCACCGGGTGAACTCGCGGGACTCCCGGTTCTTCCCGGACGACCACGGCGGGACGGTGCCGGTCGGTGCCGTCCAGGCCCGGGTGACCGAGGACCGGGCGTTGCCCCTGGCGCTGGCGGGGGCGGGGGTGTTCGGCGTGCCCGTCGCGCTGGCGGGCGTGGGCTTCGGGATCGCGGCGTTCGTCGTACGGCGGCGGGCCCGGGCGGTGCCGCCCATGCCGCCGTGGCTCGTGTACGGCGGCCCCGGCGGCATGGGTGGCCCGGGCGGCCCGGACGGCCCGGACGGCCCGGACGGCCCCGGCAGCATGGGTGGCCCCGGCGGGAGGGGCTGAGCGGCCGAGGACGTCGAGTAGCGGAGGCGTCCAGGAGACGCGGAGCCGGGAAGAGCCGGACGCGAACGGCCGCGGGGCCCGCCTGGAGTCTCAGGCGGGCCCCGCGGCGTGCGAGCGTCCGGCGGCCCCGGCCCCGGCCCCGGCGCCGGGCGGCCCCGGCGCCGTGGAGGCGTAGGTCAGTGCTCGGCCGGGTGTGCCGGGCCGCCCGGCGTCGCCTCGGGGTCGGCGCCCTTCGCCGCCTCGGCCTCGCTGTAGATGTCCGGCTCCAGGTAGATCACGCGGGCGATCGGGACGGCGGTGCGGATACGGACCTCGGCGGCGTCGATCGCGGAGGCGACCTGGGCCGCGGTGTCGTCGTGCTCGACGGCGATCTTCGCGGCGACCAGCAGTTCCTCGGGGCCGAGGTGGAGCGTGCGCATGTGGATGACACCGGTGACCGTGTGGCCGTCGACGACCGCGGCCTCGATCTTCTTGACGTCCTCGACGCCCGCGGCCTCGCCGAGCAGGAGGGACTTGGTCTCGGCCGCGAGGACCAGGGCGATCAGGATGAGCAGGACACCGATGCAGACCGTGCCGATGCCGTCCCAGATTCCGTCACCGGTGAGCAGGGCCAGGCCGACACCGCCGAGGGCGAGGACGAGACCGATGAGCGCGCCGAAGTCCTCCAGGAGGACCACCGGCAGCTCGGGGGCCTTGGCACGGCGGACGAACTGCGCCCAGGACAGCCCGCCGCGCAGTTCGTTGGACTCCCTGATGGCCGTACGGAAGGAGAAGCCCTCCGCGATGATGGCGAACACCAGGACGCCCACCGGCCAGTACCAGTGCTCCAGCTCGTGCGGGTGCTTGATCTTCTCGTAGCCCTCGTAGACGGCGAACATGCCACCGACCGAGAAGAGGACGATCGAGACGAGGAAGGCGTAGATGTAGCGCTCGCGGCCGTAGCCGAAGGGATGCTGCGGGGTCGCCTCGCGCTGCGCCTTCTTGCCGCCTATGAGCAGAAGGGCCTGGTTGCCGGAGTCGGCGAGCGAGTGGACGCCCTCGGCGAGCATCGAGGACGAGCCGCTGAAGGCGAACGCCACGAACTTCGATGCCGCGATCGCGAGGTTGGCGCCGAGTGCCGCCACGATCGCTTTGGTGCCGCCTGAAGCGCTCATGTGCTCCTGCTGTCCCTTCGTACGCCGTCCGGGTCCCGGTCCGTACCCTCGTACCCCGGTCCGGGCTTTGCCCGCCCTTTGCGGTGGGCCATTGTTGCAGCCCGGTGCCCCAGGGGTGCGGCTGGCCACCGTGACGAGGGGCCCAGGACACCGAGGATGCCCTGTCAGGCCACCACTGTCGCGCGGAAGACCGTGCCGTTCCCGGACACTTCGGCCTTTTCGCCGGCCGGGACGAAGACCGACTGTCCGGGGGCCAACGCGATGTGGCCCGCGAGTGCGGTGCCCGCCGTGCAGAGGAGGATCTGCGGGGTCTCGCGGGTGAGGTCGTGCGGTACGGCGCCCTCCGCCAGGACGTACCGGGAGAGCCGGAACTCGTCGATGGGGGTCGCGTAGACCTCCTCGCCGTCAGGGGACGCCTCCGGGCGCAGGACACCCGGGTCGGTCGCCTCGAAGCGGACGATGCGCAGGAGTTCGGGGACGTCGACGTGCTTGGGGGTGAGGCCGCAGCGCAGGACGTTGTCGGAGTTGGCCATGATCTCGACGCCGAGGCCGTTCAGGTAGGCGTGCGGGACGCCCGCGCCGAGGAACAGGGCCTCACCCGGCTGCAGTTGCACGTAGTTGAGCAGCATGGCGGCGATGACGCCGGGGTCGCCCGGGTAGTGGTGGGCGAGGTCGGCGTAGGGCGCGTAGGCGCCGCCGAGGCGGTCGCAGGCCGCGGCGGTCTCGGTGACGGTGTGGGCCATCTCGTCGGGGTCGGCGCTCAGCACCGCCGTCAGGACCTCGCGCAGCGCGGCGTCCTCCGGGTGCGCGTGCAGCAGGTCGACGTACGGCTTGAGGGAGTCGACGTCGAGTCCCGCGAGCAGGTCGGCGGCCTCGCCCGGGGCCCGGAAGCCGCACAGGCCGTCGAACTCGGTGAGGGCGCAGATCAGTTCGGGCTTGTGGTTGGCGTCCTTGTAGTTGCGGTGCGGTGCGTCGATCGGGACGCCGCGGCGCTCCTCGTCCTCGAAGCCCTCCCTGGCCTGCTCCAGGTCGGGGTGCACCTGGAGGGAGAGGGGGGCGCCGGCGGCGAGGATCTTCAGCAGGAACGGCAGGCGGGGACCGAACTTGGCGACCGCGGCACGGCCGAGTTCCCGCTCGGGGTCCTCGCCGACGACCTCGTTGAGCGGGCCGCGCCCGGTGCGCGAGGGAGCACCGGGGTGGGCGCCCATCCACATCTCCGCCTGCGGTTCACCGGTCGGCTCCACACCGAGCAGCCGCGCGATGGCGGTCGTGGAACCCCAGGCGTAGGGGCGGATGGTGTTGTCGAGGCGGTCCATACGAGTCTCCGCGGTTCCTTCCGGGTACGACGCGGATCCTGCCTCCGCGCACGGGGGACGACGCCCGTCTCCGCGTACCGGGAGGCACGAAGGGACGCGGCACGGCACCGCGTGGGCGGTGCCGGTGCCGGTCTCAGCGTACGAAGGTCTCTCCGCGTACGAGGATCAGGGCGTCGGAGACAAGATCATGCCCCTGAAGCGAGCGCCAGGTAAACGGCGGCGAAATCGGTGACGGCGATCAGTTCGGCGAGGGTCTCCAGTTCCTCGCCCTCCTCGGGTTCCAGCTCGCTGATCGCGGTGTCGTGGCTGAGGGCGAGCTCGCGGGCGGCGGGCGCCGCGCTGATGCCGCCGCTCGGGCGGTCCCGGAGCAGCACCACGCGCGCGTGCAGGGCCTGGGCCTCCTCGACGCGGTCGCGGAAGAAGTCGTCCGGGTCTGCGCCGGCGGCGAGGGCTCCCGCGAGCAGCACGCTGTGCGAGGCGAGCGCCTCCGGGAGTTCGGCGGTGAGCGCGGGGCGGCCGGCCAGCTCGGCGAGGGCGGCGGTGAAGCGGCGTCCGGCCGGGCCCGCGGAGGCGCCCTCGGTCCAGATCACCGGGAGGACCTCGGCCAGCTCGGCCGCGAGGGTCTTCGCGGGATTGCTGTACGCGGCGATGGCCGGGCCGCAGCGCTCGGCCACGTGGTCGAGGCGGTCGGCGACCTTCTGCAGGGACTCGGGCGGGGCGGAGACGAGACCGGTGCGGTCGAGGAGCGAGAGCAGTGGGGTGAGCAGCGCCCACAGGACTCCCGGGGCGGAGGCCGCGAGGGGCTCGTCGTGTTCGTACGGGGCGGACGCCATCGGGACGAAGAGGCCGTGCGCGCCCGCGACCGCCTCGGTCAGCGGGGAGCCGGTGGGCGCCACGGCGGCCACGGTGCAGCCCCGCCGGTACGCCTGGTCGATCAGGAGTTCGAGACCTGGTTCGGTGCCGTCGGGTGTGGCGACGAGCAGGAGGTCGACCGGGCCCGCCCAGCCGGGCAGTTCCCAGCGCAGCGCGCCCGCGGCGGGGGCGACGCCGCTCGGGGTCAGCCGGGTGACGGGGCAGCTCGGGCCGCCGAGTGCGCCGAGCAGTTCGGCGACGCCGGTGGCGGCCAGGCCCGGACCGGCGATGAGGACGGCGCGCGGGCGGCCGTCCGGTTTGAGATCGGGGATCCCGGCCTCCGCGGCGTGCCGGACGGCGGTGCGCACCCGGGCACCGGCCTCGGCGGCGCCGCGCAGCAGCGCACGCCGGTCGGCGCGGGCGAGCGCTTCGGGGTCGTCGAGCAGCGATTCGTCGAGCATGGGGTCGGCAGCCTCCGATCACCGGGGGTCGCTTGCGCGGTTGTCGCCGGATGGTCGCTTTCACGGGCGCGGTGTGGGCCGCGTGCCCGTACCCGTCAGGTGTCTTCTACCCGGACCTCGCCGGGGTGTCGCCTGTGCGTGCCTCGCGGGTGGCACCGCGGGCGCGGACGCCGCGCCTCTGGGCTCCCGCGGGGCGGCCGTACTCGTGCCGGGCGACCGCTCCGCTCACGCGGGGCGGCGGGCCTCGTCGACGAGGAGTACGGGGATGCCGTCCCGGACGGGGTAGGCCAGGCCGCAGTCCGCGCCCGTGCAGACCAGCTCGCTCTCCTGCTCCTCGAGCGGGGCGTGGCAGGCCGGGCAGGCGAGGATCTCCAGGAGGCCGGCTTCGAGCGGCATGGGGGTGTCCTTCCGAACAGGTGGATGCGGCCTGGTCAGACTACCGCTGCGCGGAGCCGTGCGCCGGGGCGCGGCACAGGCTCGCCGCGGTGTCCCGGGCGGTGCTCGCGGTCGGCGAGGCGGGGGCGGCCTCGCGGGGTGCGGGCGTGGCGCGCCGCGGAGTGCCGTGTGGCGCCGCCTCCGGGCGTACGAGACGGGGACGACTCCCGGAGTACGAGACCGGGCCGCCTCCGGGCGTACGAGACGGGGACGACTCCCGGAGTACCGGGCGGGGCCGCGACGCGGATTACAGGACGGGGAGGCGCGCGGCGGGCCAGGGCGATGAGGTTTCCTTCCGTGCTCCCGTCCCCCGCCCGATGCCCCCTCGCCTCCGGCCCCCGCCTTCAGCCCCTGCTCCCTCGGCCTCGCCCAGGTGCTCCCCGGCCCCGCCCGGTCCTGCCGCCCTGCCCGACTCCCCGGCGAGGTGCGGGCCGGCCACCGGGCCGATGCGGAGGGCCGGGCCGACGGCACGACGGGCCGGGCCGGGCCGGGCCGGGGCCAGTGGACCGACGCGACGCGCGGGGCCAGTGGACCGACCCGACGCGCGGGGCCGGCGGGCCGAACGGGTCAGCCCCTGATGATCCCCAGGACCTCGTCGCGCACCTTGGTCATCGTCGCCTCGTCGCGCGCCTCCGCGTTCAGGCGCAGCAGCGGCTCGGTGTTGGAGGGGCGGACGTTGAACCACCAGTCGCCGGCGCTGACGGTCAGGCCGTCGAGTTCGTCCAGCCGGATGCCCTCGCCGCCCGCGTAGGCGGCCTTGACGGCTGCGAGGCGGGCGGCCTGGTCCTCGACCGTGGAGTTGATCTCTCCGGAGCCGACGTACCGGTCGTACTCCGCGACGAGGCGGGAGAGCGGGCCGTCCTGGCCGCCGAGCGCGGCGAGGACGTGCAGGGCGGCGAGCATGCCCGTGTCGGCGTTCCAGAAGTCGCGGAAGTAGTAGTGCGCGGAGTGCTCGCCACCGAAGATCGCGCCGCTGCGGGCCATCTCGGCCTTGATGAAGGAGTGGCCGACGCGGGTGCGGACGGGGGTGCCGCCCTGCTCCCGCACGACCTCCGGCACCGACCAGGACGTGATGAGGTTGTGGATCACCGTGCCGCCGCCGTGCTTGGCGAGTTCGCGGGAGGCGACCAGAGCGGTGATGGCGGACGGGGACACCGGGTCGCCGTGCTCGTCCACCACGAAGCAGCGGTCCGCGTCGCCGTCGAAGGCGATGCCGAGGTCGGCGTCCTCCGCCCGGACGCGTGCCTGGAGGTCCACGATGTTCGCCGGATCGAGCGGGTTCGCCTCGTGGTTGGGGAACGTGCCGTCCAGCTCGAAGTACATGGGGACGACGTCCAGGGGCAGGCCGGCGAAGACGGTCGGGACGGTGTGTCCGCCCATGCCGTTGCCCGCGTCGACGACGACCTTCAGGGGGCGGATGGAGGTCAGGTCGACGAGGGAACGCAGGTACGCCGCGTAGTCCTCCAACGTGTCGCGCCGCGTGATCGCGCCCGGCGTCGCGTCCCGGACCGGGGCGCCCGAGTCGAGCCAGGACTCGACGAGTTGGCGGATCTCGGCCAGGCCGGTGTCCTGGCCGACCGGAGCGGCGCCCGCGCGGCACATCTTGATGCCGTTGTACTGGGCGGGGTTGTGGGAGGCGGTGAACATGGCGCCCGGCAGGCCGAACGCGCCCGAGGCGTAGTAGAGCTGGTCGGTCGAGCACAGGCCGATCTCGGTCACGTCGGCGCCGCACGACGCGGCACCGCGCGCGAAGGCACCCGACAGACCGGGCGACGAGGGCCGCATGTCGTGCCCGATGACGACGGCGTCCGCTCCGGTCACCTGGACGAAGGCGGCTCCGAACAACTCGGCCAGCGACTCGTCCCACTGGTCCGGGACCACCCCGCGTACGTCGTACGCCTTCACGAGCTGCGACAGATCAGCAGTCACGGCCAACCCTCCAGAAGTCCACTTCGGTCGCCCCAAACTACCCGTCCGGACCTGCCGTCCGCTGTGCGGTCGGTGAGCGGACGCGCATCGGTGACCTGCGGACCTGTGCCCGTCACCCGGGGGAAACCCGCTCGTTCCAAGAGGCCGGTTCCCGGCGCTCCCCGGGTGACGTCCCGCGACCGGAGCCGGTTCGCCGGGCGCGCGTCCGGGCGCGTCCCGCAACGTGGCCGGACGGCACGCGAGGGACGGCGTCCCGGCCCTGGGCCGACAGCCGGGCAGGGACGGCGTCCCGGCCGGCGGCCGACACCCGGGCCTGGACGCCGTCGGGCCGGGCTCAGGGGAGCATCCACTCCAGGACCGGTGAACTCTGCCCGACCACGATGAGGCACATCACCAGCAGCAGCCCCACGCTCCACGGCAGCACCTTGCGCAGCAGGTCGCCCTCGCGGCCCGCGAGACCGACCGCCGCGCACGCGATGGTCAGATTCTGCGGCGAGATCATCTTGCCGAGCACGCCGCCCGAACTGTTGGCCGCCGCGAGCAGTTCGGGCGACAGGCCGGACTCCCTGGCCGCGCTCACCTGAAGGGCGCCGAACAGGGCGTTCGCCGAGGTGTCCGAGCCGGACACGGCGACGCCGAACCACCCCAGAACGGGTGACAGGAAGGCGAGTCCCGCACCGGCCGCAGCGACGAAGTGCCCGATGGTGGCGGCCTGTCCGGAGAGGTTCATGACGTAGGCGAGGGCGAGGACGGACGTCACGGTGAGGATCGCGAACCTCAACTCGTGGACCGTGGCCGCCCATTCCCTGACCGCCACGCGCGCGTGGACTCGCAGGACGACGGCCGTGCACAGTCCGGCGAGGAGCACGAGCGTGCCGCCGGTCGACACGATCGGCCAGGTGAAGACGTTCCCGCCGACCGGATTGCCCTCCGGGTCGACGACGTTCAGGAAGGGCCAGTCGTACATCTGGGTCGCCCCCGCCAGCCAGTCCTTGACGGCGGGGATCTGCGCGACGGAGAAGATGGCCACGATCAGCGCGTACGGCGCGTAGGCGCGCACCACTTCGGGCCGGGGGTCGCGCTCGTCGAGGTCGGCGCTGCGTGCGCCGGTCAGCACCGCGGCCCGTACGGGCTCGGCCGCGGGCCTGCGCGCCTGGGGCACCGCGACCAGAGCCGCCGCGCCCGCCAAGGAGGCGCCGATGTCGGCGAGTTGCGCGGAGAGGTAGTTGGAGGCGGCGAACTGCGCGACGGCGAAGGCGACTCCGCACGCCAGGGCGGGCACCCAGGTCTCCCGGAGCCCCCGGCGCCCGTCGACCAGGCCGACGAGCACGAGGGGCACGACCAGGGCCAGCAACGGGGTCTGACGGCCCACCACGGAGGCGACGGAGTCCAGCGGCAGGCCGGTGACCTGGGCGAGCGTGACGACCGGCGTGGCCATCGCACCGAAGGCGACGGGGGCGGTGTTGGCGACGAGCGAGACGACCGCAGCGCGCACCGGGTCGAAGCCGAGCGCGACCAGCATCACCGAGCAGATCGCGACGGGTGCGCCGAAGCCCGCCAGCGCTTCGAGGAGCGCTCCGAAGCAGAAGGCGACGACGAGGGCCTGGATGCGCGGGTCGTCGGAGAGCCGCCCGAAGGAGCGGCGCAGGATGTCGAAGTGCTTGGTGCGGACGGTCATCCGGTACACCCAAAGGGCGTTGACGACGATCCACAGGATGGGGAAGAGACCGAAGACGGCGCCCTGGGCGGCGCTGGAGAGCGTCTGGCCGACAGGCATGCCGTAGGCGAGCCAGGCGACCAGGAAGGCCGCCAGGAGGCCGATGAGGCCGGCCCAGTGCGCCTTGGTGCGGACACCGCCGAGCAGGACGAGCACGATGACGAGGGGCAGAGCGGCGACGAGGGCGGACAGGCCGAGCGAGTCGGCGACGGGCTCCAGTTGCTGGACGTACACGGGCACCTCCCCGAGTTCCGTGATGCGGAAAGCGATTTCTCACGGCAAACGGAATGGTCGTGTCCGCGACAACTTCACGTCAATGGGCGTGCACGGCTCAAAGTGATCGGTGTGCGGGAGGGTGCGGGTCGCTCAGTTGTCCGGCGAGCGCAGGATCCGCAGGTGGCCGCGGCGGGCGACCTCCATCGGGTCCGCGGAGCGGGCACTGCCGCCGCCGGCCTCCGCGGCACGCTGCTGCGGGCGGGCCGCCTCGCGCACCGCGTTGGCGAGCGCTTCCAGGTCGTCCCCGCTCGGGCGGGCGGGACCGGAGGCGTCGGCCAGCCGGACGACCTCCCAGCCGCGCGGCGCGGTGAGGCGCTCGGAGTGCTCGGCGCACAGGTCGTAGCAGTGGGGCTCGGCGTAGGTGGCGAGCGGACCCAGGACCGCGGTCGAGTCGGCGTAGACGTACGTCAGCGTCGCTACGGCGGGACGGCCGCAAGCGGTGCGCGAACAGCGACGTACAAGGCTCACGACGTTGGACGGTACCGCACTCTTGAGCGGGCCGCGACGACTCTCCCCCAGGTCACCCCACCGTGTCGTGCTGTGACACGGCCCACACGATCGTTCCGGCGCCCGACCCTGACCTGGGCGGACAGCGCGTTCCGAGAGGCCGAACAGACCTGAAACCGGTCACCACTTGACGCAAATCATGTCAATTGCCATGTGAGTGACGGTCCGGGAAGGATACGGAATCGAGCCCAAGCTTGGCTGGAATGGTCATCGAGCGACATCCGGAACGAACGCCGGACCTCGCGCCGCCGGACCTCCCGCCGAACGGCGGGCAGCCGCGCGGGGGCCGGGCGCACGGGCCGCGCGGGGATTACTCTTCGTCAGTGATGGACAACCCCGTATCGCCCCGCGCCGCAGCACCCGGGCCCCGCCGTCGTGATCGCCACGGCAGGGGCATGCGCGGCCCGGTGGCGCCACCGCAGGTGCCACTCGCGGCGAGCCGCGCCGAGGTGTTCGCGGACCTGGTGCAGGACTCCGTGGAGCGGCTGGAGCGGCGCTGGCCGCAGCTCACCGACATCGATTTCCTGGTCCTGGAGGTGCCCCGGCTGGAGGCGCCGGGCGAAGCCTGGAGCGACGAGGCGGTGCCGCTGGGCGGCACGATCCCGGCGCGTGAGGGCCGCCCCGCGCGCGTGGTCGTCTACCGCCGTCCGGTCGAGATCCGCACCAAGGGGCGCGACGAGCGCGCCGCCCTGGTGCACGAGGTCGTCGTGGAACAGGTCGCCGAGCTGCTGGGTCTGACACCGGAGACGGTGGACCCGCGGTACGGCGAGGACTGATCACTCGCCGCCGGACACGCGAAGGGGACCCGGCGGGCGGAGCACCGCCGCCTGATCGTCGTGACCTGGCGGGCAGGAAGCGGCCGCCTGTTCCCCGGGCCCCGGTGGGCAGGGCGCCAACGCCCGGTCCCCATGACCCGGCGGGCAGGGCAACCCCGCCCGATTCCCGGGATCCGTCGGGGCCGGCGTACCGGTCGAGTCCCCGAAGGGACCCGGCCGGTCACTGCTTCAGCAGCGCGGAGAGGTCCTGCTCCGCCTCCGGCACCGACACCGTCCCGCGGTCGTCCGGGAGGGTCTGGACCGTGAAGCCGGGAACGCCGTCCTGGGTGGAGGCGAGCATCCGGGAGGCGTGGACGGGGCCTCCGGAGACCCGCTCGACCGTGAGGGCGTACGTGCCCTTGAGGCCGCTCGGGACCGGCGCCGCCACGTTCTGTGTCGTGCCGCCCTTGATCGTGAACGTCTTGGACACGGCCGTGCCGCCCTCGCTGCCCGCCGACGCGGTGACCTTCACCTGGGCCTGACCGCCCGGGGCGGCCAGGGCGAGCGTGGTGCCCTTGGCGCTGTTGTCGGCGACGCTCGCGCGCGCGAAGACCGGACCGGTGGCGGGGATGAAGGCGGTCTCCTGCTGGTCGCCCTTGCCGCGCACGACCCGCAGGGCGGCGACGACCGGGACCGGCCGGCCGGTGGGCGTGAGCACCAGCGAACCCGCCTCGCCGCGGGTGACGTCGCCGAGGTCGACCGCCGCGGTCATGCCGGCCTTCACATGGACCGTCTCGTTGCCCGCAGGGGTGATCGGGCCCGAGGGGGATGCGAGGCGCACCTTCAGGTCGGCGTCGGTGTCGCCCGGCACGAAGGCGACGAGCCGCACCGACGTGGCGTCCTTCGGGATGCCCGGCATGACCAGGCTGCCCGCGGGGTCGGTGGACGCCGCCAGCCAGTCGCCGCCGAGCTTGGCGTCCAGGGCCTGCACGGCGGCCCCGACACGACCGCTGCGGACCTTCACGTGCACGGTGAGGTTGGTCTGCGGGGCGTCGGTCAGCGTGTTCAGCAGGATCGGCTCGCTGGAGTGCGGCTGGACCGTGATGCCGTCGCCCACCGTGGACTTGAGGGCGCCGTCCTTGCCGTACAGCTCGATGTCGACGACCGCGGCGGAGTCGTCCGGGTTGGTCAGGTGCACGTAGTCGGAGCGGTCCTCGGCGGTGCTGGCACCCGGGAACCAGAACTCCGTGTCCGGAGCCGTGCAGTTGGTGCCGAGCAGTCCGCGGCCGGTCCCCGCGGCGACCTCCGTGGTCTCCTGAACGGTCCAGCCCGGCGCGAACCTGCCCTCGGCCGTGCCGACCAGGGCCGGCGCGTCGGCACCCGAGCTGTCGCCGGTGGACGGCTTGCCGGGATTCTTGGGCTGCACGACGGGCTTGCCGGACTTCTTGCCGTCCTTCTTGCCACCGCTCGCGTCCGCCGACTGCTCGCTCGCGACCTGGAGTTCGGCCTTTCCGCCGGCACTCGTGCCCTTCGAGACCGGCGTGAAAGACGTGTACGCCGTGTCCGCGATGTCCGAGGTGCTCGGCTGCGGGCAGAGCAGGCTGGTGCGCTGCACGGGCAGCCGTGCGGCCGTCCTGGCGGTGTCCTCGCCGGCCGCGCCCGGAGCGCTGAGCGCGGCGAATCCGGTGACGGCGGCGAGCGCGGTGGCGCCTGCGATCAGGGACAGGGTGGTGCGGTTCACTGCTGGCTCCCGTCGGGGCGCTCGCTGTCGGTGCCGTGCGGCGGCTGCGAGGGCATCGGGGGCTGCGCCGGGTCGTAGCCCTGGTCGTAGCCCTGGCCCGCCCCGTCGTAGCCCTGGGCGTACGTCTGGTCGTACGACGGCGTGCCCCCGTAGGCGTACGGGTCGTACTGGCCGCCCTGGTAGGGGTCGGCCTGGTACGTCTGGTCGTAGCCGCCTGCCGTGTACTGCTGTCCGCCTTCGTACTGCTCGCCGCCGTAGGTGCCGTACTCGGCGCCCGCGTAGCTCGGGGTGTCCCATTCGCCGTACGCGTGCTGCTGCGGGACGGCGGCGGGGGCGGCCGACGCGTCCTCGTCCGGGGTCGCGGGGGCGTCGGAGTCCTGGGCGGCCTGCTCGGCCTCGGCCTGGGCGCGCAGCCGCCGGGCACGGCGGCCGTCACCCGTGGTGTCCTGGGCCGGGACCGGCTGCTCCTCGGGAAGGTCGTCGTCGACGTCGCGGCGCCGGCCGGGCAGGGCGAGCACCACGAGCACGACAGCGAGCGCGCCCTGCGCCCACAGCCAGGCCGTGTGGCCGATCGGGGCGTCGAAAGTGACGTCCAACCGGCCGCCGCTCGTGGGCAGTTGGAAGCCCTGGGCCCAGCCGTCGACCGTGGTGCGGGTGAGCGGCCTGCCGTCCAGGGTCGCCACCCAGCCCTCGTCGGCCGAGTCGGCGAGACGCAGCACGCGGCCTTCGGGACCGGCGGGGATCGTGGTGTGCGCCTCGACGGGTCCTGCGGCGATGGACAGCGAGTCGCCGGACTCGGGGACGATCGCCGCGCGCGAGACCTGCTGGTCCACTCGCCACAGGGCGCTGCCGTCCTGCTGGCTGAGCCGGGTCAGGCCGGGGGTGGCGTCCAGGACGCGGCTCACCTCGCGGGGCGCGCCCTTGCGGACGAGGACGTATCGCACGGCGAAGGCGCCGAGCTCGTCGGCCTGGTCGGCGCCGGAGCCCGCCACGAGGTTCGCGACGACCTTGTCGAGCCTCTTGTTGTCGCCGCCCGCCTCCGCGAGCTCGGCGTCGCCGAGACGGGCGCCGGAGCCGCGGACGAGCATGTAGCCGACGTCGGCGGCGGACCGGCTGTCGAGGACGAGGGTGCGGGCCTGGTCGCGGGTGCCGCTCTCCTCGGCGACGAACGCGGGGACCTGCACCGGGTCGCGGCGCTCCAGGGGGCCGTCGGCGCCCCGGATCATCCAGCCCGCGGCGACGAGCAGCGGCCCGGCCGCACAGGCGAAGGCGATGAGCGCGGCGACCGGCTGACGCCAGCCGAAGCTCTGCTCGGCCACGCGCGCGCGTGCCCCGTCGGCGCCGAGCACGGCGGCGGCCAGCAGCGCGAGGCCGTAGACCAGGGTCGCGGGACCCGCCCAGGTGGAGCCGTTCGACAGGACGGCGAAGACGAGGGCCACCAGGGCCACGGCCCAGGCCGTCCAGATGCCTGCCTGGCGCTCCGTGCGCATCAGGGCGCCCAGCGCGGCCAGCACGATACCGAAGAGCATCAGCCCGCTGACCGTCCCGGGACCGCCCGGGCTGGCGCCGAGCAGGTCGAGCGCGGAGGCCGCGCTGTCGCCGTACTCGAGGCCGGCCTGGTCGAAGAAGCCGAAGGGGAGCAGCGTCAGCGACCAGGGGGCGAGGATCAGCAGCGGGGTGCCGAGCTGGGCCAGGAAACGCAGCCCGTAGGCGGTGATCTCGCCGCGGCGCACCACGAGGAGCGCCAGACCGAGGACCAGCGCGACGGGCCACACGATCGGCGTGAACGCCGTGGTGACGGTGAGCAGCAGCGCGTACGCCCAGGTGGCGCGCCAGCTGCCGCGGGCTCCCGAGGCGTGCGCCAGTCCGCTCGCGGCGATGCCCGCGCGGGCGATGAGGGGCAGCAGGATCGAGAGGACGGCGGTGCCGATGCGCCCGCCCGCGAGCGCGCCCGTGGCGGCGGGCAGGAAGGCGTAGGCGACGGACGCCCAGGCACGCAGCAGACGGGACTCCACGAGGGGCCGCGAGGCGAAGTACGCGGCGAAGCCGGCCAGCGGCACGGACGCCACCAGCAGCACGGTGACCGCGAGGCCGGTGGAGCCGAGCATCAGCGACGCCAGCATGGCGACGACGGCGAGGTACGGGGGTGCGGACTGGGTGCCGCCGGCGCCCACCGGATGCCAGCCGTCGAGGTAGCGCGACCACAGCTCCGAGGAGTCAGCCGGGGCCGGGAGCAGCGCGCCGCCGGAGAGCGCTCCGCTGCCGAGCAGTTCACGGCAGGCCAGCAGCGAGACGAACAGCAGCACCAGGAAGAGCATCGGGCCTGGATTGCGGGCGATGCGCTTGAGGCGGGCGAACTGCTCGATCTCCAGGAAGTCGGCGTCGTCGCCGCCGGGTCCGGACTCGACCGCGCTGCCGTGCCGGCCGGCGCCGGTCGTGGCCTCGGCGTCGGAGCGGCCCACCAGATTGCTCGCGACCTGTTCGACGGTGGCCCGCACGGTCGCGCCGGGCGGCGGGAACAGCGCCCGCAGCTCGCCCTTGTCGACCTGTGGGCGGCCACGCCTGCGGCGGCCCGCGACGACCCTCTCCGGGCGCAGCAGGACGCTCAGCAGGCCGCGGATCTCGTCGACGGCCTGTCCGGGGACCTTGCCGACGAGATACGCCACCGTGCGCAGCAGGGTGCCGAGGACCAGCCGGATCAGGACCCAGGGCAGCTGCGCCGTGCGGGCGTTGACCAGGAGGGTGTAGACGGCGCCCGCCTTGTCGACCTTGTGCGGGGACGCGGAGGTGCGGCCCACGCAGTCGACGGTGCGGCGCTCGCGGGAGGCGGCCTCGGCGTGCCGTACGACCGCTTCCGGGGCGACGAGGACGCGGTGGCCGGCGGCCTGGGCGCGCCAGCACAGGTCCACGTCGTCGCGCATCAGGGGCAGCCGGCGGTCGAAGCCGCCGAGCTCCTCGAAGACGTCGCGCCGGATCAGCATGCCCGCGCTGGACACGGACAGGACGGGGTGGACGTGGTCGTGCTGGCCCTGGTCCTGCTCGCGGCGGTCCAGACCCGTCCAGCGGCGGCCGGAGTTGGCGATGGTGACGCCGACCTCGAGGAGCTGACGGCGGTCGTACCAGCCGCGGAGCTTGGGGCCGACGACGGCGACGTCCCTGCCGAGCTCGTGCTCGTCCTCCACGACGCGCAGCAGCCGGGCCAGGGCGTCCGGCTCGGGGGCGCTGTCGTCGTGCAGCAGCCACAGCCACTGCTCGGGCTCGCCGTGCGGCAGGTCCGGCAGGTCGTAGGCGTCGTCGCGCCAGGTGCGCGTGACGGGGTCCCAGCCGCTGGGGCGCTTCAGGTAGGGCAGGTCCTCGGGGGTGAGGACCTGGGCGGTGCGCGAGGCCTCCTCCACGGCCTGGCCGAAACCGGTGCGCCGGGCGAGGTGCAGCACCCGGTCCGCGCCGAGCGCTTCGGTGAGCAGCTGGGCGGAGTCGTCCGCGCTGCCGGTGTCGGCCGCCACCGCGTTCTGCACGGGGCGCTCCTGGCCGAGCAGCCCGGCGAGCACCTTGGGCAGCCAGCGGGCGCCGTCGTGGGAGACGACCACCGCGGTCACCACGTGGCGCGGGAACTCAGGTGTGGCAGCGGCGTCTTGATGGGCTGCCGAATGGCTGTGCACGGACATCGAGGTACGGGCCCCGGTTCGATGGACTGCGGTGGACGTCTGTGTCCGGCGGGGACAGCGGGACGTCTCGGACGAGGGCCCACACTAACGGCTGGGCAACACAGCGGCCCGCCGCCTGTGGATAACCCACCTGCGACGGGCCGTTCGTTACGTAGGAGTGTGTGCCGTTTGGTCGGTGGCACACGCGCGCGTGCACCGCTTGTCCCGGGGGGCCGCTCCCGGCGGTCCGCCTCCGGGTGACTCTCAGACGGCCGCCTTCTTCAGGCGGCGCCGCTCACGCTCGGACAGACCGCCCCAGATGCCGAACCGCTCGTCGTTGGCGAGTGCGTATTCGAGGCACTCGGAGCGGACCTCACAGGCGAGGCAGACCTTCTTGGCCTCGCGGGTGGAGCCGCCCTTCTCGGGGAAGAAGGACTCGGGGTCGGTCTGGGCGCACAGCGCGCGCTCCTGCCAGCCGAGTTCCTCGTCCGCGTCGTCGACCAGCAGTTGCTGCACCAGCTCGGTCATGTGCGCCCCTCGTCTGTCTTTCGCGTCCCCGTGCTGCTGTCGTTTCCGATTTCGGCTGAACGACACGAGTGAAATTACAAGTGTGCGGATCCGGGCCAGTCAAGCCGAGATCTGCTATTGGGCCCCTTATTCACTCTGCGGAACCAAGGCTATGCGGAAAGTGTTCAAATCGGCATAAACCCTGACAGCCCAAGGGGCCCGGGCCGGACGTCCCACCCCTCACCGGGAAGGACGACCGGGAGTTCGATCTCGTTCCGACACGGACTCCGAAGCGAACCGGATCACATTTGGATCACGGGGTCGCAGCGAGGTTTGTGCGCCCGGTTGTGCGCCATGTGTCCCGGGCGGCTCCTGAACAAACCTTTCGCCCGCCAGGTGAACCGGATGAGGTGAAACATCTCCCACATCCTGGACATCAAGTTGACAGTGAAGGTGTGAACCGGTGTCCTTGAGGGCATGCTCGCGAACTTGGCGCTCACCTCGACCCGCACCGCCGGGTCCCACGGTGCTGCCCGCGCTCGCTGTAGCTGTTGCTGTTGCAGCTGTTGAGCCCTACCGCGCTCCGGCTGGCCGCCTCGCCGCCACTGAGGCGAATCCTCCGCCCCCTCCCGGGGCGTACGCCCGCACCAGGGCACACCTCCCGTCCGCGAACCGGGCGGACACGGTCAGCGACACCCCAGCACTCTCCTGCCGAGGAACCACCGCATCCATGAACAGCGACAGCGACCTGCAGATCGCCGGCGACATCCTCGAAGTACCCCACCTCCTCCAGCCGCCGCGCGAGCATCCCGCCACGGTGGCCGAGTTCGCCGGGCTCGCCCGCTCGATCGCCGCCGACCGCTCCCGGTGGGAGCACCTCGTCCGGTTCGACGCGGCGTCGCGCTGGTACCACCGACTGCACACCGGTCCCGGATACGAGGTGTGGCTCCTGTCCTGGGTCCCCGGGCAGGGCAGCGGACTGCACGACCACGGCCCCTCCTCCGGCGTACTGACCGTCCTGGAAGGCGCGTTGACCGAGCGCACCGACCGAGGATCGCGCGCGCTGGAGTCCGGCGCGCAGCGAGTGTTCGCCCCCGGTTACGTCCACGAGGTCGTCAACGACTCGCTCGAACCGGCCGTGAGCCTGCACATCTACTACCCGGGCCTCACCGAGATGCCGATGCGCCCCCGGGCCGAGCAGCGTGCGGCCGACGGGACCCCCAACGCCCGCTGCGCCGTGGCCGAGGTCTCGTAACCGCCCTGACGCCTTGTCGTACCCGCCTGCCAGACTGAACCCCATGCGCATTGTGGTTCTGGCAGGCGGTATCGGTGGTGCCCGGTTCCTGCGTGGTCTCCAGCGGGCCGTGCCGGACGCGGACATCACGGTCATCGGCAACACCGGCGACGACATCCACCTCTTCGGGCTGAAGGTCTGCCCGGACCTCGACACGGTGATGTACACGCTCGGCGGCGGCATCAACGAGGAACAGGGCTGGGGTCGCGCCGAGGAGACCTTCCACCTGAAGGAGGAGCTCGCGGCGTACGGCGTCGGACCCGACTGGTTCGGACTCGGCGACCGCGACTTCGCGACGCACATCGTGCGGACGCAGATGCTGGGCGCGGGTTATCCGCTCAGCGCCGTCACCGAGGCGCTGTGCGACCGCTGGAAGCCGGGCGTCCGCCTCATCCCCATGTCCGACGACCGCGTCGAGACGCATGTCGCCGTCACCCTCCCCGCCGACGACCCCACCGGCCCCGGGGAGCGCAAGGTCGTCCACTTCCAGGAGTACTGGGTGCGCCTGCGGGCCTCCGTGCCGGCCGAGGCGATCGTGCCGGTCGGCGCCGAGCAGGCCAAGCCGGCGCCCGGGGTGCTCGAAGCCCTGGCCGAGGCGGACGTCGTCCTCTTCCCGCCGTCCAACCCCGTCGTCTCGATCGGCACGATCCTCGCCGTGCCCGGAATCCGCGAGGCCATCGCCGACGCGGGGGTCCCCGTCGTCGGCCTCTCCCCCATCGTCGGGGACGCGCCCGTGCGCGGGATGGCCGACAAGGTGCTGGCCGCGGTGGGCGTCGAGTCCACGGCCGCGGCGGTCGCCGAGCACTACGGCTCGGGGCTCCTCGACGGCTGGCTGGTCGACACCGTCGACGCGTCCGCCGTGGAGCGCGTGGAGTCGGCCGGCATCCGCTGCCGGGCCGTGCCGCTGATGATGTCCGACCTCGACGCGACGGCACGGATGGCGCGCGAGGCGCTGGCCCTGGCCGAGGAGGTACGGACGTCATGACCGCGGAGCTGCCCCCGGAGGAAGCATCCGCGGCGGGCGAGAGCCCGGCGGACACCACCGCGCGCGGTGTCGCGGGCTACCGGGTCTGGGCGCTGGAGGGGCTGCCCGAGGTGCGTCAGGGCGACGACCTCGCGAAGCTCATCGCCGCGGCGGAGCCCGGCCTCGCCGACGGGGACGTACTCCTCGTCACCTCGAAGATCGTCTCCAAGGCGGAGGGGCGGATCGTCGTCGCCGACGACCGCGAAGCCGCCATCGACGCCGAGACCGTCCGCGTCGTCGCGCGGCGCGGCGCCCTGCGCATCGTCGAGAACCGGCAGGGGCTCGTGATGGCCGCCGCCGGCGTCGACGCGTCCAACACGCCCGCCGGGACCGTACTGCTGCTGCCCGAGGACCCCGACGCGTCGGCGCGGGCCGTCCGGGACGGGCTGCGGGACGCCCTCGGCGTTCGGGTCGGCGTCGTGATCACCGACACCTTCGGGCGGCCCTGGCGCACCGGGGTCACCGATGTCGCCATCGGCGCCGCGGGCATCCAGGTGCTGGACGACCTGCGCGGCGGCACGGACGCGCACGGCAATCCGCTCAGCGCGACCGTCGTCGCCACCGCCGACGAACTCGCCGCGGCCGGCGACCTGGTCAAGGGCAAGGCCGCCGGACTGCCCGTCGCGGTCCTGCGCGGGCTGCCGCACGTGACCGCCGAGGACGACGGCGAGGGCACGCGCGCGCTGGTGCGCGGCGCGCACGACGACATGTTCCGGCTGGGCACCTCGGAGGCGGTACGGGAGGCGGTGACCCAGCGGCGCACCGTGCGGGCCTTCACCGGCGAAGCCGTCGACCCCGGTGCCGTACGGCGCGCCGTCGCCGCCGCGGTGACCGCGCCGGCACCGCACCACACCACCCCCTGGCGGTTCGTCCTCCTGGAGTCCGAGGAGTCCCGTACGCGACTGCTCGACGCCATGCGGGACGCGTGGATCGCGGACCTGCGGCGCGACGGCAAGAGCGAGGAGTCCATCGCCAAGCGGGTCCGGCGGGGGGACGTCCTGCGCAACGCGCCGTACCTCGTGGTGCCGTGCCTGGTGATGGACGGCTCCCACACGTACGGCGACGCGCGCCGGGACGGGGCCGAGCGCGAGATGTTCGTGGTCGCCACCGGCGCCGGTGTGCAGAACTTCCTGGTCGCGCTGGCCGGGGAGCGGCTCGGGTCCGCCTGGGTGTCGTCGACGATGTTCTGCCGGGACGTCGTACGGGAGGTGCTGGGGCTGCCGGAGGGCTGGGACCCCATGGGCGCCGTGGCCGTCGGGCACGCGGCGGAGGAGCCGAAGGCCCGGCCGGGGCGGGAAGCGGACGCGTTCGTCGTGGTGCGCTGAGGCCGGCCCCGGCCACGGGGAACCCTGGGTGCCGTCCGCGCGCAGCGCCTACCCTCATAGGGCGCCCCTCGTCCCCGTGACCCCCGGGGCCCCGCACAGGACCCGACTAGGACCTCTTCCGTGGCTGGACGATTCACTCCTCGGCCGACGCGTACGACGGTACGCGGCGGACACGTCGGCGTACCCCACGGCATGCCCCGGCAGAGCGCCGGGCCCGTGCGCAGCCGGACCTGGACGCCGCCCGGACCGCTCGACCTCGGGCTCGTGCTCGGACCGCTGCGGCGCGGGCCCGCCGATCCGACGTTCCGCACGACGCCCGACGGTTCCGTGTGGCGGGCCACCCGCACACCCGCCGGGCCGGGCACGCTCCGGGTCTCCCTGCGCGGCACCGTGGCGCGGGGCGAGGCATGGGGGCCGGGTGCCGAATGGCTGCTCGACCGGCTCCCCGACCTGCTCGCCCCCTCCGACGACCCCGACGCGTTCGAACCGCGACACCGGCTGCTCGCCCACACCCGCCACCGGCGGCCGGGACTGCGGCTGACGCGCACCGGGCTCGTGATGGAGTCGCTGATCCCGTCCGTGCTCGAACAGAAGGTCACCACCGACGAGGCGTACCGGGCCTGGCGGCTGCTCGTACGGAAGTACGGGGAGCCGGCGCCGGGGCCCGCGCCGGAGCGGATGTACGTCATGCCCGCGCCGCGGACCTGGGCGTTGATCCCCTCCTGGGAGTGGCACCGCGCCGGGGTGGACAACAAGAGGGCCTCGACGATCCTGCGGGCCGTGCGGGTCGCGGCGCGGCTGGAGGAAGCGGTGTCCTTCGAGCCGGTGCGGGCGCAGGAGCGGCTGGAGCTGGTGTCCGGGATCGGACCGTGGACCTCCGCGGAGGTCGTGCAGCGCAGTCATGGCGCGGCGGACTCCGTGACCGTGGGGGATCTTCATCTGCCGGGCATCGTGGGGTACGCGCTGGCCGGGGACCGGGATGCGGACGACGCCGTGATGCTGTCGCTGCTCGAACCGTATGCGGGGCAGCGGCATCGGGCCGCTCGGTTCATTCTGTTGTCGGGGCGGGTGCCGGGGCGGCGCGTGCCGAAGATGCCCAAGTGGGACATCGGGCGGCTCTAGTTCGCGCTGGGGCGCGGGTGGGTGGGAGCGCTCGTCCGGCTGGGGCTCGGCTCGCCCTTTGTCGCTCGCCGTTGTCGGGCTCGGGGCGGTTCTCGCCCCCTCCGCCCCTGCCCGTCCCTTGTTCCGGGGCTCCGCCCGGGCCCCACCGGGGGGCTCCGCCCCCTGGCACCCGGCTCCTCAGACGCCGGAGGGGCTGATTGTGCTGCATCCTGCCCGGCCCGTGCCCTGCCAAAGGGCTCCGCCGCCTGCACCCCCGCTCCTCAGACGCCGCAGAGGCCGATACGTGCCCGGTGGGGCCGAGTGCGGGCTCGGGCCCACCGGGGGGGTGGGGGCTACTGATCCGAGGAGAAGCGGAGCGAGTACGCGGGGATGCGGGCGTCGCACCAGACGCGTACGCCCTCGCGGAGTTCGTTGTCGGGGCCCACCACGGCGCCGTCGCCGATGACGGCGTCGGTGAGGACGGTGCGTTCGCCGATGCGGGCGCGGGCTCCGATGAGGGAATCGGTGATGATCGCGCCGGGCTCGACGACCGCGCCGGACAGGATCGTGCTGCCCGTGATCCGGGCCCCCTCGCCGACGTACGCGTCGGCGCCGACCACTGTCCCGCCGGTGAGTTTGGCGTCGGGGGCGACCGTGGCCGTGGGCAGGACCAGGCGGTCGCCGCAGCGGCCGGGGACGGCCGGGGAGGGGGCACGGCCCAGGACGAGGTCCGCCGAACCGCGCACGAAGGCCTGCGGGGTGCCCAGGTCGAGCCAGTACGTGGAGTCCACCATGCCCTGGAGGTGGGCGCCGGTGGCCAGGAGCTCGGGGAACGTCTCGCGTTCCACGGAGACGGGCCGGCCCTCCGGGATCGTGTCGATGACCGAGCGGCGGAAGACGTACGCCCCCGCGTTGATCTGGTCGGTGACGATCTCCTCGGGCGTCTGGGGCTTCTCGAGGAAGGCGGTGACGCGTCCCGTGGCGTCCGTGGGGACCAGGCCGTACGCCCGCGGGTCGGTCACCCGCGTCAGGTGCAGGGAGACGTCCGCGCCGGTCGTCTCGTGCGTGCGCACCAGGGCGGGGATGTCCAGGCCGGTGAGGATGTCCCCGTTGAAGATCAGCACCGGGTCGCCGGGGGCCGAGTGGAGGCGCGAGGCGACGTTGCGGATGGCGCCGCCCGTGCCGAGCGGCTCGACCTCCGTGACGTATTCGATGTGGAGGCCCAGCGCGGAACCGTCGCCGAAGTACGGCTCGAACACCTCGGCCAGGTAGGAGGTGGCCAGGACGATGTGGTCGACACCGGCCGCTCTCGCCCGCGCCAACTGGTGTGTGAGGAAGGGGACCCCGGCCGCCGGAACCATCGGCTTGGGGGTGTGCACCGTGAGCGGTCGCAGCCGGGTGCCTTTGCCGCCGACCAGGAGGATCGCTTCTGTCACCTGTCGTCTCTGCTTCCTGCCGGGACCGGCCGAACTGTGTTCCGGCCGGCCAGTGTATGCAGACCGTTGGATGGCGCCTTCGATGGCGGTGCGGTGACCTCGATGGCCCGGTACGACGTCAGGTGACCTCTGCCGCGCCCGGTGGTGCCTCATGGGCCGTCCCGGGGTCCTCGCGGCTCCTCGAGAATGCTCAGCGGCCCTGGTAGCGGGCCGCCGTCTTTCTGGCCGAGCCGAGCTTGCCGTAGAGCTTCTGTCCGGGGCAGTCCGTGGCGAACCCGTCACGATGGCCGGAGATCACGTTCAGTCGTACGTTCTTTCCTTTTCGGTAGAGATTGCCACCACCCGACTTCAGGTATGTCTTGCCACGCGGATTGGCCCCGAAGAGGCCGAGCTTCCACGCCGTCAGCCGCGCGAGGCCGGTGACCGCGGCGGCGGGCGGCTTGGAGCTGTCGAAACTGCCGATCACGGCGATGCCCATGCTGTTGCTGTTGAACCCGAGGGTGTGAGCGCCCTGGACGGCCTTCGTCACGCCCCCGGCCCGGCCCTCGTAGATGTTTCCGCACTTGTCGACGAGGAAGTTGTAGCCGATGTCCCGCCAGCCACTGCTCTGTACGTGGTAGCGGTAGATACTGCGGATGACCGAAGGGGCTTGGGAGCAGCTGTAGTTGTTGCCGGACGCCGTGTGGTGCACGAAGGCCGCCTTGACCTTCTTGGTGTAGACGAAGCCGCTCTCGCGCAGGCTCTCGTCGGCGCCCCAGCCGCGCCGGGTGACGATGTGCGGGCGGGCACCGACGTACGGCTTCGCGCGCAGTTCGTCCGGGTGCGCGGCGCTGTACTCGAGTTCGGTCCGGCTCCTGGAGAGCGCGGGGATCTCCCTGGCGCCCAGCGGCGCGACGTCGGCGTTGGCGACGGACGCGGCGAAGCTCTCCCCCGACTGCAGGCCGGCGAAGACGAACGAGTCGTCCTCGGGAGTGTCGGGGACCGGTTCGTCGGCGCGCGGCCCCGCGCCCGGGGCTCCGTCGGGTGATCCGGCCGACCCGGCGCCGAGGGCGTGCGACAAGGCGCCCGCCAGTTCGCCGAGCGCGTCCAATCCCGTGCGTACGCCGTCCTGGACCCCGTCCGCGGGCGCGCGCATGTCCGCGGGGTCCGCGCCGGGGTCGACGAGTTCGAGGTGCAGGCCCCTGGGGAGCGGGGACTCCCCGGGAGCCGTCGTCCGGTCGTCGCTCTGGGCCTCGACGCGCACCTCGACGCCGTCCGAGTCGCCCACCCACAGCGGCGCCGTGGAGCCGTGCACCCGGACCGACTCGCCCTCGGGGGTGTCCGGATCGGCGCCGTGCGTGTTGTGCGTCTCGACGTCCTGCCAGCCGGACCAGTGACCGGTGCCGGTGGCGCGGGTGCGCACCTGGACACGGCCGTGCAGCTCACTGCCCGGGTCGTCCCAGATGACGCCGACCAGTGAGAAAGGGCGCACGTTGCGACGGGTGAGCCCCTGCGCGTGAGCGGCGGAGCGGGGGCCGGTGAGCGGCACGAGCGGGAGGGACCGCGTGCTGCCGGGGACGGCTGGCTCGGACGTCCCCGCCGACGGCCCGGCCTGTGCCGGGGTGGGCAGAGCGAGCGGAAGGGCGAGTGCGGCCGCGCATGTGACGCCGACCGAGGAAGCAAGGAATCCACGCATGCCCTTGATCCTGGACAAAGTCATATATATCTGTCCATCGGTGATGTGACGGGCCGTCGGACACACGCTCCCCCGAACCGGTGAAGCGGCGGGGCCGCCCCACGCGGCGCCCCCGCGTACGCTTGCGCGCGTGAACGCCACCGACCGCACCCCCGCCGACCTGCTGCGATCCGCGCTCGCCGCGGACCCCGCGCGCCCCCTGGTGACCTTCTACGACGACGCCACGGGCGAACGTGTCGAACTGTCCGTGGCCACCTTCGCCAATTGGGTGGCCAAGACCGCCAACCTGCTCCAGGACGAACTGTCCGCCGCGCCCGGCGACCGGGTCGCGCTGCTGTTGCCGGCCCACTGGCAGACGGCCGTGTGGCTGCTCGCCTGCTCCTCCGTGGGCGTCATCGCGGACGTGGCGGGCGACCCGGCCGCGGCGGACCACGTCGTGGCCGGACCGGGACGGTTCGAGGCGGGGCTGGCCTGCTCCGGCGAACGCGTCGCCCTCTCGCTGGCACCGCTGGGCCGCCGCTTCCCGACCCCGCCCGCCGGGTACGCCGACTACGCCGTGGAGGTACCCACCCAGGGCGACCGCTTCCAGCCGTACGCGCCGGTGGACCCGGAGGAGCCCGCGCTGATCGTCGCCGGGGCCGAGTACACGGGCGCCGAGGTCGTGGAGCGGGCCCGCGCCGACGCACCCGGGCTCGACCTGACGGGGCCCGGCTCCCGGATCCTGTCGGCGCTGCCGTACGACACCTGGGAGGGCCTCAGCGCCGGGCTGTACGCGGCGCTGTCGACCGGCGGGTCCGTGGTTCTGTGCCGCCATCTGGAGCAGCTCGGCGAGGACGCGCTGGCCAAGCGGATCGAGAGTGAACGGGTGACGGCGACGGCGCGCTGAGGACACCCCGGCGGCGGGCGGGCGCAGGCCGCCGCACGCCTGGGCGCGTCCCCCATTCGGCCTATCAGCGGCACCCCCCGGCCCCCGGGCCGGGACATGGTCGTAGGAGCAGTTCGAACACGACGCTCGACACGTTCGTACGCCATGACTCGACACGCTCGCACGCCTGAGGGGTGGACCCAGCCGTGAACGACAGCGCAGGGACGCCCTCCGGACCGGAGGGGCAGGATCCGGAGGGGTCGCCCACCGGACGCGGAGCAGGGCCGGGGCTGGGCGCGTCGCCCACCGGGACCGGTGTCATACGCCGCCGGCGGCGCTGGCTGCGCTACACGGCGATCGGCGTCGCCGTCGTGGTGCTCGGCGCCGTCGGGGCCGGCTGGGCGGCGTACGAGAAGCTGAACGCGAACATCACGCCGGACGAGGCCGCCGCCGCCGAGCTCGCCCGCTACGAGAAGGAGCGGCCCACCGCGCTGGTGCGGGACGCGCAGAACATCCTGCTGATCGGTTCGGACTCGCGCTCGGGCGACGGGAACGGGAAGTACGGCCGGGACTCCGGGACCGAGCGGTCGGACACCACGATCCTGCTGCATCTCGCGGCGGACCGGCGCAGCGCGACGGCGGTCTCGCTGCCCCGCGACCTGATGGTGGACGTGCCGAGCTGCCGGCGACCGGACGGCACCCGCACCCAGCCCATGTTCGCGATGTTCAACTACGCCTTCGAGGTGGGCGGTTCGGCGTGCACGATCCGCACCGTCGAGAAGCTCACGGACATCCGCATCGATCACCACATGGTCATCGACTTCCACGGCTTCAAGGACATGGTGGACGCCGTCGACGGCGTCGAGGTGTGCCTGAAGGACCCCATCACCGACAAGGACGCCAAGCTGAAGCTGCCCGCCGGCAAGGTCGAGCTCGACGGCGAACAGGCCCTCGGCTACGTGCGCGCCCGCAAGAGCATCGGCAACGGCAGCGACACCGACCGCATGGACCGCCAGCAGCGCTTCCTCGGCGCGCTCGTCAACAAGGTGCGCAGCAATGACGTCCTGCTCAATCCCGCGAAGCTGTACCCCGTCCTCGACGCGGCCACCTCGTCGCTCACGACGGACCCCGGCCTCGCGAGCCTGCGCGGGCTGTACGACCTGGTCCGGGGCATGCGCGACATCCCCACGAAACGCATGCAGTTCCTGACGGTGCCGCGGACGTCGTACTCCGGCAACGCCAATCGCGACCAGCTCGTGCAGCCCGCGGCGCGGGAGCTCTTCAGCCGGCTGCGCTCGGACACACCCGTGGAGGTCTCGAAGGACCTGCCCGAGGACTCCGCCCAACTTGCGGGGAAAAAGGGCGTGAAGACCACTTCGCCCCCAATATCCTGCTCCTGCCCCGCGTCCGATGACAATGCGGAGTCGGGCGGTGACGACAAGTCGAGGGGAATCCCGGCGGGCGACTCCAGCGGCAGCCCGAAACCCGTGCCGACTTTCCGGGGGAGCACGGCGGCGGAGGACGCCTGCGGGTAAAGCGCACACCAAGCCGAGGAACTGTTGCGCTAGAAGTCTCTGAGAAATGGGGCGGATTGCCCGCTTGTAGGGAAGTTGAATTTGTCACGGCCGTCGCTCCACGCTGAACTGGGCGGATAGTGTGAGCGATCCGGTGCACCCGGCCACGAGGTCCGTCCTGGGGGTCGCGCACTGCTTGACCAGACCCGAGCGCCTTTTGAGGGGGGAAGGCGCCGCGTGGCCCCGACGGAGGATTCAGACAACCGTGGACGCGCAAGGCCGTGGGCGGGCGGACAACATCGACCCCGCAGACCAGTGGGTACTCAACCCGAACACCGGCGAATACGAACTGCGACTGAGCCCTTCCGCACCGCAGTCGGGAGTGCCCCGGCCGCGGAGGGGATCTCCTTCGGGAGCGCGCGCCCGCACCGCACCGGGGCGTGACCGCGAGGCGCCGGGCCGGTCCCGCGAGGCGCCGGGCACCGATGTGCCCGGCCCGCGGCGGCGGCGTGCGGAGCCCCCGGAGCCCGCTCCGGGACGCCGGCGTTCGCGCACTCAGCGCAAGCCGAAGAAGTCGAAGGCGAAGAAGATACTGCTGTGGACCGGCGGCATCATGGCGTTCGTGCTGGTGGGGGTCTCGGCCGCCGCCTACGCCTACCTCAAGCACCTCGAGGGCAACGTCAACACGACGGACATCGGCAGCTCGGGCAAGAGCGGCTTCAGCAAGGACGACGCCTTCAACATACTGATCATCGGTACGGACAAGCGCACCGGTAAGGGCAACGAGGGCTACGGCGACAAGGGCAGCGTCGGTCACGCCGACACGAACATCCTGCTCCACGTCTCCAAGGACCGGACGAACGCGACCGCGATGAGCATTCCGCGCGACCTCATCGTCGATATCCCGGAGTGCAAGTCCAAGCAGCCGGACGGCAGCGAGAGGATCATCCGGGGCACCGACAACGTCCGCTTCAACACGAGTCTCGGACAGTACGACCGCAACCCGGGCTGCACGATGGACACGGTCAAGGCGGTGACCGGCATCACGGTCGACCACTTCATGATGGCCGACTTCAACGCGGTGAAGACGCTGACCAGCGCGGTCGGCGGCGTCAACGTGTGTCTGGCCAAGGACGTCAACGACCCCGACTCGCACCTCAAGCTCTCCAAGGGCGAGCACACGATCGAGGGCGAGCAGGCCCTCGCCTTCGTGCGCACCCGGCACAGCTTCGGCAACCAGGGCGACCTGGACCGCATCAAGGTGCAGCAGCAGTTCCTGGGCTCCCTGATGCGCAAGATGAGCTCCAGCGACACCCTCACCAGCCCCACCAAGCTGGTCAAGCTGGCCGAGGCCGCCACCAAGGCGCTGACCGTGGACACCGGCATCGGCAAGGTGAGCACGCTCAAGGACATGGCCCTGGAGCTGAAGAAGGTGCCGACGAAGAACATCTCGTTCACCACGGTGCCGGTGCTCGACAACCCCGCGGACGGTGTCGTCCACAAGACGGTGATCGTGAACCCGACGACGGGTCCCGAGGTCTTCGACGCCATCAAGAACGACGTGTCGTTCACCGCGGTGAAGCAGAAGCAGAAGAAGGAGAAGGCCTGGGTGGCCGCCCGTCTCAAGGGCTCCCGGTCCGCCGCCGCCGACATCCGCGTCGACATCTACAACGGCGGTGCCGCCGCCGGCTCCGCACAGGAAACTCTCAACTGGCTGCAGAACGACAAGGGCGTACTCAAGGCCAGCCAGCTCGGAAACGCAGGTGAAACACTGAGCAGGACGACCCTGGAGTACTCTCCCGACCAGGCCGACCAGGCACGCAAACTGGCGGATCTCATGGGGTTGCCCGCTTCCGCGATGAAGCCGGGCGAGAGCGAGAAGAACTCACAGGGTCTGCCCGCGATCGTGCTGACCCTGGGCAAGGACTTCAAGGGTGCCGGGGTGCCGATAACGGCTCCGACGAAGGCACCCGAGGTGGACAAATCCACCGCGGACAAGACGGTGTGCGCCAGCTGATGACCTGACGGGTCCGTCAAGCGTCTAAAAGGACGCGAGACGTGTGCGACCGGACGTGAGAAGTGCCCCACCGGGCCCGGGAAGTGCCCGGCGGGGCAGGAGGAACGTCCGGACGGGCACGGGACGGACCCGTTTGTCAGGCGCAGGGTGGGGAGGGGCAGGGAGATGTCGCAGAGCAGTGTGCGTGGGGAGGCAACACGACCACGCGTCCGGCGAGCCGGCGAACCCGGCTGGGACGACAGTCTGTACGAGGAGAACGGCGAACGCGTTCAGCCGGCCGGCGACAAGGGGAGTCGTACGGCCGACGACACGGCACCGCGGACGCAGGGCAGACACGGCGGCGGCGGTGGCCGCCGGCACGGGGGCGGGGGGCGCCCGCGACGCCGGCGCCGCATACTGCGCTGGTCGGCGACGGTCCTGGCCCTGCTGATACTCGGCACGGCCGGCGCCGGTTACCTCTACTACCGGCACCTGAACGGCAACATCAAGAAGGACGACCTCAACATCGGCGACCAGAAGGACCGCGCCGCCAAGCCCAAGCCGAACTCGGCGGGCCAGACGCCGCTGAACATCCTGCTGATCGGTTCGGACGCGCGGGACTCCGTCGAGAACCAGAAGCTCGGCGGCGCCAAGGACACCTTCGGCGGGGCACCCCGCGCGGACGTCCAGATGCTGCTCCACGTCTCCGCGGACCGCAGCAACATGTCGGTGGTCAGCATGCCGCGCGACACCCTGCTGAAGATGCCCAAGTGCACCGACCCGGACAACGAGAAGACGTACGCCGCGAGCACCTCGCTGGTGATGACGAACGACTCGCTGGGCCGCGGCGGCCCCGGCTGCACGGTCGCCACCTGGGAGAAGCTGACCGACATCCACATCGACCACTTCATGATGGTCGACTTCGCGGGTGTGGTGTCCATGGCCGACGCCATCGGCGGCGTGCCGGTCTGTGTGGACGCCAACATCTACTCGCACACCTCCAGCGGGCACGGCTCCGGTCTGAAGCTGGAGGAGGGCACCACGGCCATCAAGGGCAAGCAGGCCCTCCAGTGGCTGCGGACGCGGTACGGCTTCGAGGACGGCAGCGACATCGGCCGGACCAAGGCCCAGCACATGTACATGAACTCGATGGTCCGCCAGCTGCGGGAGAACGCCACCCTCAGCAACCCCAACAAGCTCCGCAAGCTCGCCGAGACCGCCACCAGCGCGCTGACCGTCGACGACGGCCTCGGCACGGTGTCGAAGCTGTACGACCTCAGCAAGGAGCTGAAGAAGGTCCCGACGGACCGCATCACCATGACCACGATGCCGTGGGTGTACTCCTCCGACGGCAACCGGGTGCTGCCCAAGCCGACGGACGCGGCGAAGCTGTTCCGGCTGGTCCGCGAGGACATCGCGCTGGACGGCAAGGACAAGAGGAAGAAGACCGAGGAGAAGACGTCGTCGGACCCGGCCGCCGCGGACGACCAGATCGGCGTGACGGTGCAGAACGGCACGCGGACCTCGACGCTGGCCCCGGTCGGCGGGCGCGCGAGCGCGATCGCCCAGCAGCTCACCGGCAAGGGCTTCACGCAGGCGCGCGCCGACACGACGACGGCGACCACCGAGGCGACGACCGTCATCCGCTACCCCGCCGCGGACCTGGAGGGTGACGCCCTGCGGCTCGCCAAGGCCCTCGGAATCCCGTCGAGTGCGGTGGAGAAGTCGACGCAGGTCTCCGGCATCACGCTGGTCGTCGGCGCCGACTGGCGCTCGGGCACCGCGTACAAGGCGGCCGAGGACGACGACAAGACACCGAAGTCGGCCGACGCCCTCAACGGCTCGGACACCTCGGCCTGCATGCACGTCGACCCGGACTACACCTGGTAGCGGTCGCGGCACGGACGAACAGGGCCCCTCCCGCTGCCGGGAGGGGCCCTGTTCGTGTGTGTGACGGCTCAGCGGGAGCCGAGCACCGCCGGACGGCGGGACGCGATGACCTTCTTGGCCAGCGCCTTCGGGCTGGTGAGGAAGCCCCAGCCCCACGACATGTGCATGGTGGCGAGGGCGACGGGGATCTGCGCCCGGGCCTTCAGCGGGAGGCCCTTGCCGGCCGGCAGCGAGCCGAGCGTGATGGCCGCGAGGTAGCCGGCGGGCACGACGAAGCCCCAGGGGGTCAGCGCCGCGCCCACGACCAGGCCCGCCGCCATGGCGCACACCGCGGTCGGCGGCGCGAGGTAGCGCAGGTTGATGGAGCCCTCGTGGTAGCGCGCGACGACGTGCCGCCAGCGCCCGTAGTCCTTGTACTGCTTGGCGAGCGCCTTCACGGAGGGCCGCGGCCGGTAGGACACGCGCAGTTCGGGCGAGAACCAGATGAGGCCGCCCGCCTCCCGGATCCGGAAGTTCAGCTCCCAGTCCTGGGCGCGGATGAACTCCTCGTTGTAGCCGCCCTGCTGCTCCAGCGCCTCGCGCCGGAAGACGCCGAGGTACACGGTCTCGGCGGGGGCGGCGTCGCCGCCCGTGTGGAAGGCGGCGTTCCCGACACCGATCTTCGAGGTCATCGCGGCGGCGACCGCGTGCTCCCAGTCGTTCTCGCCCTCGGCGTGCATGATGCCGCCGACGTTCTGCGCGCCGGTCTCCTCCAGGAGGCGCACGGCGGTCGCGATGTAGTTCGGCGACAGGATGCCGTGGCCGTCGACGCGCACCACGACGGGATGCCGCGACGCCTTGATCGCGGCGTTCAGGGCGGCGGGGGTACGGCCGGTCGGGTTCGGCACGGTGTGCACCCGCGGGTCGTCGCGCACCAGCTCGGCGGCGATCTCGTCCGTCCGGTCCGTGGAGGGACCTAGGGCGATCACGACCTCCATCTCGCCGTCGTACTGCTGCGCCAGGATCGCTTGGACGGCCCCGCGCAGATGCCGCTCCTCGTTGAGGACGGGCATGATCACAGACACGGCGGGGGACCGCACGTCAGACTTCTCGCTCATCGGGCGTCACGTTACCGCGAATGGGGGACACGGGCGCGCGCCGCCCGGCCTAAGGCGCGGGCCGCAGATCGTATCGGCCTACGGTGCTCACGGATCCCCACGCCCAGGGCCTGCCGGAGGTGTCCCCTTGCCCACGCCGCGCCGCTCCCCCGCCCGCCCGCAGCGCCACCCGCAGCCGCCCCGCGCGCGTAGGCCGGACGTGCGGTCCTCCGGACGGCCCCCGGCGCGGCGCAGGAAGCCGCGCTGGGCCATGCGGATGGCGACGACCCTGTCCGTGGTGGTCCTCGCCTCGGCGGGCATCGGGCACGCGGTGGTCACCAGCCTGGACGAGGACATCGCCCGGGTCGACCCCTTCAGGGACATGAAGAACCGGCCCGAGGCGGGCCACGGCATGAACGTGCTGCTGGTCGGCACCGACGGCCGGGACAAGATCACGGAGACGGAGCGGCGCACGTACCGGCTCGGCGGCGCGCCCTGCCACTGCACGGACACGATCATGATCGTGCACATCTCGGAGGACCGGGAGCGGGCCAGCGTGGTCAGCCTGCCGCGCGACTCCTACGCCGAGACACCGGCGCACACCGACGAGACCACCGGCAAGCGGCACGGCGCGCACCCGCTCAAGCTCAACGCGGCGTACGCGGAGGGCGGCCCGAACCTGACCGTGCGCACGGTCGAGAACATGACCCACGTGAAGATCGACCACTATCTGGAGGTCGACTTCACCAGCTTCATGAAGACGGTGGACGTGCTGGGCGGCGTCCGGGTCTGCACCACGCAGCCGCTGAAGGACTCGTACACGGGTCTCGACCTGGCGGCGGGCTCGCACCTGCTGAACGGCGGACAGGCGCTCCAGTACGTACGGGCGCGGCATGTCGACGGGGCGTCGGACCTGGGCCGGATGCAGCGCCAGCAGCGCTTCCTCGCGGCGCTGGTCGAACAGGCCACGTCGTCCGGGGTGCTGATGAACCCGATGAAGTTCCGCGACGTGACCCGGGCCGTGCTCGGCTCGGTCCGTGCGGACAAGGGCTTCGGCACGGACGAACTGCTCGACCTCGGCCGGGCCATGCGGAACTTCTCCCTCTCCTCGTCCGAGTTCACCACCGTGCCGATCGGGCAGATGGGATACGTCGTCAAGGGCATCGGCTCGACCCTGAAGTGGGACGGGGCGAAGTCGCGGAAGCTGTTCACGGCGCTGCGCGACGACAAGCCGCTCGCGACGCCCCCGCCGCACCGGTCCGAGGCGCGGCGGGTCGACGTGTCGCCGCAGCAGGTCCAGGTGCAGGTGGAGAACGGGACGGGCACGGCGGGCCTCGGCAAGCGCGTCGACAGCGCGCTCGCGTCCACCGGGTTCCGCACCACGCGCCGGCCCACCAACGCGGCGGACCGGACCGCCCGGCGCACCGTCGTCTCCTACGACCCCCGCTGGGACCGCTCTGCGAAGTCGCTGGCGGCCGCGCTGCCCGGTGCCGAGCTGCGCGAGGTCAAGGGACAGGGCGCGGTGCTGAAGGTGACCGCCGGGTCGGACTTCGAGAAGGTGAAGCGGGTGCGGGCGGACGACCCCTACCAGGGCGATTTCGGGGCGACGACGGGCGACCAGGTGGTGTGTCCGTGACCCCTGCGCGCGGAGCCGTCCCGGAGCCGGCGGGCCGGCGGCCGGGCCGGCGGGCGGCCGGCTCCGTAGAATGGGGTGGGGACGGTCAGTCGTCGAGGCCCTCGGCGGCCCGCTTCTCGCGGAGCTCCATGATCGCCCGGCGGCGGGCAAGCCGATGGGTGCGGCGGATCTGCGCCTCCTGACAGCGCCGCTCGTCGCGCTCGGTCTCCGGGAGCACCGGAGGCACCCGCCGGGGCTTGCCGTCCGCGTCGACGGCGGCGAACACGAGATAGGCCGAGCCGACCTGCTGGGGTGGCGTGGACTCGTTCCAACGCTCCGCGAGGACGCGGACACCCACCTCCATCGAGGTACGACCGGTCCAGTTCACCTGAGCCTTCACATGGACGAGGTCACCCACGCGGACGGGCTCCAGGAAGGCCATCTCGTCCATGGAGGCGGTGACGGCGGGCCCGCCGGAGTGCCGCCCGGCCACCGCGCCCGCCGCGTCGTCGACGAGCTTCATGATCACGCCACCGTGCACCGTTCCGAGAAGGTTGGTGTCGTTGTGGGTCATGATGTGGCTGAGGGTGGTCCGCGACGCAGATGTCGGCTTGCCCGGAATATCAGATTCCGGGTTGGGGGCCTGGTTCGTCATGGCGTCCACCTTATGCCGCGCCGCGCAAGGGGTTGCTTTGCATCAGCTCTGCAACAGGCGTGACCCAGATCTCCCCCGTCTCTTGTAAGACACACCGTGCGGCCCTGCACACTGGTCCGCATGAACGATTGGCCCGACGCGTGGTCCGACGAGAACCGCGGCAACCGCTACGGACGCGGCAGCGCAGGCGCTCAGCCCGAGAGCGCCCGCGTCATGCGGCAGGTCCGGCGCGGCCCCGCCGCCCCGTCCTACGGTGTGCCCCAGCAGCCGACGTATGTCGACGGGCAGGGGTACGACGACGGGTACGGCGACCGCGGTTATGACGACGGCTACGACTCCGGGTACAACTCGGGCCAGGTCTACGGGAACCCCGGCGGCCCGCAGGGCCCCGGCCCGGGCGGGCCCGGCAGACCCGCGCCGAACTGGCGACGCCGGATCAAGTGGACCGCGATCACCCTGGTCACGCTGCTGGTCGTGGTCTCCGTCTCCACGTACTTCTGGGCCGACTCCAAGCTCCACCGTGACGTGGATCTCTCGAAGGTCATCGACCGGCCCGAGGCCGGCGAGGGCACGAACTACCTGATCGTCGGCTCCGACAGCCGCGCCGGCATGTCCGCCGAGGAGAAGAAGAAGCTGCACACCGGGTCCGCCGAGGGCAAGCGCACGGACTCGATGATGATCCTTCACGTCGGCGGCAACGGCGACACCCTGATATCCCTGCCGCGTGACTCGAACGTCACCATTCCCACGTTCCGCGGGTCCGAGTCCGGCAAGATCAAGGGCCCACTGGGCGCGAACAAGCTGAACGCGGCCTACGCGTTCGACGGCCCGACGCTTCTCGTGCGCACCATCGAGTACAACACCGGTCTGCACATCGACCACTACGTGGAGATCGGCTTCGCGGGCTTCGCGAACATCGTCGACGCGGTCGGCGGCGTCGAGATGAACCTCGACAAGGGCTTCAAGGACAAGTACTCCGGCGCCGACTTCCAGGCAGGCAAGCAGACCCTCAACGGCGAGCAGGCCCTCGCCTTCGTCCGCACCCGGCACGCCTTCGCGGCCTCGGACCTCCAGCGCACGAAGAACCAGCAGAAGTTCCTGTCCGCCCTGGCGCACCAGGTCGCGACGCCCTCGACCGTCCTGAACCCCTTCAAGCTCTACCCGACCATGGGCGCGGGCCTCGACAGCCTCACCGTCGACAAGGACATGAGCCTGTGGGACCTGGGCGAGATGTTCTGGGCGATGAAGGGCGTCACCGGCGGCGACGGCAAGTCCATGAACATGCCGATCTCCGGCTCGGTGAACGGCAACCTCGTCTGGGACAAGGCGAAGGTGAAGACGCTGGTGAGCCAGCTCAAGAACGACGAGAAGGTCACGGTCTCGGGGAACTGAGCCGGTCCCCGGCCGTTCCTCCCGGACAGACCACCGGGCCCCGCCGATCCATTCGGCGGGGCCCGGCCGCGTCCGGGGTCCCGACGGCCCCGCGGGGCCGGGGTGCGTGACCGGGTGGACGGGCGAGGTCACATCGTGGCGCCCGCCATGCTGCGGCACATCTGCGCGCAGCGGCGACAGGACTCGGCGCAGCGCATCATCTGCGGGTCGTCCGGCATGGCCATGCACGCCTCGGCGCACATCTCGCACGCCTTGGCGCACATCTCGCACATCTCGGCCGACATGGGCGAGCGGCGCATCATCATGTCCGCGCACATCCGCGTCATCTCGGAGCAGTCCATGAGCGCGCGCATGATCTGCATCTGGGCCTGGCCGCCCATCTGCATGCAGGAGCTCATGGTCTCTTCACAGACGCCGTGGCAGGCCATGCAGGCCTGCACGCAGTCCTGCATCTCCTTGCTCATGGCCGTCATCGTTCCGGGCTGGTTCATGGTCATGGCTGTGCTCCTGGGCGTGATGGGGCCCGGGACGGGCCCCGTTCCCTACCGTGGTACGCCCGGTGGGCACCTCGCGCCATCGGGCGGACGCGAAGGGTCCGCCCCGCGTGCCGTGCCCGCGAGACGGCGAAAGCCCCCGGAAGCATCCGGGGGCTTTCGCCTGCGATACGCCGTCCGGCTGTCGGCGACGGCCTCGCGCTAGGGAAGGTTGCGGGCCATCACGATGCGCTGGACCTGGTTGGTGCCCTCGTAGATCTGGGTGATCTTGGCGTCGCGCATCATGCGCTCGACCGGGTAGTCACGGGTGTAGCCGTAGCCACCGAGCAGCTGGACGGCGTCCGTGGTGACCTCCATGGCGACGTCCGAGGCGAAGCACTTGGCGGCCGCACCCAGGTAGGTGAGGTCGGCGTCGCCGCGCTCGGAGGCCGCGGCCGCCTGGTAGGTGAGGGCGCGGGCGGCCGAGATCTTCATGGCCATGTCGGCCAGCATGAACTGGATGCCCTGGAAGTCGGCGATCGGCTTGCCGAACTGCTTGCGCTCCTGGACGTAGCCCTTGGCGTAGTCCAGGGCTCCCTGCGCGATGCCGAGGGCCTGCGCCGCGATCGTGATCCGGGTGTGGTCCAGCGTCTTCATCGCGGTGGCGAAGCCGGTGCCCTCCTCGCCGATCATGCGGTCGGCGGGGATGCGCACGTTGTCCAGGTAGACCTCGCGCGTCGGGCTGCCCTTGATGCCGAGCTTCTTCTCCGGAGCGCCGAAGGAGACGCCCTCGTCGGACTTCTCGACGACGAACGCGGAGATGCCCTTCGAGCGCTTCGCCGGGTCGGTCACCGCCATGACCGTGTAGTACTCGGAGACGCCCGCGTTGGTGATCCAGCGCTTCACGCCGTTGAGGACGTAGAAGTCGCCGTCGCGGACCGCCTTCGTCTTCATGCCGGCCGCGTCCGAACCCGCGTCGGGCTCGGAGAGGCAGTACGAGAACATGCCCTCGCCCTTGGCGAGCGGGGCCATGTACCTCTTCTTCAGCTCCTCGGAGCCGGAGATGATGACGGGCAGCGAGCCGAGCTTGTTCACCGCGGGGATCAGCGAGGAGCTCGCGCAGACACGGGCCACCTCCTCGATCACGATGACCGTGGCGAGCGCGTCGGCGCCGGCGCCGCCGTACTCCTCGGGGACGTGCACGGCGTGCAGGTCGCCCGCGACCAGGGCGTCGAGCGCCTCCTGCGGAAAACGGGCCTCCTCGTCCACCGCTGCGGCGAACGGCGCAATCTTCGCCTCGGCCAGCGAACGGATCACGTCCCGGAGCATGTCGTGCTCCTCGGACGGGCGGTACAGGTCGAAATCAGCCGATCCGGCCAAGGTCTCTCACGCTCCAAGGGACGCTGTGATGGTGGCGCTAACTACCGTTAAGTAACCCAAATTTTAGAGCTCCTCCCCACGCAAGTGATACGTGAGTTTGGCGACAGGGGAAAAGTGCCTGTGAAGGCGCCCTTCCAAGCCCCGGCTATGCTCGGGCGCGCACCTACGTCGCACACTCCAGGAGCACCCATGGCCCTCAGGATCACCGTGATCGGAACCGGCTATCTCGGCGCCACGCACGCGGCGGCCATGGCCGAACTCGGTTTCGAGGTGCTCGGGCTCGACGTGGTGCCCGAGAAGATCGAGATGCTCCAGCGGGGCGAGGTCCCGATGTACGAGCCGGGACTCGAGGAGTTGCTGCGCAAACACGTCGCGGGCATCGAGGGGTCCACCGGGCGGCTGCGGTTCACCATGGACTGGGCGGAGGTCGGGGAGTTCGGCGACGTCCACTTCGTCTGTGTGAACACTCCGCAGAAGCATGGCGAGTACGCCTGTGACATGTCGTACGTCGACGCGGCCTTCGAGTCGCTCGCGCCGCACCTGCACGGCCCGGCCCTGGTCGTCGGCAAGTCCACGGTACCCGTCGGCTCGGCGGACCGGCTGGCCGCACGGCTCGCGCAGCTCGCGCCCGCCGGCGAGGACGCCGAGCTCGCCTGGAACCCGGAGTTCCTGCGGGAGGGCTTCGCGGTGCAGGACACGCTGCACCCCGACCGGATCGTGGTGGGCGTGCGCAGCGACCGGGCGGAGAAGCTGCTGCGCGAGGTGTACATGGCGCCGGTCGCCAAGGGCTCGCCGTTCGTGGTGACCGACTTCCCGACCGCCGAGCTGGTGAAGACGTCCGCGAACTCCTTCCTCGCCACCAAGATCTCCTTCATCAACGCCATGGCCGAGGTCTGCGAGGCCGCGGGCGGCGACGTCGCCCGGCTGGCCGAGGCGATCGGGTACGACGAGCGGATCGGGAAGAAGTTCCTGCGGGCGGGGATCGGCTTCGGCGGCGGCTGCCTGCCCAAGGACATCCGCGCCTTCATGGCACGCGCCGGCGAGCTGGGGGCCGACCAGGCGCTGACCTTCCTGCGCGAGATCGACTCCATCAACATGCGGCGCCGCGGGCAGATGGTCGAGATGGCCCGGGAGGCGCTCGGCGGTGGTGCCTTCCTCGGCAAGCGGGTCGCCGTGCTCGGCGCGACGTTCAAGCCGGACTCGGACGACGTGCGCGACTCGCCCGCCCTGAACGTCGCCGGGCAGATCCACCTCCAGGGCGGCCAGGTCACCGTCTACGACCCGAAGGGCATGGAGAACGCACGGCGCCTCTTCCCGACGCTGGGGTACGCCGACACCGCCGTCGAGGCCGTGCGTGGCGCCGATGTCGTGCTGCACCTGACGGAGTGGCGCGAGTTCCGCGACCTGGACCCGGCGGAACTCGGCGAGGCCGTCGCGGCCCGTGTGCTGCTGGACGGGCGCAACGCGCTCGACCCCGAGGTGTGGCGCCTTGCCGGGTGGACCTACCGGGCGATGGGCCGCCCGACCGCCTGAGACAGCCGTAGCGGCGCGCCGGACGCCGGCGACCCGGAAGAAAGGGTGACGCCGGTCCGGCCGAGGCTCAGTCGGCCGGACCGGCGTCAGTCGCATTCTGCACCACTTCGCCGCCGGCACGAGCGGCGACCGCCCGACTCACCACCGCGGCGGGCTACTTGGCGCGGTACCGCCGCATCTTCGCGCGCGCCCCGCACACCGACATCGAGCACCAGCGACCGCGGCCGGCGGGGCTGCGGTCGTAGTACGCGAAGTGGCACTCGGGCAGTTCGCAGGCCTTGAGGCGGAGCCAGGTGCCGTCGGTGAGCGCCTCCCCCACCGCCGCCGCCACGCGGGACAGCAGCGGCCCCGCGTCGGCCGGGGCGAGGACGGCCGAGCCGTCCCGTTCGTCGACCGCCACATACAGCGGCGCCCGCGCCAGCAGTTCGCCCAGGGGCGTCACCGCGCGGTGCGGCGGGTGTCCGGCGTGCGCCAGGCACACGGCCCGCAGGGACTCGCGCAGTTCCCGTGCACCGGCCACGTCCCGCTCCGTGACGCCGAACGCGGCCCGCCCGTCGGCCGTGTCGAGCAGATCGGCGCCCGACCCCAGGTCCACGGTGTTCACCAGCGCCTCCACGAGGGCCAGCCCTCCGGGCGCGGGCGCCCTTTCACTCATCGTCGCGACCTCATGCTTGCGACGTTACCCCCAATGCGACAGTATCCAGTAACCATCGTTACCGCTTGGGGCCGTCTACGGGTAACTCACCCCTCAGCGGTCCACGAGCAACCGATCCCCCTGGGAGGAAGCCAATGGCTCTCGCCAACCTGGGCGCCGTCGTCCTGGACTGTCCCGACCCCCGCGTGCTCGCCGGGTTCTACGCCGAGGTGCTGGGCGGCACGGTCCAGGGCGAAGGCGACTGGATCGACCTGGAGGTGCCCGGCGGACGGGCGCTGGCGTTCCAGGCCGCACCCGGACACGTACGGCCGAAGTGGCCCGCGCCCGACGCCTCGCAGCAGTTCCACCTGGACCTGACCGTGGAGGACCTGGACGCGGCCGAGAAGGGCGTCCTGGCGCTCGGCGCGACACCGCTCGACGCGGAGGACCGCTCGCGCACCTGGCGCGTGTACGCCGACCCGGCCGGACACCCGTTCTGTCTCTGCGCCTGCTAGTGCCGCGGCCTGTTGCGGCACCGGCGGGGCCCTGGCGGAGGAGTCGTCAGCCGTCCAGTTCCGCGATCTTCGCCGAGGACGGCTCGCGGCGCTGCTGGGCGGCGCGGGCCGTGAAGTCCGCGCTGCGCAGCACCCGCTGGACGTTCCCCCAGGTGAGCAGGGCGAGGTCGGACTCGGACCAGCCGCGGGAGATCAGCTCCGCGATCAGCCGCGGATAGCAGGACGCGTCGGACAGGTCCTGCGGATGGGCGGCCCCCGAGTCGTACGTCCCCGAAAGGCCGACACACTCCGCGCCCGCGAGGACGCGGATGTGGTCGAGGTGGTCGGCGACGTCGCGCACGGACGGGCCCGCCTGCTCGGCCGTCAGCGGGACGAGGCACAGGCCCTTGGCGGCGCCCAGCTCGATGAGGACGTCGTCCGGCAGGTTGACCGGGTGGGGGCGCAGCGCGCGGGCCGCGGAACGGGTGAAGACCACCGGAGCCTTGGAGACCGCGAGAGCACGGCCGGTCGTGGCGTCCGAGGTGCCGGAGAGGTCGGCGAGCACCCCGAGCCGGTTCATCTCCCGCAGCACCTCCTCGCCGAACCGGGTCAGGCCCGCCTCGCTCGCCCAGGAGGCGCCGGCCAGCGTGAGCACCCGCAGGCCGAGGGTGTGCAGCGCGCGCAGGATGCCGAGCGAGTCGCCGAGCGCGCCGGCTCCGGCGGGTCCGAGCACGACGGCGACGCGGCCGCAGTTGCGGGCGTCGGTCAGACCGGAGGCGCTGTACGTCACGCGCAGGCCCTCGGGATGCGCCCGCACCAACGCCTTCACCAGGTCCAGCTGTTCCAGGGTCGCGCCCACGGCACGGTCCCCGGCGAGACCCTCCGGCAGGTGCAGCGAACAGAACACGGCACCGACGTGCCCCGCGCGCATCCGGGGCACGTCGGTGTCCACGGCGGTCTCGCCGAGCTCCAGGTCGTACCAGGGAAGGTGTCGCAGCACCCAGGGAAGACCGCTGTAGCCGTCGGCGACGGGGTGGGCGGCGAGGAAGGTGTGGGCCCGCTCCAGCGCGTCGCCTCCCACCGTGCCGGCCGGCCCGGGCGTGCCGAGGAGCGCAGGCTCCGACTCCGGCCAGACGGCGGGCGGGTCGAGCTCGCCCACCTCGGAGGTGAGGTGCAGTTCGTCCTGCAGTTCTGCCATGACGGCCTCCGCTGGGTGGACGGTGATCGCGGTAACGCCACCGTTGCACGGTGCCCGGAGGGCTTCCTGGTGGGTGGAGCGTTCGGGGGTAACGCCGCCGGGGCGGCTCTGCCCGCCGTACGTCCTACGGGTGTGCCCGCGGGCACACCCGTAGGACGTACGTCAGCCGTCCAGCTGCTCCAGCGTCGCGTTCGACGGGCCGCGCCGCGCCTTCAGGTCGCGGGCCACGTCCTCGGCCGCGCCCAGCACGCGCACCGAGTTCTGCCACGTCAGCTTGGCCAGATCGGCGGACGACCAGCCGCGGTCGAGCAGTTCGGCGACCAGGTTCGGGTAGCCGGACACGTCGTCGAGGCCGTGCGGGGTGAAGGCCGTGCCGTCGTAGTCGCCGCCGATGCCGAGGTGGTCGATGCCGGCGACCTCGCGCATGTGGTCGAGATGGTCGGCGACCGTCGCCACCGTCGCGACGGGGCGCGGGTTGCTCTCCTCGAACACGCGGTGGATCTTCATGCCCTCGGCGGTCGTGTCCAGGTGGTGGAAGCCGTGGGCCCGCATGTTCTCGTCGGCCGCGGCCGTCCAGTCGACCGCCGCCTGGAGGACGAACTTCGGCACGAACGTCACCATCGCCACACCGCCGTTGGCGGGCAGCCGCTCCAGGACGTCGTCCGGGATGTTGCGCGGGTGGTCGCACACCGCGCGCGCCGAGGAGTGGGAGAAGACGACCGGCGCGACCGACGTGTCCAGCGCGTCGCGCATCGTCGTCGCCGCGACGTGCGAGAGGTCGACGAGCATGCCTTCGCGGTTCATCTCGCGCACGACCTCGCGGCCGAAGGCCGACAGGCCGCCCACGGTGGGCACGTCCGTCGCCGAGTCCGCCCACGCGATGTTGTCGTTGTGGGTGAGGGTCATGTAGCGGACGCCCAAGGCGTACAGGCCCCGCAGCACGGCGAGCGAGTTGTCGATGGAGTGCCCGCCCTCCGCGCCCATCAGCGAGGCGATGCGGCCCTCCGCGCGCGCCGCCTCCATGTCGGCGGCGGTCAGCGCGGCCCTCAGGTCCGCCGGATGACGGTCGATCAACTGCCGTACGCAGTCGATCTGTTCCAGCGTCGCGGTGACGGCGCCCGGAAGATCGGAGCGGACGTACACCGACCAGTACTGCGCGCCGACCCCGCCCGCGCGCAGACGGGCCAGGTCGGTGTGCAGGTGTGCGCTCTGGTCGGCGGCGATGTCCCGGGCGCCCAGGTCGTAGCGGACCTGTTCGCGCAGCGCCCACGGGAGGTCGTTGTGCCCGTCGACGACCGGGAACTCGGCGAGCAGCTCACGGGCCCGGCCGAGGGACGGGGACGGGGCGGAACCGGTGGACACGGACGAGGACGTCATCCGCGTCACTTCCCGAAGCCGAAGCCGCTGTTCGCGCCCTCGACCTTGGTCCGCAGTCGCTTGCCCTTCTCCGTCGCCTGGTCGTTCAGCTCCTGCTGGAACTCCCGCATGCGGCCGAGGAGCTCCTCGTCGTGCGCGGCGAGCATCCGCGCCGCCAGCAGACCCGCGTTGCGCGCGCCCGCCACCGAGACCGTCGCCACCGGCACGCCCGCCGGCATCTGCACGATCGACAGGAGCGAGTCCATGCCGTCCAGGTACTTCAGCGGCACCGGCACCCCGATCACCGGCAGCGGGGTGACCGACGCGAGCATCCCGGGCAGATGGGCGGCACCGCCCGCACCGGCGATGATCGCCTTGAGCCCGCGCTCCGCGGCCTGCTCGCCGTAAGTGATCATCTCGCGCGGCATGCGGTGCGCCGAGACGACGTCCACCTCGTACGGGATCTCGAACTCGTCGAGGGCCTGTGCGGCGGCCTCCATGACGGGCCAGTCGGAGTCCGACCCCATGACGATGCCTACAACGGGGCTCATTCGGTGATCGTGCCTCTCAGGTAGCCGGCTGCGTGCCGGGCGCGCTCAAGGACGTCGTCCAGGTCGTCGCCGTAGGTGTTGACGTGACCGACCTTACGGCCGGGCTTCACGTCCTTGCCGTACATGTGGATCTTGAGCTGGGGGTCGCGGGCCATGCAGTGCAGATACGCGGAGTACATGTCCGGGTAGTCGCCGCCGAGGACGTTGACCATCACGGACCACGGGGCGCGCGGGCGCGGATCGCCCAGCGGCAGGTCGAGGACCGCGCGGACGTGGTTGGCGAACTGGGAGGTGATCGCGCCGTCCTGGGTCCAGTGGCCGGAGTTGTGCGGGCGCATCGCCAGTTCGTTGACCAGGATGCGGCCGTCGCGGGTCTGGAACAGTTCGACGGCGAGGTGGCCGACGACGCCCAGCTCCTTGGCGATGCTCAGGGCCATCTGCTCGGCCTTGAGCGCGAGGGTCTCGTCGAGGCCCGGGGCGGGCGCGATCACCGTGTCGCACACGCCGCCGACCTGCTGGGACTCGACCACCGGGTAGGCGACCGCCTGGCCGTGCGGGGACCGCACGACGTTCGCCGCCAGCTCCCGCACATAGTCGACCTTCTCCTCGGCGAGCACGGGGACACCCGCGCGGAACGGGTCCTCGGCCTCCGCCACGGAGTCCACGACCCACACGCCCTTGCCGTCGTATCCGCCGCGGACCGTCTTGAGGACGACGGGGAAGCCGTCGCCCTCAGCCGCGAACGCGGCGACGTCCGCGGGATCGCTCACGATGCGGTGCCGCGGGCACGGCACTCCGATCGCGTCGAGCCTCGCGCGCATCACACCCTTGTCCTGGGCGTGCACGAGCGCGTCGGGCCCCGGGCGGACGGGGATGCCGTCCGCCTCCAGAGCACGCAGGTGCTCGGTGGGTACGTGCTCGTGATCGAAGGTGATCACGTCACAGCCCCGCGCGAAGTCACGCAGCGTGTCGAGGTCGCGATAGTCGCCGACGACGACATCGCCGACGACCTGCGCCGCGGAGTCCTGAGGGGTGTCACTGAGGAGCTTGAACTTGATGCCGAGCGGGATGCCTGCCTCGTGTGTCATACGAGCGAGCTGACCGCCGCCGACCATGCCGACTACCGGGAACGTCACCCTCCAAGAGTATCGGCCGCGCCACTGTGGCCGGATTCCGCGCCCGTACGCGACCGTCTCCCCGCTGCCGGACGCGACTTTTCTTACCTGTGAGCCCTTGCACAGGCATCGCGGAAGGGGGCTGGATAGCATGGCTGAGTTGACATACTCGACCGTCGTAACCGACGACGTATCCACCGACGGGGGCTGGCGACACCATGGGCAGTGCTTCTACGGGGTCTCGTCCGGGGCCCCGCAGCGCGGTTCACCGCCGGTTCGACCTGCTGATGCGCGAGGTCGCCAAGTTCGGTGCGGTCGGCGGGGCGGGGCTGCTCGTCAATCTGCTGGTGTTCAACCTCGTACGCCATCTCACCGGGCTCCAGGTCGTGCGGGCCAGTGTCATCGCCACCGTCGTCTCCATCGTCTTCAACTACATCGGGTTCCGGTACTTCACCTACCGTGACCGCGACAAGAGCGGGCGCACCAAGGAGCTGACGCTCTTCCTGCTGTTCAGCGCGGTCGGCCTGGTCATCGAGAACGGCGTGCTCTACGCCGCGACGTACGGCTTCGGCTGGGACAGCCCGCTGCAGAGCAACGTCTTCAAATTCATCGGCATCGGTGTCGCGACGCTCTTCCGCTTCTGGTCGTACCGCAGCTGGGTGTTCCGGGCGCTGCCCGGCCGGGAGACCGTGGCCAGCGCGGAGGCGATCCTCGACGCGCAGCCGGCGCGGACGCGGGCGCGCGCCGACATCTGACCCCCCCCCCGCGCTCACGGGCGCGTCAGCGGACCGTCTGCTCCGGTTCGTCGAGCGAGGGGCGCTTGAGCGGGGTGCGGGACAGGAACAGGCCGAAGACCGGGGGCTGCGCCTGGAGCATCTCCAGACGTCCGCCGTCCGCCTCCGCGAGGTCCCGGGCGACGGCGAGGCCGATACCTGTGGAGTTGCGCCCGCTGATCGTGCGCTCGAAGATGCGGGCGCCCAGGTCGGTGGGGACACCGGGTCCCTCGTCCGTGACCTCGATGACGGCCTGGTTGCCGGTCACGCGCGTCCGCAGCGCGACGGTGCCGCCGCCGTGCATGAGCGAGTTCTCGATCAGCGCCGCCAGGACCTGCGCGACCGCCCCGGGGGTGCCCACCGCCCGCAGGTGCCGCTTGCCCGAGCTGACGATGGCGCGGCCGGCGCTGCGGTAGGCCGGGCGCCACTCCTCCAGCTGCTGCTTGATGACCTCGTCCAGATCGAAGGAGACGGCGGAGCCGGTACGCGGGTCGCGGGCGTTGGTGAGCAGCCGCTCCACGACGTCCGTGAGGCGCTCGACCTGTGTCAGCGCGATCGTCGCCTCATCCTTCACCGTGTCGGGGTCGTCGGTGACGGTGATCTCCTCCAGCCGCATGGACAGTGCCGTGAGCGGCGTCCGGAGCTGGTGGGAGGCGTCGGCGGCGAGGCGGCGCTCGGCGGTCAGCATCCGTGCGATGCGCTCCGCGCTGCCGTCCAGGACGTCGGCGACCCGGTCCAGCTCGGGGACGCCGTACCGCTTGTGGCGGGGACGCGGGTCGCCCGAACCGAGCCGTTCCGCGGTCTCGGCGAGGTCGGTGAGCGGCGAGGCGAGCCGGTTGGCCTGCCGCACGGCCAGCAGCACGGCGGCGACGATCGCCAGCAGCGCCACCGCGCCGATGATCAGGAGCGTCCGGCCGACCTCCCTGGTGACGGACGAGCGCGGCTCCTGGACGGTGACCGTCTCGCCCTCCTCGCCCCGGGCGGTGTAGTGGATGATGTCGCCGGTCGGCTTGGTGCCGACCTCGATGGGGGCGCGGCCGGGGATCTCGATCACGGCGTACCGCTCGTCCGTGACCTGGTCCTTGAAGGTCTCCCCGGTGATCTTCTCGTCGCCGAGGATGCGGCTGTCCACGATGCTGGCCAGGCGCAGCGCCTCGGAGTCCACCCGCTCCTGGGCGCTGTTGCTGATGGTGCGGGTCTCGACGATCACGAGGGACACGCCGAAGACGGCGATCACGACGAGTACGACGGCGAGCGTGGACTGGATGAGACGGCGACGCACGGGGCCCTCCGGGCAGGTGGCTGTACGTGGTCCAGTGTGCCCCGGCGCCGCGCCGGCCCGGGCGCCACGACGCCCCCGGGCCGGGCCGGGGGGCCGTCAGCTCTTCTCGAAGCGGAAGCCGACGCCTCGCACCGTCGCGATGTAGCGAGGGTTCGCCGCGTCGTCCCCGAGCTTCTTGCGCAGCCAGGAGATGTGCATGTCGAGCGTCTTGGTGGAGGACCACCAGGTGGTGTCCCAGACCTCGCGCATGAGCTGGTCGCGGGTGACGACCCGTCCGGCGTCCCGCACCAGCACCCGCAGGAGGTCGAACTCCTTTGCCGTGAGCTGGAGTTCCTCGTCACCCATCCAGGCGCGGTGCGACTCGACGTCGATGCGCACGCCGTGCGTGGCGGGCGGCTGCTGGGGCTCGGCCGCGCCGCGCCGCAGCAGCGCCCGTACCCGGGCGAGGAGTTCGGCGAGCCGGAACGGCTTGGTGACGTAGTCGTCGGCGCCCGCGTCGAGACCGACGACCGTGTCGACCTCGTCGGCACGCGCGGTCAGGATCAGGATCGGGACGGTGTGGCCCTCGGCGCGCAGCCTGCGCGCCACCTCCAGGCCGTCCATGCCGGGCAGCCCGAGGTCGAGCACGACCAGGTCGACGCCACCCTGCATTCCGGCGTCCAGCGCGGTGGGTCCGTCCTCGCGCACTTCGACCTCGTAACCCTCCCGGCGCAGGGCGCGGGCCAGCGGCTCCGAGATGGACGCGTCGTCCTCGGCGAGCAGTACACGGGTCATGGGGTGATGGTAGTCCGCCGCGGACGACAGCCGTGTGGTGATCGGCCTCCGCAATTCACACCCTCCAACAGGGGGATTCTTACCTGTGGCTGTGGGATGCGATCCTGGTGACCACCTTCGAATGAGTGTCCGCGGTTCCGGGTTCACCTGTGATCCATCTCTCAAGTCCTTCCAAATGCGGCATTGACATGTCGTATGGTGACCAGAACGCCTGTAGCACCACACGGGGACCTTTGGCGAGAGATTCACGCTGAAGGTCTCTTTTGTGTGCGGGCTGGTGTTCGCCAGCCTTGAAAGGAATGACCTGTGGCCGGGCCCGAACGCGCCGTTGCGTGAAGGGCGTGGATCCCGGTGGTCGCCGTCCGCCGCTTCGCCATCCGGAGCGGACTCCCCCTGGGCGTGGGGGTGGATGACGTGCTCCGCCGGTGCCGGCAGCCCCCCACCGGGCGCGCAACGCTCATGCCGCGCGTCCCGACCAGCAAGGAACGACCATGGCGTCCAGCCTGACGAAGGACTCGGTCCGCCCGGGCACCCCCGGTTCCGAGAAGACCTTCTTCGGCCACCCCCGCGGACTGGCCACTCTCTTCATGACCGAGATGTGGGAGCGTTTCTCCTACTACGGCATGAGGGCACTTCTCCCGCTGTACCTGGTCGCGCCGGGCGGCCTCCACCTGAGCGCGACCACCGCGACCGCGATCTACTCGGTGTACCTGTCGCTCGTGTACCTGCTCGCGCTCCCGGGCGGCTGGTTCGCGGACCGCGTCCTCGGCCCCCGCAAGACCGTCGCCCTCGCGGGCGGGGTCATCATGCTGGGTCACCTGACGCTGGCACTGCCGACAGCAGGCACCTTCTACGCCGGGCTCGGCCTGGTGGCGATCGGTTCCGGCCTGCTGAAGGCCAACATCTCCACGATGGTCGGCCACCTCTACGACGGCCCGGACGACCCGCGCCGTGACGGCGGCTTCACCCTCTTCTACATCGGCATCAACGTCGGTGCCTTCGCCGCCCCGCTGGTCATCGGCACCATCGGCGAGAACGTGAACTGGCACCTCGGCTTCGCCCTCGCCGCGCTCGGCATGGCCCTCGGCCTCGTCCAGTACCTGCTCGGCGGCCGTCACCTGAGCGAGCGCTCCAGCGAGGTCCCCACACCGCTGTCCGCCGAGGAGAAGGCCGCGACCCTGCGCAAGGCCGCGCTGTGGGCCGGTGTCGCCGTGGTCTTCTACGCGATCGTCGGTTTCTCCGGCCACTACACGCTGAACTGGCTGCTGGTCCCGATCACCGTCGCCGGTCTGCTCATCCCGATCCTGGTCATCGCGCGCATCAAGCGCGACAAGAGCCTCGACCGCGTCGAGCAGTCGAAGATGTCGGCGTACATCTGGTTCTTCGTCGCCGCGGCCGTCTTCTGGATGATCTACGACCAGGGCGGCTCGACCCTGTCGATCTTCGCCGACTCCTCGGCCAAGAACAGCGTCTTCGGCTGGGAGTTCCCGGTCTCCTGGTACCAGTCCGTGAACCCGGTTCTGATCATGGCGCTGGCTCCGGTCTTCGCCTGGCTGTGGCTGGCGCTGAACCGCCGCGGCAAGGAGCCGAGCACGGCGGTGAAGTTCGCCTCCGGTCTGATCCTGATCGGTGCCTCGTTCTTCCTCTTCCTGGCGCCGCTGGCGATCGCGGACGGCGGTCACAAGGCCGCCGCCATGTGGCTGGTCGCGATCTACTTCGTGCAGACCGTCGGTGAGCTGACCGTCTCCCCGGTCGGCCTCTCCGTCACCACGAAGATGGCGCCCGCGAAGTACGCCTCCCAGATGATGGGTGTCTGGTTCCTGGCCGTCACCGCCGGTGACGCCACCACCGGTCTGCTCTCCATCGCCGGCGTCGACCTCAACATGACGGGCATCGTCGCCCTGCAGGCCGCGCTCGCCGTGGCCGCCGGTCTCGCCGTCTGGATGTACCGCAAGAAGGTCAAGGAGCTCATGGGCGACGTCCACTGACGGAACCCGCCTCCACATGCCGAGGGGCCGTCGCACCGACCGGTGCGACGGCCCCTCGGTGTTGCGGCCCAGCCGCGGGACGGCTGCCGGGCGGCGACGGTCCGTCAGCCGCCCGCCCTGCGTCCCGGCAGGAAGGTGAAGACCGCTCCACCCAGCAGGACGACCGTCCCGGCGACCAGGCCGAGGGCCTTGAGCGCCCCGTGGCTGTCGGAGCCGGTCTCCGCGAGACCCCCGCCGGACGCCGTGCCGCCGGAGCCCGAGGCGGCGGACCCGCCGCCCGCGGCCCCGCTCGCCTGCTCCGTGGTGTCCAGCGTCAGGGAGACCTCGGACTTCGTCGGGGTGCAGGTCGTCGTCGTACCGAGGGCCTTCACCGTCAGTACGCCCGGGGAGAGAGTGGAGCTGCCGCTCGCCCCCGGCTTGTAGGTGCCGGTGAGGTCGGGGATCTCGATCGGGTCGCCCGACTTGATCGCCTTGGCGTTGGTGGGCCCCTCGACGTGCACGGTGCCCTTGTCCGACCCGCCCAGGACCACCTCCATCGACGGCTTGACCGAGTCGGCCGGGATGTCGGCGGGGCTGTCCATCACGGACTTCTTGAACTGCACGGTGAGGTCGAAACTCCCGCCGTCCTTCTTGGCGTTGATCTGCACGGGAGAGGTGGCGTTCTTGTCTCCGATGGGCGTCTTGCACGCGTAGGGGACGGAGACCTCCTTGCCCGTGAAGTCCGACTGGCCGCCGCCGTCACCGCCGGTGGTGGATCCCCCGGTGTCGCTGCCGTCGCTCTCACCGGCGCTCGGGGACGGGGTCGCCGAGCCGGTGGGCAGTGTGGGCAGCCCGGTCGGGAGGGTCGGTGTCACCGTGGGCAGACCGCCCGTCGTGCCGCCGGTGTCTCCCCCGCTGCCCGTCACCTTGATGGTCGCCGCGGGTTTCACCGTCTCCTTCGGCGTGCACTTCGTGTCGGTGGACAGCGGTTTGCTGACGTTGATGTTGTACGCGTCGGGGGTCAGCGTGAGGTCTCCGGCCGCGGTGAGTTTCAGCTTTCCGGTCATGTCGGACAGCTTCATGTCGCTGTTCTTGGGGATCGCCGGGTTGGACCGCGGCCCCTCCATGGCGATGTCGGCGGTCTGCGCGCCGGCCGCCTTCAGCGTGCCGGTCGGCTTGACCGTGTCCTTGTCGAGGTCGAGGACGTCCGGGTTCTTGGAGGCCGCCTGGACGAACTTCCAGGTGATGGTGACCTCGTCGCCGACCTTCGCCTCGGCGGGCGCGGTGACCTCGACCTTCGTGGTGCCCTCGACCGGGGGCAGCCCGGAGATCGAGGGCGGGATGCACTCCGTCTTGTACGACACCTCGGCGGCCTGTGCCGGGGCCGCGGCCACACCCAGCAGGATGCCCGCGCCGCCGAGCATCAGCGCGACCCCGGCCGCGCTCACTCTCCGCCCCGGTCCCGGTGCCACTCTCCGTTGCTCGCTCACGTATGTCCCTTCCTCGTCTGACTCGTGCGAGTCGTCGGGCTGTTGTCCTGCGGTGCGGAGAGCTGACCGTTCGCCGCGGTTTCCGGACCGTCGTCCGGGGTGAACCACGGCAGGGTCGGGTTCGTGGAGTTCGAGGACGCCGTCGGCGCCGTGCGGCGCTTCGGCGCCTTCCGGGTCTTCGGTGCCGCCGGCCGCCCGGGGGCCGCGCCGTCGGAGGCCGGGGGCAGCGCCGGCCGCGGCAGGCGCAGGGCGAGTCCGGGAAGCCTCGGAACCCGGCGGCGGGCCCGCCCGGTCGACCTGCGCGGCCGTACCCGGTCCACCACGGCCATCCCGGCACGGAACACGGCGGCCGGGACGACGAGGCAGAGCAGGATCCAGAAGACGGTCACGCCCCAGGGGCGGCCCACGCCCCACGGCTGTTCGGCGAGCACCTTGCCGCCGTACCTGAGCGAGACGCTGTAGTCGCCGTGCGCCCCGGCGGACAGTTCGACCGGGAGCTTGATCTGCGCCTTCCGGCCGGGCGCGATCGTGCCGCGCCACTGCTGCTCCTCCCACTGCGGCGCGAACACGCCGTGGGAGGTGCCGACCTGGAAGAGGGGATTCCGCACGGGGGCGGTGCCGACGTTGCCGACGGTGAAGACGAGGGTGCGGGAGGGCGGTGAGCCGAACCAGGTGAGCAGGCCGTCGGACCCGTCGAGCCGGGTGTCCGTGAGCACCGACAGGCGGCCGCCGCTCTCCTCCTTCGGCAACGGCTCGACCGAGTGCCCGGCCACCATGAAGATCGCGTCCGCCTCGGCCTTCTCGCCGGTGACGGTGGCGACGTGCACCACGCACGGGCACGGTCTCGGCGGCTCGGCGACCGGCAGCCGCTTGCTGAAGTCGCCCTTCGCGTCGGTGGTGACGGCCCGGCCGTCGGCGTTGGCGCAGGAGTTGGTGCCGCCGATCACGCCTCGGGACGGCACAGACTGACCGCAGATCAGCATCATCAGCAGCGCCTTGGGGCGCCACCCGCTGCCGGTCACGGTGATCGAACCGCCGGTCCCCGCCTGCGAGGCGGACAGCCGCACGCCCGGCTTCCCGTCGGCGGCCACGGCGGCCGTTCCCGCCGCCGGGACCAGGACGAGCGCGAGCGCCGCGCCCAGCGCCGCCATCCGCACCTTGACGCTCACGACACCGCTCCCGTCAGTTCGACTTCCGCACACGGCTCTTCGCTCGCCCCGCCGCGGCCCGTCCCGCGACGGGTGCGGCGCCGTACGACGACGAGGGCGCCCACCGCCGCGAGGGCGCCCGCCACCACGGCCACCGGGCCCCACGGCACGAACCGCACCGACGTGGTCGAGGTGTCGCGTGCGCCGCCCGCGGCCGTCACGGTCAGCCGGACGTCGACCGAGTCCAGCGCCGGCGGGTCGTGCCACGGCTCGCTGAGCGTGACGCGGCGGCCCGGCAGGAGTTCGACGGGCAGGGCGCGCGGAGCACGGTCGAGGAGCCGGCCGAGGACGCCTTCGGCGTGGACCGCCAGGCTCGGAGCGAGGACGGTGGTGCCGCGGTTGACCAGCTCGTACGAGATCCGGTCGTGGCGCACGGTGACGTGCTCGACGGTGAGCGCCGCCAGCGTCGGTCCGCCGACGCGCAGGTGGACGCGGACCGCCGAGGACCGTCCGCCGGCACTCGCGACGATCGCGCCGGGGTGGTCGCCGGGCGTGGCCCCCGCGGGAACGCTCACGGTGAACGGCACGTCGGCGCGGGTGCGGGCCGGGACCCGCACCACGACCGTGCGCACCCCGGCCCGCCGGCCGGTGTCGGCGGGGTCGTCGGCGGGGCGGTCGCCGGTCCCGGTCTCCCGCGCGAAGCCGATCCACGCGCCGGTGTCCGACGACCTGCTCCGCACGGTGAAGGCGCCGTCCGCGGTGTTGTCGGCGTCCGCGCCGCGCAGCCGGACGGTGAGCGGCTCCGGGCCCCGGTTCAGCACGGACACGGAGTCCTGGAGCACGGCGCCGGCGGCTCCCTCCGCGTAGACGTAGGGGCGGGCGCCGGCCGGGTCAGCCGTGCTCGTGGCCGGCACCACGGACCAGCCGTCGGCCCCGTGGGCCGCGGTCGCGGGTGCCGCGACCGACAGCGCCAGGGTCAGGCCCAGCGCACGGGCGGCGAAGAGTGCGTACGGCATCGGTGGCTCCCTGGGGCTTCGGGCGTGCGAGGCGTCAGCGGCGTACCGCCTGATGCCTGCGCGTGAGCCACAGGACGCCGGCCGCGCCCGCGAGCAGCACCGTGCCGCCGAGGGTGCCGAGGGCGATCGCCGAGTCCTCGGGGCCGGTCTGCGGGAGCTCGCCGCCGGAGTCCGAACCGGCCTGGCTCTGGCCGGAACCCGACGAGCCCGAGCCGCCGCCCGCGGCCGTGACGTCGAGGGTCAGGGAGGGCTTGGGGTGGTTCGAGGGGGTGCACGTGGTGGTCGTTCCGAGGGCCTTGATGGTGAGCACGCCCGCGGTGAAGGTGACCTTGCCGGACTTCTTCGGCGTGTACGTGCCGCTCAAGTCGCTGATCTTTATGGGGGTGTTGGCGGGGATCGCCGCCGCGTTGGCGGGCCCGCTCACCGCCACCGTTCCGCTGTCCGCGCCGCCCACCTCGATGACGGCGCTCGGGCTCATCGCCCCCTTGCCCAGCTCCACGGGGCTGGAGGAGACGCCCTTCTGCCAGGACATCGTGAGCTTGTAGCCGCTGCCGCTCTTGACGCTCTTGATGTCGATGGGCGAGACGGCGCTCTTGTCACCGATCGGCGTCTTGCACTGGTAGTCGACGTTCACCACGGCGGCCTGGGCTGCGGGGGCGGCCATCAGCACCGCCGAGCCGGCCAGGGCCGCGGCGGACGCGAGCGCGGCGGTTCGTTTCTGGTACGTCCGGTACGACACCTCGAAGTCCCTCCGTCGCCGAGATTTACTGACGGCACATCAGATCGGGCGCTCAAAGTACGCCCGGGGTCTTGCGGAGGGAAGACAAAGTGCGCCCCGGATCTGAGGAGATCCGGCACGCACGCGGCGACATGCGATGAAGGGTTCGAACCGCCGGTAACCCCAGTTGCCGGGGCGAGAGGGACGCGAGGCGGCGGGTGCGCGAGGGCGCGGCGCGCCGTGGGCGGCGGATGTCCGCCCGCCGGGCGCACGCCGGGCGAGACGCGGAACGGCGGATGTCCGCCCGCCGGGCGCACGCCGGGCGAGACGCGGAACACGGCGGATGTCCGCCGGGCGCGAGCCGGGCGGGGGCAGCGGGTGTACAGACGCCGGGCGCACGCCGCACGAGGCCGTGCGGCGGCTCCGCGAGGGCTACGCGGGGGCCCCGAGCTCCGCCCACACGGTCTTGCCCGCTACACCCGGGGTCCGCACGACCCCCCAGTCGAGGCACAGCCGCTGCACGATGAACATGCCGTGGCCGCCGGGACGCCCGGCGCGGTGCGGGGTGCGGGGCGCGGGCTGACCGTTGCCCCGGTCGGAGACCTCGATGCGCAGCACCTTGTTGTCGCAGCTGATCCTGAGTTCGTCCGGACCCTCGGCGTGCAGGCAGGCGTTGGTGACGAGTTCGGAGACGACCAGCAGGACGTCCTCGGCGGCGGCCCGCCGGTCGGCGCCCGACGCGGGCAGCCAGCCCCACGCGTACAGCGCCTGGCGCGCGAAGTCGCGGGCGAGCGGCACCACGCCGCTCGCGCCGTCGAAGTTCAGCCTGCGGGCCTGGCGATCGACGGAGGGGACGGCCGCGACGACCGGGGGCGCGCCGTCTCCGGGCGCGAAGCCGCCCGCGGACGCCCCGGAAGCGCCGCCGTCGCCCGACTCCGGGCCGCGGTCGCCCGGCGGGTAAGGCCGGGTGGTGCTCATCAGCGCTTCACCTCACCGATTCACCGGTTCACAATTCAAGACTCGGTACGTTTTCAGGTCTCAGTACGTGCGGATCGAACTTGTGGATCAAACGTGCGGACCGACGGCGTGTGCACCGCCGCTCCGCTCCCGCCACCGGCACATGTGCTGCCGACACGTTCAGGATGTCTCCTGCCCGACCGAACCGTGCGAACACCCACCTATTCGGCGCGGAACGCGTGACGCGGGTAACGCATCGGTCACTGAGGGGCAACTGGGGCACAACCTCGAGGCGGGAGGCCTGGGGAACGGGGCGATCAGCCGGCGAGGGCGGCTTCGAGCGTCTCGTGGACGGTGAAGACGGCCTCGGCCCCGGTGATCTCGAAGACCCGGGCGACCACGGGCTGCATCGCCGCCAGATGGACCCCACCGCCCGCGGCCTCGGCCTTCAGCCGGGCTCCGAGCAGCACATTGAGTCCGGTCGAATCACAGAACTCAAGGCGTGAGCAGTCGACGACCAACCGTGAGTACCCCTTTTCGAGGCACTTCTCGAGTGGCTCACGCAACAACTCGGCCGTGTGGTGATCCAACTCACCCGCGGGAGTCACGACGGCACTTGAGCCCTCTTCCCGCACCTCGACAAGAAGCCGGCCCGACTGTGCGCTGCCGACCGTCCCGCGGTCCATGCCGTCTCTCTCCCGAGTGTCGTGACTGCTGAAATCTGCACTTGAACACTACGCCTTCCCTACGACCCCCGACACCCGAACAACCCCCCGGAAACGGACATTTCACCGCGAATCATACTTGCGGTGACCTTGCGAAAGCGGGTAGGGCTAGTAGAGACACGTATTCGACACGGCCGGCTTTGGAGGCGCCGCACACCGCAGTGCACGTATTGGCTTCGGCGGCCATATGCCGAGAACGATGGAGGACATCATGTCACCCCGGCTCGACGCATCGCAGACCCAGACGGCGACGTCGACACCTTCTCTGGACCTTCCGGAGCGCCTCGAAAGGACCGGTGGCCCCGATTCGGCCGCCGAAACCCACGAGTTCGACGGTTTCGACGCCCTCGCCGGACTTCCTGAGATCCCCCCGTACGACGAGGTGGGGCCGGTGGACGCACGGGCTCTGTCCAAAACGCTCTTCCAGCGGCTCGAGTCCCTCGAAGAGGGCACCCACGAGCACGCCTACGTACGCAACACGCTCGTCGAACTGAACCTCGCGCTGGTGAAGTTCGCCGCCTCCCGTTTCCGCTCGCGCAGCGAGCCGATGGAGGACATCATCCAGGTCGGCACCATCGGCCTGATCAAGGCGATCGACCGCTTCGAGCTGAGCCGCGGCGTCGAGTTCCCCACCTTCGCCATGCCGACGATCATCGGCGAGATCAAGCGCTTCTTCCGGGACACGTCGTGGTCCGTGCGGGTGCCGCGCAGGCTCCAGGAACTCCGCCTGGACCTCGCGAAGGCGGGCGACGAACTCGCCCAGCAGCTGGACCGCGCCCCGACCGTGGGTGAACTCGCCGGGCGCCTCGGCATCAGCAACGACGAGGTCGTCGAGGGCATGGCCGCCTCGAACGCGTACACGGCCAGTTCGCTGGACGCCCAGCCCGAGGAGGACGACTCCGAGGGCGCGCTCGCGGACCGCATCGGCTACGAGGACCACGGGCTCGAAGGCATCGAGTACGTCGAGTCCCTGAAGCCCCTGATCGCCGAACTCCCGCCGCGCGACCGGAAGATCCTCTCGCTGCGCTTCGTCGCCAACATGACCCAGTCCGAGATCGGCGACGAGCTCGGCATCTCCCAGATGCACGTCTCCCGGCTGCTGTCCCGCACGCTGGTGCGGCTGCGCAAGGGGCTGACCGTCGAGGAATGACCTCCCCCGCCCTCGCCCGGCCGACCGCGTCCCACCGGTCGGCGTCCGGCTGAGCGGCGTCCGGCCGGCTGTGTCCGGTACCCGATCGCCCGGGTACCGGACACAGCCGGTTCCGGGCCCGCCCGCCCCGAGGCCGTCGTGCCCGCCGCCCGGCGCCGCCTGCGACCGCCGCGGTCACGGCTTGGCATCAAGCCGAGTTACCCCCGGAAACCCCTTTTCCCGCCGGATCGCCTCCACCACTATGGCCCCCCGTACCCGCCGGTAGGTCTGGGCTTCGGCGGGCGGGCCGAGGGGATGCGAGGAGGCACGGGAATGGCTGGGGCCGGCCGGACCGACGCTGAGGACACCGGGGACGAGACCGGAGGCGAGGGCATGTTCGCCACCGTCTCCGACGCGCAGCTCACCGAACTGCTGCGCGCGGACACCCCGACCGCGTATCCGGCGCTGCGCGAACTGCGCCTGCGCCACCGGCCCGCGGTCCACGCCTACGCCCGCATGTGCACCGCGGGCGAGGCCGCCGCCCGCCAGCTGACCGCGCAGGCCTTCGCGCTCGCCGCCCGCGACACCGCCCTCGGCAGCGAACCGCGCGGACCGTGGCGCCATCAGCTCCTGCTCCTCGTGGGACGGGTGGCCGCCTCCTGGGCCACCGGGGAACGCGCGAGCCGCCTCGACCCCGACCTCCTCGGGCGGCTCCTGCACGCCGGTCCCGGCGGCCCCGTCCCGCCGATGCTCGACGCCTTCGAGTCGCTGCCGACCCGCGTCCAGGGCCTCGTCTGGTACGGCGTCGTCGACGAGGAACCCGACGAGCGGACCGCGACGCTCCTCGGCATCACCCCGCAGGACGTGACCTACGGGCGCGGGCCTGCCTTCAAGGCCCTGCGCCAGGCCTGTCTGAAGACCCGCCTCGCCCGCTCCGGCAACCCGCGCTGCCAGGACTTCCGGCGACTGATCGAGGAGGCCGCGCACCCCGAGAGCCCCCGCTACAGCGCCGACCTGCACGCCCACATGGCGCACTGCGGCCACTGCGCCGCCGCGTACGAGGAGCTGGGCGCTCTGCGCGACACCCCGCGCGAGGCCCTGGCGGAGGGGCTGCTGCCGTGGGGCGGTGCCGCTCTCGTGGGGCGCGGCCTCGGCGAGCCCCGGACCGCGCCCGCCGGGCGGGGTGGCTGGGCCGGACTGCCCTCACGCCGCTTCGTGCTGGTCTCCGCCGCGCTCGGCGTCGCGGCGGCGCCGCTGCTGCTGCTGTTCCTGCTGACGGCCGGCGGCTCGGATCCCGCGCCCACGGCCGGAACGGTCCGCACCCCCGAGGCGCCGCCCCCCGTGACGGTGACCGCGACGGTCTCCGCGTCCGCGTCGCCGTCCGCCACCTCCCGGCGCCCCAGCAGGACGCCGGCGCCCTCGCCGACCGCGAAACCGTCGAAGACGCCCGCCAGGACGCCGAAGCCGTCGCCGACACGCAGCGCCTCCCGTCCGCCGGACGGCACCTTCGCCCAGGTGGTGAACGTCGGCTCCGGCCGGTGCCTGGACATCCGCGACGGCGACCTGGACCGCGGCACGGACGTGATCACGGCCCGCTGCACCTCGTCGCCCACCCAGATGTGGCGCGTCGACACCGACCGCGACGTCCTCCAGTCGTACGCCGACCCGGACTACTGCCTCGACAGCCGCGGCGACACCGACCGGGGCGTCGGCATCTGGGAGTGCGACTCGGTCTACGGCTCCCACGGCCAGAACCTGCGCTTCAGCGTAGACGGCGACGGCGTGATCCGGCCCGCCGTCGCCCCGGACCACGCGGTCACCCCGGACGGCTACGGCCTCGCGCTCCTCACCGCCGGGGGAGGCGAGGACCAGCGCTGGCGCGCCGGGGCGACGGCTACGTGACCGGGACCCCGCGCCGCCATACGCGCGACACCAGCGGGACGCCCGGCCGGTAGGCCAGGTGCACATGGCTCGGGGCGTCGAGCAGGGCAAGGTCGGCGAAGGCGCCCGGGGTGAGGCGGCCGACGTCGTCACGGCGCAGGGCCGCCGCCCCGCCCGCCGTCGCCGACCAGAGCGCCTCGTCCGGGGTCATCCGCATGTCGCGCACGGCCAGGGCGATGCAGAAGGGCACGGACGACGTGAAGGACGAGCCCGGGTTGCAGTCCGTGGACAGGGCGACGGTGACCCCCGCGTCCAGGATGCGGCGGGCGTCGGGCCATTCGGCGCGGGTGGAGAACTCGGCGCCGGGCAGCAGCGTGGCCACGGTCCGGCTGTTGGCCAGGGCGTCCACGTCGGCGTCCGTCAGATGCGTGCAGTGGTCCGCGCTCGCCGCGTCCAGTTCCACGGCGAGCTGGACGCCGGGGCCGTAGGAGAGCTGGTTGGCGTGGACGCGCGGGTGCAGGCCCTTCGCCTTGCCCGCGGTGAGGATCGCGCGCGCCTGGTCGCCGTCGAAGGCGCCCTTCTCGCAGAACACGTCGACCCAACGGGCGTACGGGGCGCAGGCGTCGAGCATCTCGCCGGTGACCAGGGCCACGTACCCGGCCGGATCGTCCGCGTGGTCCGGCGGGACGATGTGCGCGCCGAGATAGGTGACCTCGTCGGTGTGCGCCGCCGCGATGCGCAGGGCCCGTGCCTCGTCCTCGACGGTCAGGCCGTAGCCCGACTTCGTCTCGAACGTGGTCGTGCCCTGGCGCAGGGCCTCGGCCAGGTAGTACGTGAGGTTGCGCTCCAGGGCCGCGTCGTCCGCGGCGCGGGTCGCGGCGACGGTGGTGCGGATGCCGCCCGCCGTGTAACCGCGGCCCGACATGCGGGCGTTGAACTCCTCGGTGCGGTCGCCCGCGAAGACGAGGTGCGAGTGGGAGTCGACGAAGCCGGGGATGACGGCCCGGCCCCCGGCGTCGACCCGGTTGTCGGCGGCGGGCGCCTTGTCCGACGCACCGGTCCACGCGACGCGGTCGCCGTCGATGACCACGGCCGCGTCCCGGATCAGGCCCAGGGGCGACCCGTCACCGCGGGAGGGGTCGTTGGTGACCAGGCTTGCGATGTTCGTGATGACGGTGGTGCTGCTCATGGCGTCCTCAGGGGTGGCGGGACTGCGGGTGGGCATCAGGCGCGCAGGGCTTCGACGGCGTCCGCGAGCGCGGTCGGCACGTCCGGCACGAGCGTGTGCGCCCCGTCCCGTACGACGTGCCGGCCGGCCACGACCGTATGGCGTACGTCGGCAGCTGTCGCGGCGAACACGGCCGTCTCGGCGCCGAGGCGCGGCAGGGGTCCCGCTGTTCTGACCGTGTCGAGGGCGATCGTGGTGAAGTCGGCGGGCGCGCCCGCTTCGAGGATGCCGGCGTCGTCCCAGCCGAGGGCCGCGTGACCGTCGGCGGAGGCGGCGCGCAGCAGGGCGGCCGCCGTCCAGTGACCGCGGGTCCGGGTGCGCAGGCGCTCGTTCAGCTCCATAGCGCGGGCCTCTTCGAGCAGGTCGATGACGGCGTGGCTGTCGGAGCCCAGGGACAGGGGCGAGCCGGCCCGCTGGAGGGCGACGGCCGGCCCGATGCCGTCCGCCAGGTCGCGTTCGGTGGTCGGGCACATGCAGGTGCCGGTGCCCGAACCGCCGATCAGGGCGATGTCCTCGTCCGTGAGGTGCGTGTTGTGGACGCCGGTCGTGCGCGGCCCCAGGACTCCGTGGTCGGCGAGGAGCCGCGTGGGCGTGCGGCCGTGCGCTTGCCGGCAGGCCTCGTTCTCCGCCGTCTGCTCGGACAGGTGGACGTGCAGCGGGGCCCTCCGTTCCCCGGCCCAGCGCGCCACGGTCGACAGCTGGTCCGCGGGCACGGCCCGTACGGAGTGGACGGCGGCACCGATCCGTGCGTGCTCCCGGTCCTTGAGCAGCGAGGCGCGCTGCGCCCAGGCGTCGGCCGTGCCGTCCGAGAAGCGCCGCTGATGCGCGTTGGGCGGCTGTCCGAAACCGGAGGAGAGGTAGGCCGTGTCGAGGAGGGTGATGCGGATCCCGGCCTCCCGCGCGGCCTCGATCAGCGCTTCGCCCATCGCGTTCGGGTCGGCGTACGGGGTGCCGTCGGGTGCGTGGTGCACGTAGTGGAACTCGCCGACCGCGGTGACGCCCGCGAGCGCCATCTCCGCGTACACCGCGCGGGCGAGCGCGCGGTAGGTGTCCGGCGTCAGCCGGTCGGCGAAGGAGTACATGACCTCGCGCCAGGTCCAGAAGGTCCCGGAGCCGACCTGGACGGTGCCGCGCAAGGCCCGGTGGAAGGCGTGCGAGTGGGCGTTGGCGAGTCCGGGGAGGGTCAGTCCGCGCAGGATCTCGGCGCCCGGCGGCGGGGTCTCGGCTCCGGCGCGGACCGCGGTGATGCGGCCGTCCCGTACGTCCAGGGCGACGCCCGGCTCGACGTGGGTGTCGAGCCAGGCGTGTTCCAGCCAGTACGTCTGCGTCACCTGCAGGCCAGCCCTTCGAGTACGTCGGCGAGTGCGGTCACCCCGGCCACGCAGTCGTCCTCGGCGGCGTGCTCGGCCGGGGAGTGCGAGACGCCCGTGGGGTTGCGTACGAACAGCATGGCGGTCGGGACGGTGCCGGAGAGGATTCCGGCGTCGTGTCCGGCACCCGTACCCAGGACGGGGACGGTGAGGTCCGTCTCCTTGCCCAGGATGCGCGCGAGTTCGTCGCGCAGCGCGTGCTCGAACTCCACGACGGGGGTGAACGACTCGCGGACGACGTCGAGTTCGATGCCGTGCGCCTCGGCGTACTCGCGGGCCGCCTTCTCGATGCCGGTGACGACGGTGTCGAGGGTCGGCTGGTCGGCGGCCCGGGAGTCGAGCCAGCCGCGGACGAGGGAGGGGATCGCGTTCACGCCGTTCGGCTCGACGGAGATCTTCCCGAAGGTGGCGACGGCGCCGGCGAGTTCCGCCTCGCGACGGGCGGCGAGCACGGTCTCGGCGTAGGACATCATCGGGTCGCGGCGGTCCACGAGCCGGGTCGTGCCCGCGTGGTTGGCCTCGCCGCGGAAGTCGAACCGCCACCGCCCGTGCGGCCAGATGGCGCTGGCGATGCCGACCCGGTCGCCGCTCAGGTCGAGGGCGCGGCCCTGTTCGACGTGCAGCTCGACGAAGGCGCCGATCCGGGCGAGCCGCTCGGGGTCGGGCCCGATCGTGGCGGGGTCGTACCCGGCCCGTTCCATGGCCTGCGGCAGGGTCACCCCGTCCGCGTCGGTGAGCCGGTGGGCCTGTTCGACGGTCAGCTGTCCGGCCGCGAGCCGGGAGCCGACGCAGGCGAGCCCGAACCGGGCGCCCTCCTCGTCACCGAAGTTGACGACGGCCACGGGCCTGGTGAACCGGACGCCCCGCGCGCGGAGTTCGTCGAGCGCGGCGAAGGAGGACACGACACCGAGGGGCCCGTCGAAGGCGCCTCCGTCGGGGACCGAGTCCAGGTGCGATCCGGTGACCACGGCGTCCTGCCCGGCGGGGTCGCCGAGCCAGGCCCACTGGTTGCCGTTCCGGTCGAGCTCGTAGGTGAGGCCGCGGGTCTCGGCCTGGTCCTTGAACCAGGCCCGGCAGTCGCCGTCGGCACCGGTCCAGGCGAACCGGCGGTATCCGCCGGAGGCGGAGCTGCGGCCGACCGGCAGCAGCTCCGCCCACATGCTCCGAAAGCTCACGCCTCGCCGCCCTCACGCATCGGCACGCGCACGCCGCGCTCGTCGGCGACCGACTCGGCGATGTCGTAACCGGCGTCGACGTGCCGGATGACGCCCATGCCGGGGTCGTTCGTCAGGACCCGGCGGATCTTCTCGCCGGCCAGCTTCGTGCCGTCGGCGACGGAGACCTGGCCCGCGTGGATGGACCGGCCCATGCCGACGCCGCCGCCGTGGTGGATGGAGACCCAGGAGGCGCCGGAGGCGACGTTCACCATGGCGTTCAGCAGCGGCCAGTCGGCGATCGCGTCGGAGCCGTCGAGCATGGCCTCCGTCTCGCGGTACGGGGAGGCGACGGAACCGCAGTCGAGGTGGTCGCGGCCGATGGCCAGCGGTGCCTGGAGCTCGCCGCTCGCGACCATGTCGTTGAACCGCTCGCCGGCCTTGTCGCGCTCGCCGTAGCCGAGCCAGCAGATGCGGGCGGGCAGACCCTGGAAGTGGACGCGCTCGCCGGCCATCTTGATCCAGCGGTGCAGGGACTCGTTCTCCGGGAAGAGGTCGAGGATCGCCTTGTCGGTCTTGGCGATGTCGGAGGCCTCGCCGGACAGGGCCGCCCAGCGGAAGGGGCCCTTGCCCTCGCAGAAGAGCGGGCGGATGTAGGCGGGGACGAAGCCGGGGAAGGCGAACGCCCGGTCGTACCCGGCGAGCTGGGCCTCGCCGCGGATCGAGTTGCCGTAGTCGAAGACCTCCGCGCCGGCGTCCATGAAGCCGACCATCGCCTCGACGTGCTTGGCCATCGACTCGCGGGCGCGGGCGGTGAAGCCGGCCGGGTCCTTGGCGGCCGCGTCGGCCATGTCGTCGAAGTCGATGCCGACGGGGAGGTAGGCGAGCGGGTCGTGGGCCGAGGTCTGGTCGGTCACGATGTCGATGGGGGCGCCCTCGGCGAGCATGCGGGGCAGCAGCTCCGCCGCGTTGCCGAGCAGGCCGATGGAGAGCGGCTTGCGCTGGTCGCGGGCCTCGGTGGCCAGCTGGAGAGCGTGCTCCAGGGAGTCGGCCCTCACGTCGAGGTAGCGATGCTCGATGCGGCGCTCGATCGCGCGCGGGTCGCAGTCGACGCAGATCGCGACACCGTCGTTCATCGTCACGGCGAGCGGCTGGGCGCCGCCCATGCCGCCGAGGCCGGCGGTCAGGGTGATGGTGCCCGCGAGCGTGCCGCCGAACTTCTTCGCGGCGACGGCGGCGAAGGTCTCGTAGGTGCCCTGGAGGATGCCCTGGGTGCCGATGTAGATCCAGGAGCCGGCCGTCATCTGGCCGTACATGGTGAGGCCGAGGGCCTCCAGGCGCCGGAACTCCTCCCAGTTCGCCCAGTCGCCGACCAGGTTGGAGTTGGCGATGAGGACGCGCGGGGCCCACTCGTGGGTCTGCATGACGCCGACGGGACGGCCGGACTGGACGAGCATCGTCTCGTCCTGCTTCAGGGTCCGCAGCGTGCGGACCATGGCGTCGAAGGAGCGCCAGTCACGGGCGGCCTTGCCGGTGCCGCCGTAGACGACGAGCTTGTCGGGGTGCTCGGCGACCTCGGGGTCGAGGTTGTTCTGCAGCATCCGCAGGGCGGCTTCCTGCTGCCATCCCAGGGCGCTCAGTTCCGTACCGCGCGGCGCTCGGACGGGGCGGGGTCCTGACATGGGCTGCCTCCTGTGCGGACGGGTCCGGTGTCCGGACTGTTTCAGCGACTGTTGCTATGGATATTCACATCTTGACTTCTTGAATAGAGCTAGTCAATAGCGGCATGCGCCAGCGCCGCCGAGCCGTGGATGTTTGGCTGGGATGTATGGGTGCAGACAGGGACAGGGCGGGGGATCCGGTGGAGCACGTGGAGGGCGGGAACGGGACGGACCGGAGCGGCGCGCACGGGGCCGCTCCCGGCAGCGGGGCGACGGGCGCCCGGGGCGCGGGCGGGCCCGTCCCGCCGCGGGCCCCTGCGGGGCGCAGCGGGCCGTGCGGGAACGGCTCGCCCGAAGGGGACGCCGACCGGGCGGCCCGGCGCGACGAGGCGGTCCGGGCCGCGGTCGAGCAGGGTCTGACCGGGCCGGGGACGCCCGTCGTCGCCCTCCTCGACGTGCACGGCATCAGGGCGTCGGCGGCCGACCTGCGGGCCGCCTTCGCGGCGGTGACCGCCCCCGGCACGCCGGTGCTGCACGCATTCGCGGTGAAGGCGGCCCCGCTCGTGCCCGTCCTGCGGCTGCTGTACGAGGAGGGCATCGGCGCGGAGGTGGCGAGCCCCGGGGAGCTCGCGCTGGCGCGCGCGGCCGGAGTGCCCCCCGCGCGCACCGTCCTCGACTCCCCCGCCAAGACGAAGGCCGAGTTGCGCGAGGCGCTGGCGCTGGGGATCGCGGTCAACGCGGACAATGCGCAGGAGCTGGACCGACTGGACGCGGCCGTCCGGTCCGCGCCCACCCGCACTCCCCTCGGAATCCGGGTGAACCCGCAGGTCGGCGGGGGTTCCATCGAGGCGCTGTCCACCGCCACGGCGACCTCCAAGTTCGGGGTCGCACTGCGCGACGAGGGCGCGCGCCAGTGGCTCGTCGAGGCGTTCGCCGGCCGTCCGTGGCTGACCCGGCTGCACCTGCACTCCGGCTCGCAGGGCGTCCCGCTGTCGCTGATGGCGCAGGGGGTGGCGGAGGTGTACGCACTGGCCGAGGAGATCAACCGGCACGTCGGACGGCGGCAGGTCGACACGATCGACATCGGCGGCGGGCTGCCGGTCAACTTCGGCTCCGACGCGACGACACCGACGTACGCGCAGTACGCGCGGCTGCTGTCGGAGGCGGTGCCGGGGCTGTTCGACGGGCGGTACGGCCTGGTCACCGAGTTCGGACGGTCGCTGCTCGCCAAGCACGGGACGGTGCTCGCGCGGGTCGAGTACGCGAAGTCCGCCGGAGGGCGGAAGGTCGCGGTCACGCACGCCGGGGTCCAGGTGGCGGCCCGCACGGTGTACGCGCCGGCGTCGTGGCCGCTGCGGATCGCCGCGTACGACGCGAAGGGCCGGCCCAAGACGGGCCCGGACGTCGTCCAGGACGTCGCGGGCCCCGCCTGCTTCGCCGGCGACCTGCTCGCCGAGGGGCGCGCGCTGCCGCTGCTCGAACAGGGCGACCACGCGGCCGCGCTGGACACGGGGGCGTACTACTTCGCCCACCACTACGCGTACAACTCCCTGGCCCGCCCCGGGATCTTCGGGTTCGCCCGGGACACGGGGGGCGCCGTGCGCTTCGCGGTCGTCCGCGAGCCGCAGACCGTCGACGAGATCGTCGCGGAGTCCGGCGGGGCGCAGCGGTCCGCCCTCACAGGGCTCTAGGGATGCCGTCGGGGGCGCTCACGGGGACGCACGCCTCTCCGCACTCCTGGGCGCCCCGGCCACCCGTGCGCGACGACGCCTACCGGCCACAGAATGTGGTCAGTTGACCCACCTTAGTCACCGCGGGCATGTTCCACAGGAAAATGCCGGATCCCTCACCCGCCACGCACACGTTGCGTAACTTCGGCGTCACTCGGCCGAACCCTTGGCGGGAGGGGAGAGACGGTGCCCGGAATCGACGAGTGCCTACTGGAAGCCATGACACTGCCCGGTGCGCGGGGTGCGGCGGTGGTCGACTGGACCAGCGGGCTGGCCCTGGGCACCGTGGGGGACGCGCCGGGCGGTGACCACGAGACGACGGCGGCGGAGGCCGCCGAACTCGCCCGGCTCGCCGCGGAACACAGCGCCTTCGCCCCGTCGGACGGCTCCGACTGGTCGGAGCAGGAGACCCCGGTCGAGGACCTGATCATCAGCAACCGCGACAGCTACCACCTGCTGCGGTTCGTACGGACGACCTTCGACAGCAGCGTGTTCCTGCACCTGTGGCTGGCCCGCTCCGACGGGAATCTCGCGCTGGCCCGGATACGGCTCGGCGAGATGGCCGGACGGCTGGTGCTGGGATGACGACGGTCAGAACACCTCCGCCGCCCCGCCTCCCCGTGCGGGACAGGGCGGCGGGCACCAGCGGCACCGGCGGCGTCTCGCCGATGCTCAGCCGCCTCGCCGACGAACGGGCCACCGGCGTCCTCATCCGCGAACACGGCACCCTGTACCTCGCCGACGGTCAGGTGGTGCACGCCGAGAGCCCCTCCACCCCAGGGCTCGACGTGCTGCTGGCCGCCCGCGGAGCGCTGGACGCAGAGGCGTGGCGGGAGGCCGTCGCGGCGGCCGGCGCCCGCCGCCGGGTCGGCCGGTTCCTCGTCGACCACGGCCGGATCGCCGAGGGCGCGCTGGAGCTGTGTCACCTCGGCGCGCTGTACGACGCGGCGTACTTCGTGCTCGGCCCGAGCAGCTCCCCGACCCGTTTCCGCTACGGGGCCGCGCACTGGCTGGGCCCCGTCCACCCCGTGCCCGTGGCCGCGCTGGAGCGCGAGACGGTGCGCCGCCGCGAACTGCTGCACCGCATCTGGCCCGACCCGGCGACGGACACGGCTCCGCTGCTGCGCTCCGGGCTGCCCGCCGGGCCGTCCGTGCCGCTGCGCCAGGAAGCCGTACTCGGCCGGGTCGACGGCGTGCGGTCCGCCGTCGACATCTCCGTCGCGCTCGGGCGGCCGGCCTTCCACACCCTGGTCGACCTGCGCCGGCTGGCCGCCGCCGGCCTGGTGGGGGCCGTATCCGCGCCGCAGCCGCCTTCCCTGCCCGGCGTGCTCACCCAGCCCTCCGCCGATCCCGACGTCGCGCTGCTGCGGCGGCTCCGAGAAGCGCTGGAGGCCCTGTGAGTCCCAACCCGGGGGAGGCCTTGTGATCCGCGCGCTACGACAGCGTGCCGAGAGGAGACTGCTGATGGCGGCGGAGCCCGAAGTCCTGGACGAACTCCACCGGTTGCGGGCCCGGGTGCCCCAGCTGACCGGGGCGCTCGCGGCCAGCGCGGACGGTCTCGTCCTCGCCCACGACACCCCCGGTGTGGAGCCGGACGGGCTGGCCGCGCTCACCGCCGCGGCGCTGGGGGTCGCCGCACGGATGACGGACGCGACCGAACAGGGCGACTTCCGCGAGCTGCTGGTCCGCGGCGTGCACGGCTATGTCGCCACGTACGCGGCGGGCACCTCCGCCGTGCTGACGCTGCTGGCCCAGGACCGGGTCAACGTCGGCCGGCTCCACCTGGAAGGGCGCCGTTCCGGGACCCGGATCGGGGAGCTCGTGGACGCCGCCACCGCACGCGGCGAACCGCTCGGCCCGGCCAGGGCCTCGGGGAAGGCCCCGTCCGGGGCCCCGACCACACGTACCCGCACGGCGCGCGGCCCGGGGAACGCGCGCACCACCACCGCACCCAACACCCCGACCACATCGGAAAGCTGAAAGGAAGCAATCCACCATGGCGAACACCGAAACCACGCTGAAAGAGGCTATGGCGTCCATCGAGGGCGCGACCGGAGCGGCTCTCGTCGACTACACCAGCGGAATGGCGCTGGGCACGATCGGCGGCAGCAAGGGCTTCGACCTCAATGTCGCGGCGGCCGGCAACACCGATGTCGTCCGCGCGAAGATCCGCACCATGGAACACCTCGGTCTCAAGGGCGAGATCGAGGACATCCTGATCACGCTGTCCGACCAGTACCACCTGATCCGGCTGCTCAAGGGCCGGGGAGGGAACGGCCTCTTCCTGTACCTGGTGCTCGACAGCAAACGGGCCAACCTGGCGATGGCCCGGCACCAACTGCGCAGGATCGAGGCCGACCTGGAGGTCTAGCGCCCCGTCACGTCACCGGCACCCGCCATTTCGCGGTCAGCGGCGCCGCGCCCCTCCGGGCGCGGCGTCGCCGGCCGCGACGCCGGTGGCACGGCAGGCCTTGACCGGCCTGCCCGCCGGGGCGCCCGCGCGGCGGCCGAGCCAGTCGACCCGCACCCAGATCAGCGTCTCCCCGGCGCGCTCGCGGCGCCCGAGCCAGCCGGCCTTGAGCCACAGCCCGGTCCCCACGCCCGCCAGCAGCATGCCACCCGCGGCGGGCACCGCGAAGGAGCTGCCGAGCGCGGCCAGGAAAGCCAGGACGAGCCACCAACGGTGGCCCCGGCGCCAGTTGCGCACCGTCACGGCACGGTCCTGGAGCACGTCCTGCTTGCCGGCACGGGCCGCGGAGCTGACCAGGGCCGCGTACCGCTTGCGGCGCACGCGCGCCGTCACGGCGGCCGCCACGAGGAACAGCGCGGCTCCGGCCATCACCCCGATCCGGCGGCCGGTCAGACCGGGGACCAGCACCCCGATCCCGGCCGCGAACACCCCGCACCACCACAGTGGTGCGGCACCCGCCCGCACGACGACGGCCACCCGGGCCAGTCCCTGCCCTCCGCGCGCCACGCTCCGCCTCCTCAGCTCACCGTTCGCTCTGTCGGGCGGGCACGGTAGCCGAAGAAGGTGAGACGAGTCTGAGAGGCGCAGCCGCGTGCCGCCACGGCTACTCGGTGAACAGGCCCCGGGCCGCGGCCCGCGTGTCGAACTCCTCCAACCGCGCCTGCGCGTCGGGCAGGTCGTCGCACATGGCCTCCAGCAGGACGCGCCCCAGCAGCATCGGGGAGCACGCCGTGTCGAAGGCGAGGCCGGTGCCGACGGCAGCGGGCAGCAGGAGGTCCGACGCCTTCGCCACCGGCGCGAAGGCGGAGTCCGCGACGGTCACGACGGTCAGCCCGGCCTGCTTCGCGTAGGCCAGCGAGTCGACGACCTCGCGCGGGTGGCGGGGCAGCGCGAAGCACAGCAGGGCCGTGGCGCCGGCCCGCACGGCTCCGTCGATGCGGTCGTGGAGCATGGTGCCGCCCTCGTGCAGCAGCCGTACGTCCGGGTGGACCTTGGCGGCGAAGTACGCGAAGCCGTACGCCTGGGACGCGGCGGCCCGCAGTCCGAGGACGGGCAGCGGGCGGGAGGCCGCGAGGAGCCGGCCCGCCCTGGCCACCGGACGGGGGTCGGCGAGCGCCTCCGCGAGGTGCCTCAGGTTCTCGATCTCGGCCTCGACGGCCTGCTGGTACTCGTTGTACGAGGCGGTGTCCGCGGCCGGTTCCGCGGGGGCGACCTCGCGCAGATGCTTGCGCAGCGCCGGATAGCCGTCGAAGCCGAGGGCCACCGCGAAGCGGGTCACGGAGGGCTGGCTGACCCCGGCGAGCTCGGCGAGCTCGACGCTGGACAGGAACGGCACGTCGGCCGCGCGCCGCACCATGCTGTGCGCGATGCGCCGCTGGGTCGGTGTGAGGCGGTGCCCCTCGAAGAGCGCCTGCAGCCGTGCGGCGGGGCTGTCGGACACGACGGCGCCCGCGCCGTCCTCCGGGTCCGGGACGGTTCCCGCGTTCCTGCCCACGCCGTCCCCGTCCGCGGCCGCCGCCACGTCGCCCGCGTTCCTGCCCACGCTCTTGCCCGCGCTCATGACGTGCTCCCCCTCCAGATGTCCGTGAACCGGTCCAGCAGCGCGGCCGCCGCCGTCACGTCGTCCGTGAGCGGCCGGTCGGCCTGCTCCGGATCGAGCACCGACTCGGCCAGCTCCAGCGCCCGGCCCACCGGAAGGTCCGGCTCGGGCCGCAGGTCGCGCTGGCGCAGCGCCCGTACGGCGGCGACCAGCTCGCAGCCGACGACGAGACGGTACGCGCCGCACGCCCGCAGTGTCTGGCGCGCGGCGAGCGAGGCGAAGCTCGCCTGCTCCTCGACGCCCCGGGAGAGTACAGCGTGTCCGAGCGAGGCGGGCGCGGAGAAGGCCCGCAGGTCACCGAGCGCGGCACCGGCGGCGTACTCCAGGATCATCACCCCGGAGGACGCGGGCTCCGGGTCGGCGAGGAAGGGACGCAGACGGGTGTAGGCCGGTTCGTTCAGGGTGGAGAGCCGGGAGGTGGACAGCCGCGCCACCTGGGTCACGGCCAGCCTGAAGTGGTCCAGGGCAAGCGCGAGTTGGGCCTGATAGAAGCCGCCGTGGTGGTAGGCGGCCATGTCCTCGGGCGAGATCAGCGGGTTCTCGGCGGCGGCGTTGATCTCGACCGTGAGGACGCCGTCCAGTGCGTCCGCCGCGTCGTGCGCGGGACCGTGGATCTGCGGCACGCACCGGAAGCCGTACGGGTCCTGGATGCGGCCGAGCGGAGGGGTGGGCCGGTCCGCCGCGCCGATCAACGTCCGCATCCGCCGGGCCACTTCGGCCGATCCCCGGTGCGGGCGGGCGGCGTGCACGGGCTCCGCGTACGCCTCGTGCGACCCGTCGACGGCCAGCAGCGACAGTGCGGCCACCACCTGGGTGGCCTCGATCAGGGCACGCAGTTCGTGCAGCGCGAGGGCGGACTGGCCGAGGGTGAGCGCGTTGCTGCTGATGAGCGCGAGGGCGTCGTTGTTGTCCAGGGGCTGCGCGTCGGGGGCGCCCGGCCCGCGCCAGGGGTGCTCCCCCGCCAGCGCCAGGCCCACCTGGGCGAGTGCCGCGATGTCGCCCGTGCCCACCGAGCCGAATTCGTTGACCGCGGGGTACGCGCCGCTCTCCAGTGCCTCGCACAGGGCCGTGACGACGGTGGGCCGCAGGCCGGCGCCGCCCGCGAGGAGCTGGTTGGCGCGGACGGCGAGCATGGCGCGGACCTGGCGGGCGGGAAGCTCCTCGCCGATGGCTCCGGCGTGACTGCGCAACAGGCGCAGCCCGTGGTCGGCGGCCGCCTCGGTGGGCACGTCCTCGTTCCGGTTCGCGCCGACGCCGGTGGAGCGGCCGTAGACGCGTCCGGTCGCGGCGATCTGCCGGGCGGCGTCCCAGGACTCCTCGACCCGCTTCATCGCATCGGTGGCCGGCACCGGCCGCGCGGTCCCGTCGGCGAGGCGCACGACGTCGTCGACACCGGTGCCGCGCCCGTCCAGGACCACGAGATCGGTCACCGACAGGGGCGCCGCCGTACTCGACGTGTCCACACTCCGAGACGCCATTACGCCCATACTCCCCTCAACCCGGACATTCAATCTTGCCTGACGGCCATTAATGGCCAGCGATTAACGCTGGACCGTTGACAACCTATTCAGATACAGAGAACTCTGCATGACGATATACAGACCGGGCAAGGGACACCTCATGATCCAGTTCGACACGGTCCACAAGCGCTTCCCCAATGGCACGACAGCAGTCCACGACCTCTCCCTGGAGATGCCGGAAGGCGGCGTGACCGTACTCGTCGGGTCTTCCGGTTGCGGCAAGACGACCACCCTCCGGATGATCAACCGGATGGTCGAGCCGACCTCCGGGACCATCCGCGTCGGCGGCAAGGACGTCCTGGAGCAGGACGCCGCGGAACTGCGCCGCTCCATCGGCTACGTCATCCAGCAGTCCGGGCTCTTCCCGCACCGCACAGTGCTCGACAACATCGCCACCGTGCCGCTCCTGCTGGGCTGGGGCCGCAGGAAGGCCCGCTCCCGGGCGGCCGAACTGCTGGAGACCGTCGGCCTGAACGCCGACGCCGGCAAGCGGTACCCGCACCAGCTCTCCGGCGGCCAGCAGCAGCGCGTCGGCGTCGCCCGCGCCCTCGCCGCCGACCCGCCGGTCCTCCTCATGGACGAGCCCTTCGGCGCCGTCGACCCGGTCGTGCGCACCCAGCTCCAGGACGAACTGCTGCGCCTGCAGAAGGAGCTGAGCAAGACCATCGTCTTCGTCACCCACGACATCGACGAGGCGGTACGGCTCGGCGACCAGATCGCGGTCTTCCGCACCGGCGGCCACCTGGTGCAGTGCGCGGCCCCCGCGGAGCTGCTCGCCCGCCCCGCGGACGACTTCGTCGCGGACTTCCTCGGCGCGGAGCGCGGTCTGAAGCTCCTCTCGCTGACGACCCTCGCCGACGTCCCGCAGGCCGCGGCCCCGCAGGACGGCCCCTGGACCCTCGTACTCGACGAGGCGCGCAGGCCGCTGGCCTGGCGCTCCCCGTCCAAGGACGGCGAGGTGCCCCTGCGACCGCTGAAGGTCGGCGACTCCCTGCTGTCCGCGCTCAACGAGTCGGTCGCCTCCCCGGCCGGCCTGGTCGCCCGCGTCGACGGTGACGGCCTGCTCACCGGCGTGACCTCCCGCGAGGACATCCACGAGCACGCGGGCCGGGCGCACAGCGCGGCCGGTGCCGCGACCGCCGCGGACGTGGCCGCATGACCGTCGACTGGTCGTGGATAGGCGACCACACCGACGACCTGACCTCGCTCACCGTCTCCCACCTCGAAGCCGCGCTCACCGCCGTGCTCCTCGGCCTGCTGATCTCGCTGCCGCTGGCCGTGCTCGCCCACCGCGTGCGCCCGCTGCGCGGTCTCCTCCTCGGGCTCTCGAACGTGCTGTTCACGATCCCGTCGATCGCGGTCTTCGTCCTGCTGCTGCCGGTCAGCGGGCTCACCCGCACCACCACCGTCATCGGCCTGACGATCTACACCTTGGTCGTCCTCCTGCGGAACACCGTCGAGGGCCTCGACTCTGTCCCGGCGAGGACGAAGGAGGCCGCGAAGGCCATGGGCACCCGCCCGCTGCGGACCCTGCTCACCGTCGAACTCCCGCTGGCCCTGCCGGTGATCATGGCCGGCGTGCGGATCGCCACGGTCATGTCGATCTCGCTGGTCTCCGTCGCGACGTACATCGGCGACGGCGGGCTCGGCCAGCTGTTCACCGACGGCTTCCAGCGCAACTTCCCGACGCCGGTGATCGTCGGCGTCGTCCTGACCCTGCTGCTGGCCCTGGTCGCGGACGCGCTGCTGGTCGCGGTCCAGCACGCACTCACCCCTTGGACGAGGCGGCGCGCCTGATGTACGAACTCTTCGAGAACCTCGGCAGCTGGCTGGTCAGCGGCGACCAGTGGTCCGGCACGGACGGGATCGCCCACCGCCTGGCCGAACACCTCCAGTACTCCCTGCTCGCCACGCTCGTCGCCGCCGCCATCGCGCTCCCCGTCGGCCTGCTGATCGGGCACACCGGCCGCGGCGCCTTCCTCGCGATCAACCTCGCCTCCTTCGGCCGCGCGCTGCCCACGGTCGGCCTGGTCGTCCTCGTCTTCCTGGCGAGCGGTCTGTCGATGTGGCCGGTGTACATCGCGCTCGTCGCGCTCGCCGTCCCGTCGATCGTGACGAACACCTACGCCGGCATGAACGCCGTCGACGTGGACGTGAAGGACGCGGCACGCGGCCAGGGCATGCGCGGCCACCAGGTGCTCCTCCAGGTCGAGCTGCCCCTCGCACTCCCCCTGATCATGACGGGCCTGCGGCTCGCGCTGATCCAGGTCGTGGCGACGGCCACCATCGCCGCGTACGTCTCCTTCGGCGGCCTCGGCCGCTACGTCTTCGACGGCCTCGCCCAGCGCGATCTGGTGCAGGTCCTCGGCGGGGCGGTGCTCGTCGCCGTGGTCGCCGTCGTCCTCGACCTCGCTCTCTCCGCGCTCCAGCGCGTCCTGTTCCGCCACCGTCCCGCCTAGGAGCACCCCAGTCATGAACCGTCGCACCCTCCTCGGCGCGCTCGCCGGCGCGGCCGTCTCCGTCCCCGTCCTGACCGCCTGCGGCAGCGGCATCACCTCGCTCGACGGCGGGGGCTCCGCTGGCAACGGCGGCAGCGGCTCCAGCAAGGGCGGTGTCACCATCGGCACCGCCAACTTCACCGAGAACCAGGTCCTCGGATACCTGTACGCCGCCGTCCTGGAGGCCGCCGGTGTGAAGACGACCGTCCGCCCCAACCTCGGCACCCGCGAGATCCTCATCCCCGCGCTCAAGGGCGGCGACATCGATCTGCTCCCCGAGTACCAGGGCGCCCTGCTCCACTACCTGGCCCCGAAGTCCAGGGCCACCGAGGAGGGCGAGATGCAGAACGCCCTCGCGATGGCGCTCCCGGCCGGCCTCCAGGTCCTCCCGTACGGCATGGCGGAGGACTCGGACGCCTTCGTGGTCACCCGGGAGACCGCACGGAAGTACGGCCTGTCCACGCTCGCCGATCTCGCGAAGCAGAACGGCAAGCTCGTCGTCGGCGCCGCCCCCGAGGTCAAGAAGCGCGAGGTCGGCGTGGTCGGCCTGAAGGACGTGTACGGGGTGGATTTCAAGGAGTTCAAGTCCCTCGACTCCTCCGGCCCGCTGGTCAAGGGCGCCCTGAAGAAGGGCGACGTCGACGTGGCGAACCTCTTCACCACCGACACCGACATCCGGGCCAACGACTGGGTGGTGCTGTCCGACCCCAAGAACCTCATCCCCGGCCAGCACATCGTGCCGCTCGTCGCCGACCGCAAGGCCGACTCCACGGTCCGCAAGGCGCTCGCCGAGCTCGGCAACGTGCTCACCACCGCCCAGCTCACCGAGCTCAACCGCCAGGTGGACAAGGACAAGAAGGACCCCGAGGACGTGGCGAACACGTACGCCCGGCAGCACGGGCTGGCCAAGTGATGGCGGGCGGCATCGTGGAGCTGCGCTCCATCGACGTGGTCCCCGACGAGGAACGCCACGGCACGGCGTTCTCCCAGTTCACCCTCTGGCTCGGCGCCAACCTCCAGATCACCGCCGTCGTCACCGGCGCACTCGCCGTCGTCTTCGGCGGCGACGTGGTCTGGTCGATCGTCGGCCTGCTGCTCGGCAATCTGCTGGGCGGCGCGGTGATGGCGCTGCACTCGGCGCAGGGCCCGAAGCTGGGCCTGCCGCAGATGATCCAGTCCCGGGCGCAGTTCGGGGTGCGCGGCGCGGTGATCCCCCTCCTCCTCGTCGTCCTGATGTACGTCGGCTTCTTCGCCAGCGGCAGCGTCCTGGCCGGTCAGGCCGTCGGCGAACTCACGCACACCGACGACACCACCGGCATCGTCGTCTTCGCCGTGGTCACGGCCGTGACGGCTGCGGTGGGCTACAAGGTCATCCACGCGCTCGGCCGGGTCGCGAGCGTGATCTGCGCCCTCGCGTTCGTGTACCTCGGGATCAGGCTGCTGGACCGGGTGGACTTCGGGGCCCTGTTCGGAGACGCCCGCTTCGACCTCCCCATGTTCCTGCTGGCGATGTCCCTGTCGGCGTCCTGGCAGCTGGCCTTCGGCCCCTACGTCGCCGACTACTCGCGTTATCTGCCCCGTACGACGTCGGCGCGCGCCACCTTCTGGTGGACCCTCGCCGGCTCGGCCCTCGGCTCCCAGTGGTCCATGACCTTCGGAGTCCTGGTCGCGGCCACGGCGGGCGAAAAGTTCCTGGCGAGCCAGGTCGGTTACGTCGTCGCGCTCGGCGGCACCGGACTCGTCGCGTCCTTCTTCTACTTCGTGATCGCGCTCGGCAAGCTGACCATCAACGTGCTCAACACCTACGGCGGTTTCATGTCGATGGTGACGAGCGTCAGCGGCTTCCGCGGCCAGCGGGTGCTGTCGCGGGCCGGCCGGGCGGCGTACATCGGCCTGATCATGGTGGCCGGCACGGCGGTCGCGCTGCTCGGCAAGGACAGCTTCCTGTCCTCGTTCAAGGACTTCCTGCTGTTCCTGCTGACCTTCTTCACCCCCTGGTCGGCGATCAACCTGGTCGACTACTACCTGATCTCCAAGGAGCGGTACGACATCCCCGCCCTGTCGGACCCGAACGGCCGCTACGGAGCGTGGCGCTGGGACGCGCTCGGGGTGTACGCGGCAGGACTGCTCGCCCAGCTGCCGTTCCTCTCGACGAGCTTCTTCACGGGCCCGTTCGTGGCACCGCTGGGCGGTGCGGACATCTCCTGGATCGTGGGGCTCGCGGTACCGGCGCTCCTGTACCGGCTGGTCGCGCGGCGCAACACGGCGCATCTCCCGGAGCGGACGGCTCACGAACCGGCCCCCGGTCCCCGGCCGGCGCACCAGGAGCGATGAGCCCGCCTCCGAATCACCGGATGCGGTGAAAGGGGCAGCCGACGAGGCGGATACGTGCCTACGGTGAGTGAGCGTCACCAGCACCTCTCCTGAGGGAGCGTCATGCCCTCGAACCGCAGGGTCCTTCTCGCGGCGGCCTGCGCCGCGCTCACCGCGGCACCGGCGGCGGCACCGGCCGCCGCCGCACCGCATCCCCGTCCGGCGTCCGCCCGCGCGGCCCTCGCCGAACTCCTCGCGGGCAACCGGCGGTACGCCGCCGGCACGCCCCGCCATCCTCACCAGGGCCGCGACCGGCGGCGGCTGCTGGCTGCGGGGCAGCAGCCCTTCGCGGTGGTCGTCGGCTGCATCGACTCGCGCGTCCCGCCCGAACTCGTCTTCGACCAGGGGCTCGGGGACCTGCTCTGCATACGCACGGCGGCACAGGTGCTGGACGAGGCGGGGCTCGCGTCCGTCCAGTACGGCGTGGCCGAACTCGGCATCCCGCTGGTGCTGGTCCTCGGACACGAGCGGTGCGGGGCGATCGCGGCGGCTCTCGCGCACCTGCGCGACGGGACGCCCGTGCCGGGACACCTGCGGGTGCTCGTGGACGAGATCCTGCCCGCGGCACGGCGGACCCGGCCGGTCCCCGGGGACTGGGCCGACCACACCGTACGGGCGCACACCTCGTGGGTCCGGGACGCGATCAGGGCCGACCCGGCCTTCGACGCGGCCGAGGTGACCGCCGCCCGCTTCGACCTCGACAGCGGACGGGTGCACCTGCTGGCCTGACCGGAACACGGCGCCGGCCGCCCCGAGGCCGCGGCCGCCCCGGCCCACCGCCGCGCGTACGGGGGTGCGGCACAGCCCGAACAGGGGGGCTAACCCCAGTGTCACGGCGGCCCCGGCTGCCTACCGTGAGCGGTATGACCGGTAGGGAAGGCGGCGACGCCGAATTGAAGAAGGAACTCGACGCCACCCTGCACGCGCGCAGGGAGCTGGGTGACGAGTACGAGTCCGCGCTGGTCGACTCGTTCCTGGAGAAGGTCGAGCAGCGCCTCGACGGCGCGGTCGACCGCCGGGTGCGCCGTCAGCTCGCCGAACAGCAGATGGTGGTGGCCCGCGGTGCGCGCTCACCGCAGTCGACCGACTCCTGGGGCGAGCGCTTCGGGTTCGGGATCGTCTCGCTCGTCCTCGCGATCCCGCTGTCCGCGATCGGCGGCGGCGTCGCGCACCTGCCCGGCCTGCTCGTCGCCTGGGGCGGCATCGTCGGGGTCAACGTGGTCCAGGCCGCGCGCCTGTCCCCCCACTTCTTCGGCCGCCGCAAGGACCGGCCGGACTCCGACTGGGAGGAGTGAGCGCACCGGCACGAGGGCCTGCCGGCCGGCGTCGCGGACGACACACGAGGGCCCGGCACCTGTGAGAGGTGCCGGGCCCTCGTGACGTGTTGCGCGGGGACCGCCGCACCCCCGTCACCGGGGGGCGGGACGACGGCGGTCCCCGCGAGGGACGCGGGCCGGGTCAGGGCCGGGCTTGCGCGTCCGTGGCGTCCATGGAGGTCCGGGAGCCGCTCCGGAGGTCCTTGGCGCCGTTTCGGTGCCGGCCCGGGCGGGGAGCCGCTCCCGCCCTGCCGACATCCACCAATGTGCCGGACGCGTGTTAAGCGGGTGCTGCGCGGACGTGACACGCTCGTACCACTTCCGCGAAGTCCCGACCGGCGCCGCCGGAGGATCCGTCACCCGACGGACACCTCGTACGCCCGCCGGGTGCCGCCCGCCCGCACCGGACGGGCGGCGGCCCTGCGCGTCACTGCTTGGCGCCGCCCTTGGCGAGGAAGGACAGCAGGTCCTGGCGGCTGACCACGCCGGTCGGCTTGCCCTCGACGAGCACGATCGCCGCGTCGGCGGAGCCGAGCACCGACATCAGGTCACCGACCGGCTCCCCGGAGCCGACCTGCGGCAGCGGCGCCGACATGTGCTTCTCCAGCGGGTCCTGGAGGGAGGCGCGCTGGGTGAACAGGGCGTCGAGCAGCTCACGCTCGACGACCGAGCCGACGACCTCGGCGGCCATCACGTCCGGGTGGCCGGCGCCCGGCTTGACGATCGGCATCTGCGAGACGCCGTACTCGCGCAGCACCTCGATGGCCTCGCCGACGGTCTCGTCCGGGTGCATGTGGACGAGGGAGGGGATGGAGCCGCCGGCCTTGTCGTTCAGCACGTCACCGACGCGCGCGCTCGGACCGGAGTCGTCCAGGAAGCCGTAGTCGGCCATCCACTCGTCGTTGAAGATCTTGCTGAGGTAGCCGCGGCCGCTGTCGGGCAGCAGCACGACGACGACATCGTCGGGCCCGAGGCGTTCGGCGACCCGCAGCGCGGCGACCACGGCCATCCCGCAGGAGCCGCCGACCAGCAGGCCCTCCTCCTTGGCGAGCCGGCGCGTCATCTGGAAGGAGTCCTTGTCGGACACGGCGACGATCTCGTCGGCGACGGTCCGGTCGTAGGCCGTCGGCCAGAAGTCCTCGCCGACGCCCTCGACGAGGTACGGGCGCCCGGAGCCGCCGGAGTACACGGAACCCTCCGGGTCGGCGCCGATGACCTGGACCTTGCCGTCACTGGCGTCCTTCAGGTAGCGGCCGGTGCCGGAGATGGTCCCTCCGGTGCCGACGCCCGCCACGAAGTGGGTGATCCTGCCCTCCGTCTGCTCCCACAGCTCGGGGCCGGTGGAGTGATAGTGCGAGAGCGGGTTGTTCGGGTTGGAGTACTGGTCCGGCTTCCAGGCGCCGGGCGTCTCGCGCACGAGCCGGTCGGAGACGTTGTAGTACGAGTCGGGGTGCTCCGGGTCCACGGCGGTCGGGCAGACGACCACCTCGGCCCCGTAGGCGCGCAGTACGTTGATCTTGTCGGTGCTCACCTTGTCGGGGCACACGAAGATGCACTTGTACCCCTTCTGCTGAGCGACGATGGCCAGACCGACGCCGGTGTTGCCGCTGGTCGGCTCGACGATGGTGCCGCCCGGCTTGAGCGCGCCGCTCTCCTCCGCGGCCTCGATCATCCGCAGGGCGATGCGGTCCTTCACGGACCCGCCGGGGTTGAAGTACTCGACCTTCGCGAGGACGGTCGCCTGGATGCCCGCGGTCACGCTGTTGAGCCTCACCAACGGGGTGTTGCCGACGAGGCTGATCATCGAGTCGTGGAATTGCACCGTTGTCTCCGGAGCTGCGTTCTAAATGGGATGGTCCCGTCAGCCTAAGGCCCTGGGGGACTGTTCACGCACCGTTGAGATTGGCTGACCCTCTGCACGGGGCAAGCAGTGTTTGTACGGCTACGAGGAGGTGGCGGCCAAGGATGTCGAGCTTGTCGAGGGCGAGGGTGGCGCGGCGCATCGCGGCGGGCGCGGCGTACGGCGGTGGTGGGATCGGCCTGGTGGGCGCGGCCGCCGTCGGCCTGGTGCTGGCCGAGGTGCAGCTGGCGAAGCGCCAGGTGGGCAACGGGAGCGCGCCGTACGCGCCGCGCGCCGACGGCCTGTACGGATACGACTACGCCGGCGCCGCCCCCGGCGAGGCCCCGCTCCGCCTGACGATGCTCGGCGACTCCACGGCCGCGGGGCAGGGCGTGCACCGCGCCCGGCAGACACCGGGCGCGCTGCTGGCCTCCGGGCTCGCCGCGGTGGCCGAGCGGCCGGTGGAACTGTGCAACGTGGCGCTGCCCGGTGCCCAGTCGGACGACCTGGACCGTCAGGTGGTGCTCGCCCTCGCGGATCCCGCCCGCGTGCCCGACGTCTGCGTGATCATGATCGGTGCGAACGACGTGACGCACCGGATGCCGCCGACCCGGTCCGTGCGCCATCTGTCCTCGGCGGTGCGGCGGCTGCGCACGGCGGGTGCGGAGGTCATCGTCGGCACCTGCCCCGACCTGGGCACCGTCGAGCAGGTCCAGCAGCCGCTGCGGTGGCTGGCGCGGCGGGCGTCGCGCCAGCTCGCCGCCGCGCAGACCATCGGCACGGTCGAGCAGGGCGGCCGGACGGTGTCGCTGGGCGACCTGCTGGGCCCCGAGTTCGAGGCGAACCCGCGGGAGCTGTTCGGCCCCGACAACTACCACCCGTCCGCGGAGGGGTACGCGACGGCCGCGATGGCGGTGCTGCCCACGGTGTGCGCCGCGCTCGGCCTGTGGCCGGCCGACGAGGAGCGGCCGGACGCCTCTCGGCGCGAGGGGTTCCTGCCGGTGGCCCGGGCGGCGGCGGAGGCCGTGTCCGAGCCCGGCACGGAGGTCACTGCCGCCATGCCCACGGGGCCGCGGGGGCCCTGGGCGCTCCTCAAGCGCCGTCGCCGCCGGAGGCTGCCTGCCACGGACCCGGCACCGGCGCCGTCCCCGTAGCCCGGCGGGCCCACCCGCCCCTGCGGTGCCGCAGCCCAGTCGGCTCCTGTTGCCGGAGCCCAGGGCAGGCTCCTGTGCCTCAGCCCTGGCGGTGGGCTCGGCCGCGCCTGGGCATCGGCCTGGACGGCCTCGTCCTCAAACGCCGGACGGGCCGAGAGCTCCTGCCCTCGGCCGGAACGGTCCACCTCGAATCGGCCTGGACGGCCTCGTCCTCAAACGCCGGACGGGCTGAGGTCTCCCGCCCTCCGCCGGAATTCCCCGGCTCTGCTTTCAGCGCCTCCGGCGTTTGAGGAGCGAGGTCCGGGGCGGAGCCCCAGGTGTGGGACGGGCAGGGGCGGAGGGGGCGAGAAACAGGTCCGGGGTCCAGGCTGGAGAAGGGACCCCACCTCAGGCCCGCCGCCCCCTCAAGGCGCCCCCGCCAGAAAAAAGCAAGCGCTTAGAAAAGTGCGGCCCGAGTCACACACCCACACCCGTGACCTTGCCCATACGTACGGGTAACTTCCCAACCAGCCCTGCACGAAGGTCCATCCCCGTATGCCACTGGAGCCGTGATGCCCGAAGCCGTGATCGTCTCAGCCGCCCGCTCCCCCATCGGCCGCGCCTTCAAGGGCTCCCTGAAGGACGTACGCCCCGACGACCTGACCGCCACGATCATCGAGGCCGCCCTCGCCAAGGTCCCCGAGCTGGACCCGAAGGACATCGACGACCTCATGCTCGGCTGCGGCCTCCCCGGCGGCGAGCAGGGCCACAACCTCGGCCGCATCGTCGCCGTGCAGATGGGGATGGACCACCTCCCCGGCTGCACCATCACCCGCTACTGCTCCTCCTCGCTGCAGACCTCCCGCATGGCACTGCATGCCATCAAGGCGGGCGAGGGCGACGTCTTCATCTCCGCGGGCGTCGAGATGGTGTCGCGCAGTGTCAAGGGCACCAGCGACGGCCTGCCGGACACCCACAACCCCCTCTTCGCCGAGGCGGAGGCGCGCACCGCCGCCGTCGCGCAGACGGAGGGCTCGACCTGGCACGACCCGCGCGAGGACGGCCTGATCCCGGACGCGTACATCGCGATGGGCCAGACCGCCGAGAACCTGGCGCGCCTCAAGGGCGTCACCCGCCAGGACATGGACGAGTTCGGCGTCCGCTCGCAGAACCTCGCCGAGGAAGCCGTCAAGAACGGCTTCTGGGAGCGCGAGATCACCCCGATCACGACGCCCGACGGCACGGTCGTCTCCAAGGACGACGGCCCGCGCGCGGGCGTGACCCTGGAGGGCGTGCAGGGCCTCAAGCCCGTCTTCCGCCCCGACGGTCTCGTCACGGCGGCCAACTGCTGCCCGCTGAACGACGGCGCCGCCGCCCTCGTGATCATGTCCGACACGAAGGCCCGCGAGCTCGGTCTCACCCCGCTCGCCCGCATCGTGTCGACCGGTGTCACCGGTCTGTCCCCCGAGATCATGGGCCTGGGTCCGGTGGAGGCCAGCAAGCAGGCCCTGAGGCGCGCGGGGCTGACCGTCGACGACATCGACCTGTTCGAGATCAACGAGGCGTTCGCCGCCCAGGTGATCCCGAGCTACCGCGACCTGAACATCCCGCTGGACAAGCTGAACGTGAACGGCGGCGCGATCGCCGTCGGCCACCCCTTCGGCATGACCGGCGCCCGCATCACCGGCACGCTCATCAACAGCCTCCAGTTCCACGACAAGCAGTTCGGCCTGGAGACGATGTGCGTGGGCGGCGGCCAGGGCATGGCGATGGTCGTCGAGCGCCTCAGCTGACACGGGTCGCGCACGCGGATCCGAACGGGCGGCAGATCCCGTACGGGTGACCGTTGTTGAACCGAACGTGACCGGATCGGCCCAGATCCCCGTAACCACCGGGGCTCTGGGCCGATTTGTGATCCAATCCCGCCCAAGATGTGACCTATCTCCCTCCGGAGAGGGGTTTTCGCAGGTCAGAGCACTTGTACGACTAAACCTCAGGCACAAGGTCCTGTCCCTTTCGTGACGTTACGCACTGACAGCCGGATGGTCCGCCCTTCAAGCTGATGTAGGAAGTCGGGGCCGACCTTGAACCGGGAGTACGTCAGTGAGCGCCATGCCGATTGCTTTGCTCCTCACCACGGGTGCCACCGCGGCCGTGGGCATCGCCGTACTGCGCACCGTGCGGGGACTGCGTCGACAGGTCGCGGCTCTGCACACCGAGCTCGTCGAGAGCCGGGCGGCGGCCACCGCGCGCGGTCTCGTGCCCGCCGCCCGCCAGGCAGCCGACACGGACGAGATACGGGCCGCGGTCGCCGAGGCGCTCGCCGAGGAGCGGGAGCGGGAGCTCGCCGAGGCGCGGGCCTTCTGGGCCGCCCAGGAAGCGCGTGACGCCTCCGAGGCACCCTCCCTGCTCGGCCTGACGGACAGCGAGATGTTCCTGCCGCGCCAGTCGGACTTCGCCGGCCTGGAGCCCCTGGAGCCGGTCGCCGAGGCCGCCGCGGACGCCGAGGAGGGCTCCGCCGCCGCCCACAGCGAGTCGCCGGAACTGGCCGCGGCCCGCCGCCGCCACCCCTCCCACCCGGACTTCGTACCGGTCCAGTCGCCCGTGGTGAACGACCATGAGCGCACGGTGGCGTGCCTGGAGGAACTCGCCGTGTCCGGCACGGAGCTGGCGGACGTCCGCCCGGGCCCGCTCGGCACCCTCGACGTCTACGTCTTCGCGGACGGTACGACGCTGTGCATGACGCCGGGTCACCGTGAGACGGCGGAGCGGCTCGCCACCGCGCTGAGGGAGGGCGAGACCCCGGTCCTGCTCGGCGGCTCGGGCGTGTCGGGCGCGTACACGCTGACGTTCGCCTGCGGCGACGAGAACGTCTACATCCTGGCGGACCGCGTCATCGCGTCGCTGTAGGAGCGCGCGCCGCCCAGAAGCGTCACCCCGCGCCGGAGTCGGTCAGCCGATCAGACCCCGGCGCGTTTCTGTGCCTCCTCCACGAGGGCCACCGCCTGCGCCAGCTCCTCCTCGGTCGTCAGCACGAGAGCCAAGTCGTGCGCCGCGACGGTGATTTGGTCGGCGGCGGCGAACATGCCCGCGTCGGGCATCTCCCGGGGGGCCGCGGAGGGGTCCTCCAGATGCTGGGCACGCAGTGCCAACTCCCTGGCCAGACCCAGTGCCTCGGCTGCCGCGTTGCGTTGCAGGCGGCTCTGCGGCGCGGCCCGCAACCGGTCGGCGAAGTGATCCACGGCTCGGGTCAGCGGCGTCGTATCAAGCACGTCGCGAGACTACGCGCCGCGACAGGACTGTTGCCAACAACCGAAGCCTCAGGCACGGTGGCGTGAAGGACCGGCTTACATCCCATTGCGTCCGGAGGCGCCGATGTCCCAAGTCTTCTCCGAGGAGACCCATCGCAATCTGCTCGCCCGAATCCCCCACTGCACCGGTCGTGAGATCTCCGACTGGCTTCGCACCGTCGAGGAAGGCCCCGCCCTCTTCCGCTTCGAGGAGAAGGTCAGCTGGCTCCGCGCCGAGCACAACCTCGCGTACGGCCACGCCAAAGCGATCATTCACGAGTACGACCTGAGGAGGGCCGCGCGCAAACTGCTCTGAGCGCGCACCGCAGTGACACCAGGCATCCGACGACAGGCATCCCACGACGAAGGGCCCGCGAACCGTGGTTCGCGGGCCCTTTCAGGTGCCTGTGGCCGGGTCGTCCGGCCAGATGGCCGGCCGGTGCGGAGAACGCTGTCGCCGCACCGCCGGCAGCCGGCTAGTCGTCGCCGCTGAAGATGGCGACCAGGCGCAGCATCTCGACGTAGATCCACACGAGGGTGAGGGTCAGGCCGAACGCGGCCAGCCAGGCCTCCTCCTTCGGCGCGCCGTAGGCGATGCCGTCCTCGATCTGCTTGAAGTCGAGGGTCAGGAAGAACGCGCCGATCAGGATCGCGAGGATGCCGACGATCGCGCCGAGCGGGCCCATGCTGCGCAGTCCGCCGTCCTCGGCGACGCCGAAGACGACCAGCAGCAGGTTGACCGCCATGACCACGACGAACGCGATGGCGATGGTCATGCCGATGCGCGCGTACCGCGCGGTCACACGGATCCAGCCCGCCTTGTAGACGAGGAGGGTCGCGCCGGTGACCGCCATGGTGCCGAGCACGGCCTGGAAGGGCGCGCCGGACCACTGGCTGTTGTACATCTCGCTGATGACCCCGAGGAAGACGCCCTCGAAGGCGGCGTAACCGAGGATCAGCGCGGGCGAGGCGGTGCGCTTGAAGGACTGGACCATGGCCAGCACGAAGGCGACCAGTGCGGCGCCGATCGCCAGGCCGTAGCTGGTGGACGACACCGGCAGCAGGGCCCAGGCGAGGATGGCGCCGACGGCGACCGTGCCGAGCGTCATGGCCGAGCGCATGACGACGTCGTCCATGGTCATGCGGCCGGTGGTGGCCGGGGCCTGCGGCGGAGCGCCGTACTGGAGGTCCTGCTGTGCGTACGGGTTCTGCGCGTAGGGGTTGCCGCCCTGCTGGGCGTACGGGTTGCCCTGGGTTCCGGCAGCGGGTCCCCCGGCCTGCGGCGCCGCGTTGAACCCCGCGTAACCGTTGTCGCGGCTGAACCCCCGTCGCGAGAAGACCGGGTTACTGCTCCTCATTTCACTCCTCCATGGCCACCCTGCGCGGCCTTGGCCTCAAGGGTAATGGGTAGGCAAAGGATTGACCCTAGTGCTTGGGGAGGATCTTTCCCTCGTGCTGCCACGGTACGCGTGCGGTCTCGAGGCCGCCCGCACTGGTACCAAGCCGTGACAGCGCCCGTGGCCTCCTCTTTATGCCCGCTGTCGCGCCGGGCGCCCTGGCGCGACCCTTCGCGGCCCGCCGTGTCTCCTCCGCCCCCCACAGCGTTGCTCCCGTCCGCGGGGCGGCGGAACCAGGCCCGGCGGGAAGACGGTGCACCCCTCGGCCAGGTCGGCCTCGGCGGCCGTGGTGGCGTGGTTCGCAAGGTGAAGTTTCCTTCACCGTCTTCCTCCGGTGTGAGTCTCCGACCGCACCGGCCGGCTGTCGAGGGTGAGGGACGAAGTCCTCGCGGAAACCCGCGCACGGCCGCGCCCCGCGGTGCACGGCGGATGAACGAGAGGGTCGGAGGTGCCCGGAACCGGACTTGAACCGGTACGCCCGCGAGGGGCAGCGAGGTTTAAGCTCGCCGTGTCTGCATTCCACCATCCGGGCAGGCCATGGGCTCCGCATCGAGGTTCCGAGCCTATCGGGGCGCATCCCCCGAACAGCGGTCGGGCGACCCGATGTTGTCTTATTTTATTGACGTCTGAGGGTGCATCAGCACTCGGTACGGGCCATCCGCACTTGCCAGTAGCCTTTCGGACGCCCCACGACATCGCATGCGGAATGACGGAATTTCACCGTCCGAACGAGCGCACTGCGTGACCTCGCACCCGGGGGTCCTCTCAGGGGGTTCCGTCATCCCCAGGTATGACTCGGCCGCCGCCGGTCCGACCGCAGTCTGTCCCCGGAACCGGAACAGCGGCTGACTACAGCGCGCGGAACGGGACCGACGATGGGGAGACATCCCCGAACGTCGTCCCGACAGGAGCACTCTCCCGTGACCACCACGCCCCTCGCCGGCACCACCACCACCGTGGCCGCCCGCGCCACGGAACTGTCGAAGGTCTACGGACAGGGCGAGACCCAGGTGGTCGCCCTCGACCGGGTCTCGGTCGACTTCCGGCAGGCCGAGTTCACCGCGATCATGGGTCCCTCGGGGTCCGGCAAGTCCACGCTCATGCACTGCGTGGCGGGCCTCGACACCTTCAGCAACGGCTCCGTGCGCATCGGCGAGACCGAGCTGGGCTCCCTGAAGGACAAGCAGCTGACCAAGCTGCGCCGGGACAAGATCGGGTTCATCTTCCAGGCCTTCAACCTGCTGCCGACGCTGACGGCCCTGGAGAACATCACGCTCCCCATGGACATCGCGGGCCGTAAGCCCGACAAGCAGTGGCTGGACACCGTCATCAAGATGATCGGGCTGTCCGACCGCCTCGGGCACCGGCCCTCCCAGCTCTCCGGCGGCCAGCAGCAGCGCGTCGCCGTCGCCCGCGCCCTGGCCTCGCGGCCGGACATCATCTTCGGCGACGAGCCGACCGGAAACCTCGACTCGCGCTCGGGCGCGGAGGTGCTGGGCTTCCTGCGCAACTCCGTACGGGAGCTGGGGCAGACCGTCGTCATGGTCACCCACGACCCGGTGGCCGCCGCGTACGCGGACCGCGTGGTCTTCCTGGCGGACGGCCGCATCGTCGACGAGGTGTACGGGCCGACCGCCGAGTCCGTGCTCGACCGGATGAAGCAGTTCGACGGCAAGGGCCGCACGAGCTGACGCCCCGTCCGACCACCGCCCACCCCGCCGCCGCCCCTTCCCTGGACTGAGAAAAGACCCATGCTCCGTACCGCCCTGCGCAACGTGCTCGCGCACAAGGCCAGGCTCCTGATGACCGTGCTCGCCGTGATGCTCGGTGTGGCGTTCGTGTCCGGGACCCTGGTCTTCACCAACACGATCTCGGACGCCTACCAGAAGAGCTCCGCCAAGGGCTTCGACCAGGTCGACGTCGCCGTCCGGCCCAAGAGCCAGGAGGACAAGGGCGACACGGTCGGCAAGGAGCACAAGCTCACCCGGCCGCTGCTCGACAAGGTCGCCGCCGCGCCCGGCGCGGCCACCGCCGTCGGTGTCGTGAACGGCTTCACCGCCATCGCCGGCAAGGACGGCAAGCTCATCGGCGGCGGCTTCCAGTCGCAGGGCGGGAACTACTGGGGCACCGACGACCCCCGGTACCCGCTGACGAAGGGTCACGCGCCGCACGGCGAGGACGAGGTGGCCATCGACTCCGAGACCGCACGACGGGCCGGTTACAAGGTCGGCGACACCGTACGGATCTCCGTCGACGGGCCCGTCCTGGCCCCCACGGTGACCGGCGTCTTCACCACGGACGACGGCAACGTCGCCGCGGGCGGCAGCCTCGCCCTGTTCGACACGGCCACCGCGCAGCGGCTGTTCCACTCGGTCGGCTCCTACGACGAGATCGACGTGAAGGCCGCCGCGGGCACCAGCCAGACCGCGCTGCGGGCCGCGATCGACCGGGTCGTGCCCGAGGACGTCGCCTCCACCACCACCGGCCGGCAGCTCGCCGACGACCAGGCCACCCAGATCGCCTCGGCGATGAGCGGCATGAAGACGGGTCTGCTGGTCTTCGCCGGGATCTCGCTGTTCGTCGGCACCTTCATCATCGCCAACACCTTCACCATGCTGGTCGCGCAGCGCACCAAGGAGCTGGCCCTGCTGCGCGCCGTCGGCGCCTCCCGCCGCCAGGTCACCCGGTCGGTGCTGGTCGAGGCGTTCGTGGTGGGCGCGGTCGCCGCCGTCGCGGGCCTGGCCGCGGGCATCGGTATCGGCGCGGGGATGCGTTCCCTGATGGGCGCCCTCGGTGCCACCGTGCCCGACGGCCCGCTGGTCGTGTCGCCCGGCACCGTCGGCACGGCGCTGCTCGTCGGCGTCCTCATCACCATGCTCGCCGCCTGGCTGCCCGGCCGCCGCGCCGCGAAGATCCCGCCGGTCGCCGCGATGGGCAGCGTGCACGCGAAGGCGACGACGAAGTCGCTGGTGCTGCGGAACACGCTCGGCGCCCTGCTCGCCGCCGCCGGTGTCGCCGTGGTCCTGTACGCGACCACCATGGACGGCTCGGACGGCCAGGCCCCGATGGGCTTCGGCGCGGTCCTGCTCATCATCGGCGTCTTCGTCCTCACCCCGCTGCTGTCCCGGCCGCTGATCGCGGCGGCGGCCCCGGTGCTGCGCGTCTTCGGCATCTCCGGCAAGCTGGCCCGGCAGAACTCGGTCCGCAACCCGCGCCGTACGGCCGCGACCGCCTCCGCCCTGATGATCGGTCTCACCCTGATCACCGGCATGACGGTGATGGCGGGCAGCCTGCAGAAGTCCATCGACAAGATGGCCAGTTCGGCCATCCGGGCGGACTACGTCGTCTCGATGGCGAACGGCAACTCGCTCTCCCCCGACGTCGAGAAGAAGCTCGCCGGCGTCGACGGGGTCACCCACACCAGCTCCCTGCGCAACGCGCCCTCCCGCATCGACCGGCAGACCGAGTTCCTGACCGGCGTCAACGGCCCGGCCATCACCCGGCTGACCGATCTCGACGTCACCGACGGCTCCTTCGAGGTCGCCGGCACCCGGGTCGTCGTCGACAAGGACACCGCCGCCTCCCACCGCTGGAAGGCCGGCTCGCACTTCACGGTCTCGTACGAGGACGGGAAGAGGCAGCGGCTCTCGGTCGCCGGTGTCTACGAGGGCAACGAGATGATCCAGGGCATCATCCTGGACAACGCCACCCTCTCGCCCCACCAGAGCGACGCCTCCGACATGCAGGTCATGCTGAAGACGTCGCACGGCGCGTCGGACGCGACCAAGGACCGGCTGGAGAAGGCCCTCGGCGACAACCCGGCCATCAAGGTGCAGGACAAGCAGGACCTCTCCGACGGCATCGCGCAGATGTTCACCCTGATCCTGAACATGATGTACGGCCTGCTCGCGATGGCGGTCGTCGTCGCCGTCCTCGGCGTCATCAACACCCTCGCCATGTCGGTCTTCGAGCGCTCGCAGGAGATCGGGATGCTGCGGGCGATCGGCCTCGACCGCAAGGGCATCAAGCGCATGGTCCGCCTGGAGTCCCTGGTCATCTCGCTGTTCGGCGGTGTCCTCGGCATCGGCCTGGGTGTGTTCTTCGGCTGGGCGGCCGGTGAGCTGCTGGGCAGCAGGATGGCGACGTACGAACTGGTCCTGCCCTGGGGCCGGATGGCCGTCTTCCTGCTCCTCGCGGCGACGGTCGGCGTCCTGGCGGCCCTGTGGCCGGCGCGCCGGGCGGCCCGTCTGAACATGCTGACGGCGATCAAGTCGGAGTGACGCCGGCCGGCACGGAACACCGGGCCGGGGCCCCTCCCGTACGGATACGGGAGGGGCCCCGGCGCGTGCGGGTCAGTTCCAGGTCCGCGCCCGCAGCGGCAGCCCGGAGGCACCGGCCGGTTCGGGTGTCCGGACCGCCAGGACCTGGTTGACCCCGATGCGGTTGTGTTCGAAGGCGAGCGCGCTGGCCGCCATGTACAGGCGCCAGACACGGGCGCGCGGAGGGCTGGAGAGCTTCACGGCCCGTGCCCACTGCGCCTCCAGGTTGGTGACCCAGCGGCGCAGGGTGAGCGCGTAGTGCTCGCGCAGGGACTCGACGTCGCGCACCTCGAACCCGGCGCGCTCCAGCTGTGTCACCGTGGTCCCGACCGGCGCGAGCTCGCCGTCCGGGAAGACGTACGCGTCGATGAACTCGTCCACGGAGTACGTCGTTTCGTCCCGCTGCGGGCGGCGGGCGATCTGGTGGTTGAGCAGCCGGCCGCCGGGCATGAGCAGCCGGTGCAGCACCTGCGCGTACTCCAGGTAGCGTTCGGCGCCGACGTGTTCGGCCATCCCGATGGAGGAGATCGCGTCGTAGGGGCCGTCGGTGACGTCGCGGTAGTCCTGCACCCGGATCTCGACCCGGTCGGTCAGGCCCTCGTCGGCGACCCGCTTGCGGGCGTAGGCGGCCTGCTCCTGCGACAGCGTCACCCCGACGACACCGACGCCGTGCTCGCGGGCGGCGTGGATGGCCATCGATCCCCAGCCGCAGCCGACGTCCAGCAGCCGCTGACCGGGCTTCAGGCCGAGCTTGCGGCAGATCAGTTCCAGCTTGTCGCGCTGGGCCTCCTCCAGGGTCCCGCCGTCCTCCCAGTAGGCGCAGGAGTACACCATGGAGGGGCCGAGGACGATCTCGTAGAAGTCGTTGCCCACGTCGTAGTGGTGGCTGATGGCACGCTTGTCGGTGCGGCGGGTGTGCAGGTGACGGTGTCTGCGCGTCTCCTCGCGCGGCGGGGCGGGCGGCAGCGGCGGGCCCGCCATGGCCACCAGTCCGCGGACGGCGGCCCGCACCTGGGGGTCGCGCAGCGACTCGACGAGCCCCCGGGCGTCCTCACCGCGCTCCCACACCAGCCCGGACATCAGGTCCAGGGCGGCGTACAGGTCGCCTTCGACGCCGAGGTCGCCGGAGACCCAGCCGCGCGCCAGCCCCAACTCACCCGGCCTCCACAGCAGCCGGCGCAGGGCCCGCCGATTGCGTACGACGAGGACGGGAGCGCCGGGCGGCCCCGCCTCCGAACCGTCCCAGGCGCGGATGCGCACGGGGAGGGGGGTTCCCAGCATCTGCTCGACAAGGCTCTTCAGCCGCAGCGCGGCGTCCTGCATGGCGCACACCTCCGATGGGGGTCTCCCCCACTCGAACGAAGCCGAGGGCTCGGGGCGGACACTCCCGAACGCTCCGACACCACGTAAACACCATCGCGCCTCTCGCGCAGTCCCCCTTACGCGTTACGGCTTCGCAAAATGGGTGTAACGGCCATGCTTTTCGTCGGTGCGAGCCGTCGCCTCTTTGACCCGTCCGGCGGAACGCCGAAGGGGCCGCCCGCACCACGGATGGCGGGCGGCCCCTTCAGGTTCGGGGCGTTCGTTGACCGGAGGTCAGGAGGCCTTGGCCTTCTCCTCGGTCTTCACGGCGGGCGCCGGGGCGGCAGCCGCCGCGGGCGCCGGCTTGGCGGCCTCGTAGAACTCCTCGCGCGGAGTCTCCATGGCGCCGAGGGAGACGACCTCGCGCTTGAGGAACATCGCGAGCGTCCAGTCGGCGAAGACGCGGATCTTCCGGTTCCAGGTCGGCATGGCCATACCGTGGTAGCCACGGTGCATGTACCAGGCGAGACGGCCCTTGAGCTTGATCTTCATCTTGCCCATGACGATCATCGCGACGCCCTTGTGGAGGCCGAGACCGGCCACCGCACCCTTGTTGGAGTGCGAGTACTCCTTCTGCGGGAAGCCCCGCATGCCGGAGATCACGTTGTCGCCGAGGACCTTGGCCTGACGCAGCGCGTGCTGGGCGTTCGGCGGGCACCAGGCGTTCTCGACACCGGCCTTGCGGGCGGCGACGTCCGGCACCTGGGCGTTGTCGCCGGCGGCCCAGATGTAGTCCGTGCCCTGCACCTGGAGGGTGGTCTGGGTGTCCACGTGGCCACGCGGGCCGAGCGGCAGACCGAAGCGGGACAGGACCGGGTTCGGCTTGACGCCGGCCGTCCACACGATGGTGTTGGAGTCGACCTCCAGGCCGTTCTTCAGCACCACGTGGCCGTCGACGCAGGAGTCCATGGAGGTGGAGAGGTAGATCTCCACACCGCGGCTCTCCAGGTGCTCCTTGCCGTACTGGCCGAGCTTCGGGCCGACCTCGGGAAGGATCTTGTCCGCGGCGTCGACGAGGATGAAGCGCATGTCCTCACGGGACACGCTGTTGTAGTACTTGGCCGCGTCGCGGGCCATGTCCTCGACCTCACCGATGGTCTCCGCACCGGCGAAGCCACCGCCGACGAAGACGAAGGTGAGCGCCTTGCGCCGCACCTCCTCGTCCGTGGTCGAGTCGGCCTTGTCCAGCTGCTCGAGGACGTGGTTGCGCAGGCCGATGGACTCCTCGATGCCCTTCATGCCGATGCCCTGCTCGGCGAGGCCGGGGATCGGGAAGGTGCGGGAGACCGCGCCCATCGCGATGACGAGGTAGTCGAAAGGCAGCTCGTACGCCTCACCCACGAGGGGGGCGATCGTGGCGACCTTGCGGTCCTGGTCGATGGTGGTGACCCGGCCGGTGAGGACCTCCGCCTTCGGGAGCACGCGTCGCAGCGGGACGACGACATGCCGAGGGGAGATGCTGCCGGCGGCGGCTTCGGGGAGGAAGGGCTGGTAGGTCATGTACGACCGGGGGTCGACGACCGTGACGGTCGCCTCTCCGTAGCGCATCTTCTTCAGAATGCGCCGAGCTGCGTACAGGCCTACGTACCCACCGCCTACTACGAGGATCCTGGGACGCTCCGTGGTGCTCATGCCATCGAGTATCCACCCGCCCCCGGGGGGTCGCTCGTGCGCCCCTTCACAAGCTTTGACGGGGGCTCTGCTACACTGCGCCGCCCACGTGACCCAGGTCATGTCGCCGCGAGGGAACCACTGTTCCCTGAAGGCCGTTGTCAACCCCGCGTGAGCTGCCGCTCCGGCCCCACCGGCCGACAGGACCACTGCCCGGCGGGGCCCTCCCGCGCCGCCCCGGAGACGCTCCGGCGAGCGCGCTCCCGGGCCGCGTCAGCCCTCGCACGGGACCCTGGAGGCCAGATCCTCGCCCAGCAGGGCCCTTTTCCTTGTGAAGAACTTCACGAAGTTTTCCGACGGCCTGTCGCTCGGTGCCGTTCCAGCCGCCCGAGGGACGCTCATACGTTATTCGACCTGCTCAGCCGAGGCTACCGATTGGTAGTAAAAGGAGAGCCAGACCACGGCGGAGCCGTGGGCCGCGTCACCGCCGGGCCGGCGTCCCCGAGGGCGGAACACCCGGCGGACACCGCGGGCCGGGCCGCTACTCGCCGGAATCCCCGGCCACACTCCAGGCGATGCCGTCGAGGATGTCGTGCTCGCTCACCACGACCTCCCGGGCGCCGATCCGCTCCATGATCGAGAGCAGGACGAGGGCCCCCGAGGCGATGACGTCCACACGGCCCGGATGCATCGAGGGGATCGCGGCCCGCTCGGCGTGCGTGGAGGCGAGCAGCCACTCGGTGATCTCACGGACCTTGTCGTAGGAGATCCGGGAGTGGTGGATCGCCGCGGAGTCGTACTCGGGGAGGTTCTGCGCGATCGCCGACACCGTGGTCACCGATCCGGCCAGACCGACGAGCGTGTGCGCCTCGCGCAGGGGCACCGAGCGCTCCGCGAGGTCCAGCGCGGCCTCGATGTCGGCGCGGACGGCCTCGACCTGGGCGGGCGCCGGCGGATCGCTGACGGCGCCCTCGTGCACGAGGTGCCGCTCCGTCATGCGTACGCAGCCGATGTCCACCGAGCGGGCCGCCCGCACGTGCTCCTCGCCCACCACCAGCTCGGTGGAGCCGCCGCCGATGTCCACGACGAGGAAGGGCCGCGCGAGGTCGTCGCGTCCCGTCAGCTCCCTGGTCGCCCCGGTGAAGGAGAACTCCGCCTCCTGGTCCCCGCTGATGACCTCCGGCTCGACCCCGAGGATGTCCAGGACCCCGCGCACGAACTCGTCCCGGTTCTCGGCGTCCCGGGAGGCCGAGGTCGCCACGAAGCGCAGGCGCTGCGCGCCGAGCTCCTTGATGACCGCCGCGTAGTCCCGGCAGGCCGCGAAGGTCCGCTCCAGCGCCTCCGGGGCGAGCCGTCCGGTGCGGTCGACGCCCTGTCCGAGCCGCACGATCGTCATCCGGCGGTCCAGCTCGACGAGTTCACCGGTCCGCGGGTCCGCGTCGGCGACGAGCAGCCTGATGGAGTTGGTGCCGCAGTCGATGGCGGCGACCCTGGTCATGGTCTCTGGTCTCCTGTCGTGATCGTCCCCGCCGCCGGCCGTCCCGGCCCGGATCCTCCCCGAAGGGCGGACCCCCGGTGCGCGGGCGCGGGCCCGGGGCAGCGTCCCGGGGCGAAAGGTGCCCGGACGCGGGGCGGCGGCCCGAAGGCGGCCGCTCCCGTCACCCGCGGCAAGTCAGTCCTGGTCCCCGTCCGGCAGGACCACACAGGCCCCCTTGCTCCACCACTGCGGGAGCATGGCGATCGCCTCGTCCCCGAGGGGGTTCACGCCCGGCCCGGCGGCCAGCGAGTGCGCCACCAGCACGTGGAGGCACTTCACCCGGTCCGGCATGCCTCCCGCGCTGGGGAAGCCCTCCAGCACCTCGATGGAGTCGCGGCGCGCGATGTAGTCCTCGTGCGCGGCACGGTACGCGGCGGCCAGCTCCGGGTCGGTCGCCAGCCGTTCGGTCATCTCCTTCATGACCCCGTTGGCCTCCAGCGTCCCGATGGCGGACGCGGCCCGGGGGCACGTCAGGTAGTACGTCGTGGGGAACGGTGTCCCGTCGGGAAGACGCGGCGCCGTCTCGACGACGTCCGGCTGCCCGCACGGGCACCGGTGCGCGATCGCGCGCAGTCCGCGCGGCGGCCGGCCGAGCTGCTGCCTGAAGGCCTCGACGTCCGCGTCGGTCGGTTCGGTGCGCGGGGTGGGCGGCGGTGGCGTTTCCATGCCGTGTGTCACATGTCTTTCTGGTCAGTTCACTTGTCGGCGGCGTCGGACTTGTCCACGCCGTCCCAGACGTTGGCGTACCAGGGGCGCGGTGCCGCCCGCCGGTCGGCGCGGGACTGCTTCGCCGCGTCCGGGTCGACGACGATGTAGCCGGTCTCGCCGGGCATCACGTAGTGCAGCCGGTCCCGGATCTGCTGTTCGGCGTACGCGTCGTCCCGCCAGCGCGCCTTGAGGTCGCGCAGCTGCTCGACCCGCCGGCGGGCCTGCTCCCGCTGCCGCTCCACGTCGGCGATCTCGGCGCGCTGGGAGACGTACTGCCTTATCGGGTACGCGAGCGCGACGATCAGGGAGCACAGGACGAGGGCGAGCAGCGCGGCCCGGCCGGTCAGCCGGGAACGACGGGCCTGCCGCTTCGTCTGCGAGCGGTACACCCGGGCCGCCGTCTGCTCACCGAGCAGCCGCAGCCTGGTCGCGGTGGAGAACCGGTCCCGGTCCTTCACGGCCATGTATCCCGCCTCCCCGGTGCTTGCGCGTCCGCCGGCCCGTCACGTGCGTACGTCCCCGCACACGGTACGGGACCGAGTACGGGGACGTACGTACGACGCTTCCTAAGCCAGTGCGACTCAGCCCTTGAAGCGGGGGAAGGCGCTGCGGCCGGCGTACACCGCGGCGTCGTCGAGGATCTCCTCGATGCGCAGCAGCTGGTTGTACTTGGCGACGCGGTCCGAGCGGGCCGGGGCACCGGTCTTGATCTGACCGCAGTTCACGGCGACCGCGAGGTCGGCGATCGTGACGTCCTCGGTCTCGCCGGAGCGGTGGGACATCATGCACTTGAAGCCGTTGCGCTGGGCCATCTCGACGGCGTCCAGGGTCTCGGTCAGCGAGCCGATCTGGTTGACCTTGACGAGCAGGGCGTTGGCGGAACCCTCCTCGATGCCGCGGGCCAGGCGCTCCGGGTTGGTGACGAAGAGGTCGTCGCCGACGATCTGGACCTTGTCGCCCAGCTTCTCGGTGATGACGTTCCAGCCGGCCCAGTCGTCCTCGTACAGCGGGTCCTCGATGGAGACCAGCGGGTACGCGGAGACGAGCTCCTCGTAGTACTCGGTCATCTCGGCGGCCGAGCGGGACTTGCCCTCGAACTCGTACTTGCCGTCCTTGTAGAACTCGGACGCGGCGACGTCGAGCGCGAGCGCGATCTGCTCGCCCGGGATGTAACCGGCCTGCTTGATGGCCTCGAGGATGAGATCGAGCGCGGCGCGGTTCGACTCCAGGTTCGGGGCGAAGCCGCCCTCGTCGCCGAGGCCGGTGGACAGGCCCTTGGTCTTCAGCACCTTCTTGAGGGTGTGGTAGACCTCGGCACCCCAGCGCAGGGCCTCGGAAAAGGACTCCGCGCCGATCGGGGCGATCATGAACTCCTGGATGTCCACGTTGGAGTCGGCGTGCGAGCCGCCGTTCAGGATGTTCATCATCGGAACGGGCAGCAGGTGCGCGTTCGGGCCGCCCAGGTAGCGGAAGAGGGGGAGGTCGGACGCCTCGGAGGCGGCGTGCGCGACGGCGAGCGAGACGCCGAGGATGGCGTTGGCGCCCAGCGAGCCCTTGTTGTCGGTGGCGTCCAGGTCGAACATCGCCTGGTCGATCAGGCGCTGCTCGGTGGCGTCGTAGCCGACGAGCTCCGGGCCGATCTGCTCGATGACGGCGAGGACGGCCTTCTCGACACCCTTGCCCTGGTAGCGGTTGGGGTCACCGTCGCGGAGCTCGATGGCCTCGAAGGCACCGGTGGAGGCGCCGGACGGGACGGCGGCACGACCGGTGCTGCCGTCGTCGAGGCCGACCTCGACCTCGACCGTGGGGTTGCCTCGGGAGTCCAGGATTTCCCGGGCTACGACGACGTCGATGGACGGCACGAGCATCTCCTTCTGGGATGTGACGCGGGTACGCCGGACACCGGGCCCGGCACGGCGCGAAGCCTGGGACGGCTTCGCGACATGAGCCTAACCGCCTCGGGGGGATCGGCCAGCCTGACGACCACCCCTTGAGCAGAACCGAGCGTAAATTGTTTCCGAACGGAACAAAAACCTGCCCCGTACATGAAATACCACCCCGCACGAAAAGCCCCGCCCCGGCGCGTGCGGGGGAACACGTGCCGGGGCGGGGAGCCCGTGGGGACGGGGGCCCTCACGAGGCCTCCGGTGTGGAGACCTCCTCGAGGGGAGAGCCATGGGCCGGCGGAGACCCTTCGTGGACCTGTGCCGGACCGCGGCCGGCGGTGCGGATCGGACGGCGTGGACGCCGGTCCGGACCGCACACGCCCGGTGGGGGCGCGGCCGCAGGTGGGGCTGCGGACGCGGACGGGGGCACGGAGGCCGGTGGGGGGCCGCGGCCGCCGCGCGAGGGCCGTCAGCCGAGGTGCAGCTGCTGGCCCGGGAAGATGAAGTCGGCGTCGTCGACGATGTCCTTGTTCAGCTCGAACAGCTGCTGCCAGCCACCCTTGACGTGCTTCTTCTCGGCGATGGAACTGAGGGTGTCGCCCTTGACCACCTTGTACTCGCCGTCACCCTTCTTGACCTTCTCGCCGGCCGGGGTGGTGACGGTCTTCTCGGCGGCCGGGCGCTCGGCGGAACGCGAGGCGGGCTGCTCCGTCGTACGGGTGGTGGTGCTCGGGGTGCTCGACGCGGAGTCGGCGGTGCCGCCGTTGTAGGTGGCGCTCGACAGGCCCGTGCCGCAGGTCGGCCAGGCGCCCTTGCCCTGCGCGGCGAGGACCTTCTCGCCGACGGCTATCTGCTGGGCCTTGGAGGCCTTGTCGGCGGTGCCGGCGTAGGCGGTGCCGCCGTACGCGGCCCAGGTGGAGGCGGAGAACTGCAGGCCGCCGTAGTAGCCGTTGCCGGTGTTGATGGCCCAATTGCCGCCGGACTCGCACTGGGCGACGGCGTCCCACTCGGACGCGGTGGCGGCGGAGGCGTTGCCGGCGGCCATCAGCGGAGCGGCGATGGCGACACCGGTGACACCGGCGAGGGCGGCGACACGTGCGGCCTTGGACGGACGACGGTGCTTGCCCTTGTCGGAAAACAGCATGGAGGATCCCCTCACCGACGCCTGCGAGGTGAGCTGTCGGGTTCGGGCGGGTGAGTGCCCGGCCGTGCGCTCCAGCGCTCGGCTCCACCCCTAGCCGCTCCCGGTTCAACCACCGGTCGCGGCACTTACCTTGGGTCCCCCGCTCCTGCCCACGGCGCTTGACGCGTCGACTGTTCCCGTACGGCTGTCGGCAGGATTCGGCGTTGCGACCGTCGGGGCCCGCTGTGGCGAGCGGTCACGACCGTAGGCATGCGATCGACGGAATTCCAAAGACGATCAGGGCCTCTGAGACTCATCTCTCACTCACGCCAAACCGGACATTCCGCGGCGAACCGTGACGCGAACTCCCGCTACTTTTCGCCCGATTCGGCATCAACTGCAAGGCTCTGACCGGGCAGGATGAGGTCGGGGTCGGCGCCGACCGTCTTCTTGTTCGCGTCGTACAGCCCGGACCATCCGCCCGGCAGGTCGAGGGTGTCGGCGATCGTCGAGAGGCTGTCGCCGTTGCGCACGGTGTAGGAACCGTCGGCCGATTCACGCGCGGAACCCGAGTCGCGGGAGGCGTGCCGTCCCGGAGCGCCGTCCTCGCGGGCGTCACCCGCGCCCTCCGTCGCGTCCTCGTCGGCGCTGTCACCGCGGTGGCGACCGGCTCCGCCCGTGCCGCCCTCGGACGCCTCCGAAGACTCGTCACTCCGGCCCGACTTGCCCGATTCATCACTCTTGGGCGTCGCCCGGTCCGAGCGGTCCGAGTCCTGGGAGCCCCCGTCGGACGAGGTGTCGGACTTGGTGGAGTTCCCGCCCTCGCGCGAGGTGTCGGTCAGGGAGGACGAACCGGACGGGTAAGAGGAGTCGGAAGAATCAGATGAAGAGGACGAACCGGACGAGTCCGAAGAACCGCCCTCGTTCGAGGAGCCGTTGCCCAGGCCCGTGTCGACCTCGACGTGACCGGAGTTCTTGCTGAGCCCGGAGAGCGGCCCGCAGGTCGGCCAGGCCGTGAGCCCCTCGCCGTCGAGGACCTTCTCGGCGATGGCTATCTGCTGCGAGCGGCTGGCCTGGTCGGCGCTCGGGGCGTAGACGAGACCGCCGTACCTCTCCCAGTTGTCCTGGGTCAACTGGAGGCCGCCGTAGTAGCCGTTGCCGTTGTCGGCGCTCCAGGCGCCGCCGCTCTCGCACTCCGCGACCCGGTCCCATGTGGTGCCGTCGGCGGCGCTCGCACTGGTGGCGCCGAGCAACGGGATCGCGATGGCCGATCCGGTCACTCCTGCGGCGACGATGAGGGCCGGGGCCTGACGGGGGCGACGGTGACGGCCGTTCCCGGAGAGCATGCGGAAGCCTTTCGCGTGACAGCAGGTGACTACAGCGGCAGATGGGCCGCCTTGCTGGGTGAACGTATCCGTACTCGAACGCTTGTCACAAGTCGATGCAGCACAGATCACGTGAAGATCACAGATGTGACGGACCGTCACACGCCGGACGTCGGGACGCCGTTCCGCGGCATGCCTACGTGATCGGCGTGAACTCCACCGGAAGTGTCCGCAATCCACGCATAATGAGGCCGCCGCGCCAGCGCAAATCGGCCGGATCCACAGCGAGTTGCAGATCGGGCAGGCGGGTGAGGAGCGTGGCGAGCGCGGTCTGCCCCTCCAGACGGGCGAGCGGCGCGCCGAGACAGTAGTGAAGGCCGTGGCCGTATCCGAGGTGCTGGTTGTCACGCCGGGACAGGTCGAGCGTGTCCGGCTGTTCGAACCGTGCGGGGTCACGGTCCGCAGCCGCCAGGACGACGAGGACGGGGTCGCCGGGGGCGATGTCCTGTCCGCCGATCCGCACGGGCTCCGTGGCGAACCGCCAGGTGGCGAGTTCGACCGGCCCGTCGTAGCGCAGGAGTTCCTCGACCCCGGTCTCGAGCAGTCCCCTCTCCCCCGCGGCCAAGGAGGCCTGGAGGCGGGCCCGCTGCCCGGGGTGGGTGAGGAGGGCGTAGGTGCCGTTGCCGATGAGGTTGACCGTCGTCTCGAATCCCGCGAAGAGCAGGATGAACGCCATCGCGGCGGCCTCGTTCTCGGTGAGGTGCTCGCCGTGGTCGGAGGCGCGGATGAGTCCGGAGATGAGGTCCTCACCGGGTGCGGGGTGCTCGGGCAGCGCCTCCCGCTTGCGGTGGATGAGGTCGGCCAGATAGCCGCGCATCTTCTTGACGGACCGCGCCACCCCGCCCCTCGGACCCCCGCCGTGCCGGATCATCATGCCTGCCCAGTCCCGGAAGTCGTCCTGGTCCTCGCGGGGGACGCCGAGCAGGTCGCAGATGGCGTAGATGGGCAGCGGGAACGCGAAGTCGTGGATGAGGTCCGCGGAGCCCTCGCCCGCGAACCGGTCGATCAGCCGGTCGGTCAGCTCCTGCACGCGAGGCGCGAACTCCGCCACCCTGCGCGGGGTGAACGCCTTGCTGACCAGCCGCCGCAGCCGGGTGTGGTCCGGCGGATCGATGTTCAGCAGATGGGTCATCAGCTCGGCCTTGCGTTCGCCCGGGATGCCCGTCTTCCCCTTGGCATGGGCGGGTTCGTCGTGATGGGCCGGGTTCTTGGACAGCCGCTGGTCGGCGAGCGCCTGCCGGGCGTCCGCGTACCGGGTGACGAGCCAGGCCTCCACCCCGCTGGGCAGCCGGGTCCTGTGCACCGGGGCGTGCTCCCGGAGCCAGGCGTACGCCGGGTAGGGGTCGGTCGCGAACTCCCAGGTGAAGAGTTCGGGGGCGGGGCTGGCAAAGGCGTGGGGCTCGGTCACTCCCCGACGGTATCCGCAGCGCCCGGAGGTGCCGGGACCGACCGGCGGCCGGGGAGGGCCGTCACGGCGCGCACCGGCCGCGTGCACGCTCCCGCGGCGGGCGGCTCGCGTCCGCACACGGTCCGGGTCCGCCGCTGCGGCACGGCCGGGGACGGCCGGCGGGGGCCGCGTGCACCGGGCTCGGGTGCCGCCCGCCCCCGACGGGAAGCCGCGCTCACCGGGCCGGCGGGGTGCCGCGCTCACCGGGCCGTCGGGGTGCCGCGTTCCCTTCATCCGGACTGTCCGTAAATCGCCTGCTGTTTGACCACGCGGCTCGACGAGTCCATACATTCGCGCGGTGGACCCCGAGATACTCCGATCCAGCTTCGCGGTCGTCGAGAGGCGCGCCGAGTTCGCGGTCAAGTACTTCTACTCCCATCTGTTCCGCCACCGTCCGGACCTTCGCGCGCTGTTCCCGCTGGACCTCCCGCAGGACATGGAGCGGCAGCGGGACCGGCTGTTCGCGGCGCTCGCCCATGTGACGGAGCGGCTGGAGGACCCGGGACTGCCCGACTATCTGCGGGAACTCGGCCGTGATCACCGCAAGTACCTCGCCGAGCCCGAGCATTACGCGGCCGTCGGAGCGAGCCTGATCGCCGCGTTCGCCGCCGTCGCGGGCTCGGCGTGGAACGCGGAGGTCGAGAAGGCCTGGTGCGAGGCGTACGAGGCGATCTCGGACCTGATGCTCCAGGGCGCGTGGGAGGCGCAGCACCGCGGTGAACCGCCCTGGTGGGACGCCGAGGTGACCGCGAGGACGCGGCACGGCGACGACCTCGTCGTCCTCACCCTGCGGCCGCGGCGACCACTGCCCTACTCCCCCGGCCAGTACGTCGGCGTCAACGTCCCCCACCTGCCGGGCGTCTGGCGGCCCTACTCGCTGGCCAACGCCCCCCGCCCCGACCACACGGTGGATCTGCACGTCAGCCGGGTCGAGGACGGGGTGCTGTCGACCGCCCTCGTCCGGCAGACCCGGGAGGGCGACATCCTGCGACTGAGCGCGCCCGGCGGCGAGCTGACCCTGCGCAGCTCCGTGGAGCGGCCCGTCACCCTCATCGCGGCCGGTACGGGCTGGGCTCTCGTGAAGGCGCTGCTGGAACAGCTCGACGCGTCGCACGAGGCCCGGCTGTTCCTGGTCGCCCGCGACATCGAGCACCTGTACGGCCGTGAAGCCGTGGAGCGGTTACGGCACCGGCTGCCCCGGCTCGCCGTCACCTTCATCACGCCCGCGCCCGGCCGCCCGCGGACGCAGGCGACCGAACGCCTCCTGACCGCGCTGGGCAACCGGGCCGGCTGGGCCCGGCACGACGTCTATCTGGCCGGGCCTCCCGAGCTCGTCGAGGAGGTCTGCGAGATCCTTCCCGCCCTCGGCACGCCCCTGGAGCGGATCTTCCACGACGTGCCGGGGCCGGCCGGGCAGCCCCGGCCGCTGGGCGCGGCGGAGTGGCTGCTCGGCCGCCCACGGCCGAGCTGGCACAACCCGTCGGGCCGCACGGCCCGGACGTGACTCCGCTGGGGCGGTCCCGCGGCTGGGACGTGCCTCCGATCCCCACGTGCCCCCGCCGGCACGTGACTCCGGTGGGGCGGTGCCTCCGCCACGCGACTCCGCCCGGACGTGCCTCGGCAGGGACGCGACCGCGCTCCCGGATGCGACCGCGGCGCAGACATGGCCGCGGCCCGGTGCGGGCCGGTGCGTCAGTCGGCGTCGGGGGCGGAGCCCTCGGCCGTGCGGATCGCGTCGCGGTAGGCGCGTGCCGCAGCCCGCAGCGCCGCCTCCGGGTCGACTCCCTCGGCCTCGGCGCGCGCGGCCACGGCCAGCAGCTCGTACCCCACTCCCTCGCCGCGCGGCAGATCGACGTCGAGGCCCGCCGTGCGCACCCTGGAGACCAGCTTCGTGGCCAGCGCCAGTCCGGGCTGCCCCAGGGGCACCCCCTCGGTCACGGACGTCCGCTGCTTCTCCACCGCCTTCGTGCGCAGCCAGTGCTCCTTGACCTCCTCCGGCGTCGTGGCCGTCTCCTCGCCGAACACGTGCGGATGACGGTGGATCAGCTTGGCGACTATGCCGCCGGCCACGTCGTCGATGGAGAAGGGCTCGGAGCCGTCCTCCGGCCGGCCCTCCTGCGCGATACGGGCGTGGAAGACGACCTGGAGGAGGACGTCGCCCAGCTCCTCGCGCAGCTCGTCGCGGTCACCGGCCTCGATCGCCTCGACGAGTTCGTACGCCTCCTCGATGCCGTACTTGGCGAGGCCCTCGTGGGTCTGCCGGGACGACCAGGGACACTCGGCACGGATGCGGTCCATGACCTGGACGAGGTCGAGCAGCCGCGCGCCCGGCAGGTCGTACGAGGCGGGCAACAGCTCCAGGTCCGGCATCCGTATACGGCCGGAGCCGGCCAGCCGGGCCAGGCCGTCGGTGAGCCGCGGCTCTCCCTCGCCGGTGGCGACGACGACCACGGTGCGGCCGCCGGCGCAGGCGTCGACGAGGTCCTGCGCGGCCGGGGCTGCTTCGTCGACGGTGACGCCCGCGTCGCGCAGATAGGGCAGCTGGGGATGCGTGCCGTCGGCGCACACGACCTGGTCTGCGTCGCGCAGCACCTGCCAGGCGGGCCAGGACAGCAGGCCGGGCGCCACCCGGTGGCTGGTGGTGAGCAGGACGACACGGCCCGGGTCGGGGGCGGTCGGGCCGTCGGCGGCGGTCGGGTCGCCTTCGGGGCCGGGAGCGGTCGGGGCGCCGTCGAAGCTGCTGGATGCGTTCACCCCTCGAACGTAACCCACGCCACTGACGACCCGGACAGTTGTCCACAGGCTGTGGGCGGCCGTACGGCCGACGTTCGCGAGCGTGCGGCCGAACCGGACAGCCGAGCCGTCCGGGGTGCCCCGCGCCACCGCCTCCGGGCCCCGTGGCCCGGCGCGTCCGGGCCGACGGACCGACGGGCCGCTACGCGGTCTGCTGGGTGCCCGCCGAGGTGACCTCGCGCAGCCAGGGCGTCTTCGCGTCGACACGGCTGCTCTTCTGGACGTCCCAGGCGCCGTAGCGCGGGTTCAGGTCGACGTCGAGCTGCTTGGAGGCGGCCGACATCGCCTTCCAGAACACGTCCTTGCCCTCGGTGGTGTTCATGTCGGCGCCGAGCGCGGAGGCCAGCTTCTGGGCCTCGATCTCGGTGCGCAGGCTGTCCTCCAGGCGCTGCGGGGCCACCCCGTACTGCTGGAGCCAGGCCGTCTTCAGGGCCTTCGCGCCGCCCGCCTGCTGTTCGAGGGCCGTGCGCATCTGCTGGGTGTCCTTGCGGGTCACGGTCACGCCGGCGTTCTTCGCGGCACGGTCGAGGACCCGGTCGAGGACCATGCTGTGCAGGGTGTCGCGCGTGAGGCTGCCGGTCTTCGCGACGGCCTGCTCGTACTGGGCGTCGTCCTGGGTGGCGGCCCGCTGCGCGTCGCGCACCTCGTTCACCCGGCTCTCCAGCTGCGCGACGGTGATCCGCTGGCCGCCGACGACGGCGGCCGCGCCCGGATGCGCGTCGCCACCGCACGCGGTGAGGAGGGGTGCCGCGGCGACGATCGCGGCGGAGAGGACGAGCGCGGTGCGACGGCGGCGGTGCAAGGAAGCCTCCCGAGGAGATTGTGCGACGGTGCACAAAGTCTTGCGGTGATCGATGGTAGGCAGTGGCCCAGCTCTCGGCCACCCTTTCGACCAACGATTCGCCCGGTCTTCGGGCACCGTCTCACTCTCACACGGGCATCACGTGTCACACGGCTGTCAGCCCGTGATCGCCACCGGCGCGTCCCACGCGTCCCGGTCCACGGTGATCGTGCTACCGCCGCGGGACTCCTTGCTGTTCACCATGTACTGGTGGGCGCGGCTGTGGTTCGTCCACCGGTCGGCGGCGAACGGCCAGTCGGCGGTCGTGGTGTTCTGCTTGTCCCACAGCGCGTACCAGAGGTTGCCCGGCAGGTCCGTGCGGTCGGCCGCCTCGGCGATTGCCCTGGCGCTGGAGCTGCGGAAGCCGTAGAAGCCGGTGCGGTACGTCTTGGCGTGCAGCGCCTTGTCGAAGGCGCGCACATAGGTCAGCACGGCGTCGTTGCACGCCTTGTTCGTCGTGTCGTACGCCTCCATGTCCAGGTAGACCGGGCTGCCGGCCTTCATGCCGAGTGCGGACGCCTTGGCGACGGCGTCCGCGCCGTCGGCGGCGCCGAGGGACGCCGCGGTGGACGCAGTGATCTTCTCGGGGCTCGCCCCGGTCTGGCAGGACGGCTGCGCGCCGACGTACAGGGGGATGAGTTTCCAGCCCATCGTGCTGACCGACTTGACCCAGGACGCGGTGAGGTTGGGCTGGCTGCATCCTCGGTTCTTGCCGCCCACGTAGACGGCGGCCGCGCCGTAGAAGCCGGTGTGCCACGCCTTCATCGCCGACAGCGAGGGCGCGGCGCAGGTGTCGAAGGCGCGCCCGGTGAAGGTGCGTTGCGCGGGCCAGGCGGTGGAGGCCATCGAGGTCTGCGCGGCGATCCCCGCTCCGGCGGCCACGGCGGCGCCGGCCACCGCCCACGCCACGTATCTGCGCTTCCTGGACTGCCGATGGCTGGACATGAATTTCCCACCCCATGGTTCGAATGACGGGTGCGCGCGGCACGGACCGCGTGCGGCGCGCGGGCGACGGAGCGGCACCTGGACGGCACGTCACCCACTCGTCCGGCGTGACACGCGTGTGCGGCGCGCCGCACACGCGTGTCACGCACGCGCGTGTAGCGCACGAAAACGGATCGCAACGTATCCGGCCGTGCCCCTCCGTTCGGGAAACCCGGCACCCTGAACATCACAAACTTCGGCCAAGGTGGCGCAAAGACTGCGGAGGTGCGCGGGCCTGGGGCCGATCCGGGACCGGGGATGGCCTGGGGCCCGGGATGGGCTGGGCCGGAGTCGGACTGTTCCGGGGCCCGTCCGAGCGGCCAGGAAGGTCCGGAGGAAGGTCCTGAGGGGGGAGGGGCCGGGCCGCGAAGGTCCGGCCGGGAAAGGTCCGCAGGCGGTGCGGATTCAGCCCCGGACCTGGCCCAGCCACTGCAAGGTGCGGCGGATCTCCGCCACCATCGGATGCCCGGACCCGCGCAGCCGTTCCACGTCGTGCAGCAGCCGCGCCAGCATGTCGTGGGCGGCGCCCCGGTCGCCGAGGGCGAGCAGCAGGTGGCCGATGCGGCGGCGCACCTCCAGGGAGATCTCCGGATCCCCGGCGACGTACTGGTTCTCGTAGTACGGCAGCAGGGCGCGGTACTCCGCGAGTGCCGCGGCGGGTTCACCGAGCTGCTCCAGGCACTGCGCGGCCTCGTAGCGGAAGCGCAGCGACTGCGGGTCGGCCTGGCCGGCCTCGGCGGCCCGCTCGTCGGCGAGCCGGCGCAGCTCGGGCAGGGCCCGCCGGTACTGGCCGTCGTCCATCAGCGTGGCCGCGTACTGCTTGCGCAGGGTCCGCACGACGGGCGAGTGCTCCCCGTGCTCGGCGGCGGCCGCCGGCAGGATCGACCCGAGGATGTCCACGGCCTGCGTGATGCGACCCTCGCCCAGCAGCCGCTTCACCTCGTCCACGGCACCCGCGACATCGGCCCGTTCCACGGCGGGCGGAGCCTGCGGCTGCGGCTGCGGCGCCGGGATGCGCGCCCGGTCCGGCCACGGCGCGTGCGGGCGCAGAAAGGGGCGGGTTGGGTCGAGCGGGGCGCCGGTGGGCATACCGCGCGGGGGCAGCAGCGGCAGCAGCTGTTCGTACGTCTCCTGCGCCGAACCCGGCCTGTGCTGCGGGTCCTTGGACAGCAGCCGCAGCACGAGGCTCTCCAGGGCGGGCGGCACCTCGGGGCGCAGCCGGCGCACCGGGAGCGGCGGCTCGTAGAGGTGCCGGTGCAGCACACCGAGCGCCGTCGAACCCGAGAACGGCACGTCACCGCTGAGCAGTTCGTGCAGCAGCACCCCCAGCGCGTACAGGTCCGTGTACGGGCCGACGGCGCCGCCCATCGCCTGCTCGGGGGCCATGTAGGCGGGGCTGCCGATGGGTGAGCCGGTGTGCGTCAGACGCGTGGTGTCGGTGTCCATGACGGACGCGACGCCCAGGTCGAGGACGGTGACCGTGCCGTCCTGCTTGACCATCACGTTCCGCGGCTTCAGGTCGCGGTGCACGATCGGGACGGCGTGCACCGCGGACAGCACGGCGCACAGCTGCGCCGCGACCGCGACGGCCCACTGCCACGGGTAGGGGTCGTGCTCGGCGAGGTGGTCGGAGAGGTCGGCCCCGTCGACGTACTGCATGACGAGGAACAGCTCCTCGCCCTCGCTGCCCGCGTCGTGGACCGTGACCAGACCGGGGTGGTCGACCTGCGCCGTGACCCGGCACTCGCGCACGAAGCGGCGGCGCAGCTCGTCGGCCTCCTGGCCCGCGACCTTGTCCGGCCGCAGGAGCTTCACCGCCACCCGCCGGTCCAGACGCTGGTCGTAGGCCGTCCACACCTGGCCCATGCCGCCCTGCCCGATCAGCGTGGACAGCTCGTACCGGTCCGCGACCACACGTCCTGTCGCCACGCTCACCCGCGGTCCCTGCCGTCCCTGCCGTCGTCCTGATGTCCGTCGTGCTTGCGCAGATAGTCACTGAGCTCGTCGAGCTCGGCCCGCACCTGGTCGATCCGCGCGGGCGCGTGCCGCTGGGGCGGCACCGTCGTCTCGGGCGGCACCGTCGGCCGGGGTATCGGCGGCGGCGTGTGCGGGCCCTGGCTCTGCGGAACCGGCGTGGCGGAGTACGGAGACTGCGGGTAGCCGTACGCCTGCGGCGGGGGCTGGTGAGCTACGTAGCCCGGAAAGCGGAGCTGGTGGAAGTGGCGTATGTCCGCCGCCAGGTAGTACGCGATCTCGGCGACCAGCGAGCCGAGGAGCAGCGCCAAGCCCGTCCAGCCGCCCGGTGTGTGGATCTCGTCGCCGGGCTCGGCGCCCAGCAGGACGAGGCTGAGGACCAGAGCCGCGATCGAGGCGACGAACAGCCCCCAGTCGACCGACTTCCGCGTCACGATCGCCAGGCGCAGCATCATCGTCCAGGCCAGCAGGCCGAGGGTGAACACGGAGATCACCACGAAGAACACGCGCAGGAAGACCAGCCACCCGGTAGGGGGTGGCGATTTCACCGGCTGCGCCTGGCCGTGGCCTTGCATGGCTGCTCCTGGAGGCCTGATGAGGACGGACGTACGAGTTCGGAGTCCGAGCGTATAGGCCGACAGGGACAACCGGTCACGGGTTGCGCCGAACCGTTGTCGTGCTGATCACTTCGCGCCGGCCCGCAGCACCCGCGCAGGCCACGGCGGAAGTCCGCGTTCCATCGGCCCGCCGTGCCCGGACCGACCGTCCGCCGTGCCCGGACCGCGCGCGGAGCCGATGAAACCCCTTGTGCGGAGCGGCTTCACCGCGTGCGTCGGCCTGTCCTTCCCCGTGTCGAATCGGTCGCGCCGTCGGTCCGTCGGTCCGTCGCGCCGTCGGTCCGCCGGGCCGTCAGTCCGGCGCGACCGTCCCGTCCGTCAGGCCGTCGTACATGCCGCGCACCAGCTGCTCGCCGAGCCGGCCCGCGCGCCGCAGCGCGTCCTCGAACTCGGCCAGCGCGCGGAAGCGTTCCCCGTAGCGGCGCTGCTCGTCGAGCGGCAGCCGGGGCAGCTGGAGACGGCGCACGTCCAGCCGGGTCGCGGTGGACGCGTAGCTGCTGGCCTGCCGGTTGTTGGCGGTGCCGCGCAGGAAGCCGGCCAGGAACCACGGATCGAGCGCGGCCGGATCGGGGCGCAGAAGCGTGAGATTGCGCCCCAGGGCGGCGCCCGCCGTGCGTTCGTCCACCACGCGCGCGACGGAGCCTCCGCCGAGCACGGGCACGACGACGTCCCCCGCCTCGACCAGCACTGCTTCCTCCTCGCCCTCCGGCAGCGTCCCGGACGGGTCGGTTCCGGCGAGCACGTCGTGGTCGGTGAGCACCGGTACGCGCGCGGGCGCACCGTTACCGCCCGTACGCAACACCAGCGCACCCCCGCGCGCGAGTTCACCGACGGTGATGAGGGGCCAGCGTGCGGGCTGGGCGCCCTGGGCCTTCGGGGGCGTCAGGTCGGCGGTGAGCCGCAGGGTCTCGCCGAGCCGTTCCCGCACGCCGGCCAGCTGCTCGGTGCCGCCGCCCGATGCGGCCGGCGGCAGATGGCGGGCCGGCGCCAGGTCGACGTCGTCGTCGAGGAGTTCGATGACGGGTACCGCACGGCTGAACCCCGGATCCTCCCGCACGCTGCCTGTGCGCTCGAAGGGCCGCCACGCGTCGAGCACCGCCGTCCGCACGGCCTGCCAGTCCAGGCCGGCGCGCCCGTCGACGGCCAGTGCGCCGGCGTCCACCAGCAGCAACTCGGGCTGCGCGGGCGCCTTCTCGGGACGGCGCAGCACCCACACGTGGAGCGGGATGTTGTACGGGGGCGCCGCACCGACCGGCAGGGCGATCACCGCGCGCAGCGCCCCGCGGCGCAGCAGGTCGGCGCGGATACGGCGGCCCGAGCGGCGGGAGGCCGCGGCCGGGGGCATCAGCAGCACCGCGCTGCCGCCGTCCTTGAGGTGGGCCAGCGCGTGCTGCACCCAGGCCAGCTCCGACTCCGTACGGGCCGGGAAGCCGTACTCCCAGCGGGCGTCGTAGGCGAGTTCGTCGTGCCCCCAGTTGCGTTCGTTGAACGGCGGGTGGCACAGGACGGCGTCGGCCCTGAGCGCGGGATGCGCGTCGGCGCGCAGGCTGTCCCCGGAGGCGGTGCGGACGGCGGCCTTGCCCTGGAGGGCGAGCCTCAGCGCGGACAGCGCCGCCAGTTCGGGCGCGCTGTCCTGCCCGTACAGCTCCTGGTCCGGCCTCGGCGCCACGGCCCGCAGGAGCGCGCCGGTGCCGCACGCGGGGTCGAACGCCGTACGCGCCGGTCCCGCGAGCTCCGCCATCAGCGAGGCGAGGTCGCCCGGAGTGAGCGTGTACTGGCGCGGGTTGGCGTCCAGGTGCCGTCCCAGCAGGAACTCGTACGTCTGCCGCGCGCCCAGCTCGGCGGCGAGGTCGGCGGCACCGCGCAGGAGCGGGGCCGAGGGCAGCAGTTCGGGACCGGTCGGGGTGTGCACGGCGCGGTCGCGGGGCGCTCCGAACCGGGGGGTGACGACCTGGTCGAGCGCGGCGGGCAGCAGTGCGGCGAGGCGCTCGTCGGATCCCGCGCTCAGCTCCAGCCAGTCGGTGGGCCGGTCGTGGATGAGCAGCAGGACGCAGCCGGCGTGCACGAGGGCGGTGACCGGGCCCTGCGGGTGTCCGGCGAGCTGCTGCCAGACGCGTTCGCGCAGCGGGACCTCGGCGAGCTTGCCCTGCTCGCGCAGCCACGCCTCGACCTCCGCGAGCGCGAAGGAGGGGCTGGTCTCGGTGCCGCCGACGGGCTTGGGGAAGTCGGCGTGGCGCCGCCGCCAGTTGCTGACGGCGGCGCGGCCGACCCCGGCGAGCCGCGCGATCCCGGCAGCGGTCACCTCTGTCGCGTTGTCCTGCACCCGCCGGCTCCCCTCGTTCTGGTCTGTCGCGCCCGGAGCCACGTGGCCCCTCGCCCTGTGCACCCCTGCGGCCCCGGCCTTCGCGGCCCTGGTCCGTGAAGCGTCCTCACCTGTGACGCCGAGCATACCGGCGTACGCAAGATCTACCCCTTCACAGTCGTGTACACAATCTTTCTTGTGAATCGTGTTGACTCGGTTCACACAGTCTGTTGTCATTGACCCATCGAACGGACGAGCCGCCGGAACGAACCGGCAACTCGTTTGTTCAGGAGATCTGTTCACAGCCAGGGGAGGGCACAGTCATGGGCATCAAGGCCAAGGTGGGTCTGGGGGCCGTGGTCGGCATCGTCGTCATCGGTGCCGTTTCGGCGAACGCCGGCAACAGCGACAACGACAACGAATCCAGCAACAAGAGCAAGGGCACCTCCGCCTCCGCCGACCGCGAGTCCGGCAAGAAGGCCGACAGCAGAACGAGCGACAAGACGAAGAAGGCCGGCAAGAAGACCGAGAAGAAGGCCGCCTTCGACGGCGACGGAGACTTCCAGGTCGGCTCCGACATCAAGCCCGGCACCTACCGCACCACCGGCAACGACGACGGCATGTGCTACTGGGAGCGCGCCAAGGACGCCTCGGGCGAAATGGACTCCCTCATCGCCAACGACAACGTCACCGGAACCAGCTACGTGACCATCAAGGCCGGCGACAAGCTCTTCAAGACCAGCAGCTGCAACGACTGGGAAGCCGTCGCAGCCAAGCCGTCCGGCTCACCCGCCACCCAGATCAAGGGCGACGGCGGCATGTTCCGGGTCGGCGCGGACATCGCCCCCGGCACCTACAAGTCCACCGGCAACGAGGACGACGGCTGCTACTGGGAGCGCGACAAGGACGCCACGCACTCCATGAACTCGATCGTGGCCAACAACAACGTCACCGGCACGGCCGTCGTCACCATCAGCGCCAACGACAGCTACTTCAAGACCACCGGCTGCGGAGACTGGAAGAAGACGGGCTGACACCAGCCGCCCGCCGCCGTCCTCGCCCTCCCCCCCACACCTCTTCACCACCTCACACCAAGGAACTCTCATGCGTCGCACCGCACTTGCCGCACTCTGCCTCGCCGCCGCGGCCACCGCGGGCCTCACCGGCTGCCTGCCCGGAGAGACGAAGGCGGACAGCAAGCCGAAGGGCCCCTTCGCCGGCCTCACCGGCGGCGAGATCGCCGACCGGGCCGTCAAGGCCACCACAGGCGCCACCTCGCTCCGCATGAAGGGCGACATCCCCGACGACGAGGACGGCGGCACGATCCGCGTCGACATGGCCCTCGACAAGAAGGGCCGGTGCGCCGGCACCATGAGCATGAACGGCCAGGGCAAGGCCGACCTCATCAAGACCGGCGACACCATCTACATGAAGTACGACGAGAAGTTCCTGCGCGCCCAGGGCGAGGGCCAGTCCAAGTCCGAGACCGACGGAGTGGTGGAACTGCTCGCCGACAAGTGGACCAAGATGGCCGCCACCGGCTCCGACGCCAAGGACATCGCCGGCTTCTGCGACCTCGACAGCGTCCTCGCCGGCGCGGAGGACGTGAACTCCGACGCCACCCGCGGCAAGACCACCACCGTCGACGGCACCCCGGCGGTCATCCTCCACGAGAAGGACGGCAAGGACCGCTACACCCTCTACGTCGCCACCGAGGGCAAGCCGTACCTGCTGCGCGTCGACAGCACCTCCGCAAAGGACCCGGGCACGGTCACCTTCAGCGACTACGACAAGCCCGTCCCCGCGCAGAAGCCCGCCGGCAGGATCCTCGACCTGGACAAGCTGTCCGGCTGATCCACCCCGGCCCCACGCCGTACGTCGAGCTCACAGGGTGTGCCGCACCCACACATTGGGCTCGACGTACACGGCGTATCCGCGCGCCGGTTCACAGTGCACCGGCGCCAGCGCGCCCGGCACCTCGACGAGGCCCGCCGAGTCGAAAGGCAGCCCCGTCCAGCCGCGCCACTCCTCCAGCGACGCCGCCACCGCCATCGACGCCGGCGCCACCGCCTCCACGACACCGCCCGCCCGGACATGGACACGCCGCCACGGATCGTGCGGCAGGCCGTCGGCCCGCTCCCGGAACGCGTACTGCTCCATCGGCGCACGCGGCTCCAGACGCTTGGCACTTGGACGCACGGGCGCGACGACCTCACCGAAGCCGTGCGCCCGGGCCCCGCATCGCGGAGAGCATCCGCGCCGACAGCCCGCCACCCTGCGCATGCGGGGCGACGACGATCGAGACGGCACTGACCGTGTCCGGCGGCGTACCGCGCCGCAGATCCGCGAACGCCCAGCACAACACCTCGTCCCAGCCCCGCGCGGGCAGCTCGCCCCGCCCCTCGTCCGCGAGAGCGAACGGCACGCTGTACGCGTGCGCCACCACACTCCCGCGCTCGTCCTCGGCGAACAGCACGTACTGCGGCAGCTCGGTGGCGATCCGCCCGTAGTGCGAGTTGCCCACCGGGTCGTGCAGCAGGAACCCCGGCCAGCTGTCGGCCATCCCCACCACCTGCCCGACCATCTCCGGACGTTCGGCAAGACTCGACACCTTCAGTTCCACGCCCGTCACCGTAGGCTTCGGTCCAACACAGCGAAACGCACTTCACGCCCGGTATCGGGTTTCCTCGGGGGAGTGGGGTGTCCCCGGGGGTGAGGTGTTCACCGGAGGCGACGGGGGTGTCCCGCGGGGCGCGGCCGGCAGATGCGGACCGGCGCCCGGGACGCCGTCAGTTCGCGTGGAAGCGTGCCGGTGCGCTCGTCGGGTTGCCGCCCGAGGGAAGTTTCTGACCGGGGCAGCCGGAGAGGACCTTCTTCATCGCCGCCTTCTCGGCACTCGTCACCCACAGCTCGTACTTCTTCTTCACCGCGACCTGCGCGGCGACATACGTACAGCGGTACGCCTTGTTGGGCGGCAGCCAGGTCGCGGTGTCACCGTCGCCCTTGCTGCGGTTGGCGCTCGCGCCCACGGCACGCAGATTCAGCGGGTCGTTGGCCAGCGCGATCCGCTTGCTCGCGTCCCAGTACTTGGCGCCCTTCTGCCAGGCGTCCGAGAGCGCGACCAAGTGATCTATGTCGACCAGGCTGCGACCGCGGGCGAACTTCACGTCCTGGCCGCCGTACGGGTCGGGGGTGAGGAGCCCGGACGACACCTTGCACACGCCGTCGCCGAACTTCACGTCCTCCAGATCCCGCTTGAGGATATCGTCCCGGGTGTCGCACCGATTGGAGTCCGTGTCGGCCCAGGCGGTGCCGAACCGCTCCCGGCTGTATCCCGTCTTGGGTGCTCGGCCCTTGACGATCAGCGAGTCCACGGCGGTCAGAGCCGCACCACCGGCCGCCGTCCCCTTCGCTCCCGGCGAGTCCTCGGTCCCCGTGCGGCAGCCGGCGACACCGGTCCCCACGGCGAACATCATCAGTGCGGCCGCGACCGCCCCACCCCTCAGACGCACCACGACACCCCTCCCCGAGCTCCCCGGATCCACCCCTGACGGGCGCCTTTTCCCAGTGCCCACCGTAGCCGCCGGCACTCCTCCCCCATACCTGAACCCAACGGGCAATCGGCGCACGCCGGGCGTATCGTCGGTGGTGAGTCACCTCGGGAAGGAGCTCTGGATGGGCATCTTCGACAGGTTCAGGGGCCACGGACGGGACAGGGCCAAGGAAACGTCCGACATGGCGGAGAAGAAGGTCAACGAGAAGACGGGCGACAAGTACACGGACCAGGTCGACGACGCGCAGCAGAGGATCGAAGGCGCGGCAGGCCTGAAGCGTGACCGCCCCGACCAGCCGTAACGCCCACGCCGAGGACGCGAGAAGCCCAGCGCCGGCCGGATCGACTGAACCCCCGCAACCCGAGCCGTCCGCCGAGACCGACACCATGAGGTCGGCGGGCGGCTTTCGGTGCGGGAGGGGCCGCCCGGCGGCCTTTTCGCTGCCCATCGGGGCCCTCCCCTCCCTCCCCTCCCCCCTGTGCTGCTGAGTGCCTGCCGGGCGTGCCCGCTGGTCACACCTTGCCGATGCCCAGGGTCGTCTCCGACGGGAGTAGGCCCGAGCCGAGTGCCGCGACCCAGAACTCGCCGAGCAGGTCGGCGAGATGGGCGGCGCCGTCCGGGCCGAGCGCGCGCCAGGGCGCGGCGGCGAGTTCGTCGGTGTGCTGTTCTACCTGGCGGCGCAGTTCGCGGCCGGCGGGGGTGGCGGTGCCGTCCTCGTCCACCAGGCCCCGGGTGGTGAGGCGTTCGCGGGCCGCGGTCCATTCCTCCTGGCTCCAGCCGCGGCTTTCGAAGCGTTCTACGGAGGCCGCGCCTATCGCCGCGAAGGAGACGAGGGCTTCGACGGGATCGAGTTGGGCGACGAGGAGTGCCGCGAGGTGGCCGTCGCCCCGGTGTTCGCGCAGGATCGTCGCCGCGTGCCAAAGCTGGAGGTGGGGGGCCTCGGGCCAGGCCGACTCGGCGTTGGCCGCGGCGAGTGGGCGGCCGGCGGTGTTCGCGGCTTCCGCGGCACGGCGGGCGAGTGCGGCGGCCTCGGCGAGTTCGGGGGAGGTGATGCGGTCTCCGAATATCGCGCGGTAGGCGCGGTCGACGGCGCGCTCGCGGGCGCTCAGAACCTGCTGCGGTCTCGCGGTCCGCCAGGCGGACTTCATGTGTTCGGCGACCATGCGTGGGCTGAAGCTGTAGAAGGCGGAGGTGACACGTTCGCTGCCGACGGCGCCCAGCGGTGCGGCGCGGTAGGGGAAGTAGCTCGGCCAGCGTTCCTCGGTGTCGTAGCCGAGGGCTGCGGCTTCCTCGAAGGTCTGCGGTGCGTAGTAGAAGACGGCGTGGAGGGGTTCGAGGAGGTGCCAGAGCCGGCGCACCGCTCCGAGCTCGAGGTCGGTGCCGGCGCCCGCCCGGGCAGTCCCTTCGGTCTTGCTGGTTCCGCTGGTCGTGCTGACGCTCTTCGACATGACTCGTCCCCTCGGCACGGTCCGGCTCGATGCGTAACTTGACATTGACTAGATTGGCGGAGGAGGGGGAACTTGTCAATGCCTAGATTCCGCGTAGGCTTTTGAGCATGGCCGAGACCAGTAAGAGCACCGGGCCCAGCAGGACCGCCGGCACCGCCGAGGCCACGGGGGCCTCCGGGAACACCGGGAACACCGGGCCCCAACGCCCGTACCATCACGGCGATCTGCGGCGCGCGATCCTGCGGGCGGCGCTCGACGCCATCGCCGCCGACGGCCCGTCCTCGCTGAGCCTGCGCGACCTGGCCCGCAGGGCGGGTGTCTCGCATGCGGCCCCGGCCCACCACTTCAAGGACCGCACGGGCCTGCTGACGGCGATCGCCGCGGAGGGATACGAGCTGCTCGCGGCCGCGCTCGCCGACGCCGACGACCTGCGGGACGCGGGCGTCCGCTACGTGCGCTTCGCGCGGGAGCACCCGGCCTACTTCCAGGTCATGTTCTCCCCTGAGCCGTTGCGGGCGAACGACCTGGAGCTGACGACGGCCAGGACCCTGGCGGGCGAGCGACTGCGCAGTGCCGTCTTGGCCGTGCCGCAGGAGGGCCGGGGCCCCGACAGCCGGCTCGCCGGGGTCGCGGCCTGGTCACTGGCCCACGGCTTCGCCACGCTGCTCCTCAGTCACAACCTGGACGGGCCGGTGGGCGAGCAGGACCCCGACGAGGTGTTCCGCGCGCTCACCAGGATGCTGTTCCAGTCACGGCCGGGCGAGGACGGGCCGGCTTCACCGCAGCGGCCCCGGCCCTAGGAGCCCCCGGCCCAGGCGCGCCGAGCGTGCGCCCACGGGCCCGGGCACGCCCGCCGAGACCCCGGCGCCGCCACAGGGGCGCCTGCCGAGCCACCTCCGAGCCGGCGCGCCGCGGGCGTCACGGCCGCAGGCGCGCCGGACCGGCGGGCCCGCGCGGCCGTGAGGCCCGCGGCCCGTGGGCCACCGGGTCCGTACGCTCCCGCGACCCCTACGACCCGAGGACCGACGCCAGGAACTCGCCTGTCCACCCGAGGAGTTCGCGTCCGACCAGAGGCTTGCCGCCGACCTTCGCGGTCTTGGGGCGGGGCACCAGGATCTGGTGGACGGCCGGCTTGATGACCGTCCCGGGGTAGAGCCGCTTCAGCCGCAGTTCCTGCGACTCGCGCAACTCCACCGGGGCGAAACGGATGTTGTTGCCCTGCAGGACGATCTCGCCGACCTCGCACGCCCGCGCGAGCATGCGCAGGCCGGCCACGAGGAGCAGGTTCTCGACGGGTTCGGGCAGCTTGCCGTAGCGGTCGACGAGTTCCTCGCGGACGGCCTTGACGTCCTCCTCCGAGTTGGCGGAGGCGATGGAGCGGTACGCCTGGAGGCGCAGCCGCTCGCCGGGCGCGTAGTCGTGGGGGACGTGCGCGTCGACGGGGAGCTCGATCTTGACCTCCAGGGGCGGCTCCTCCTCGACACCGCCTTCCAGGGAGGCCCGGTAGTCGGCGACGGCCTCGCCGACCATGCGGACGTACAGGTCGAAGCCGACGCCTGCGATGTGGCCGGACTGCTCGCCGCCGAGGAGGTTGCCCGCGCCGCGGATCTCCAGGTCCTTCATCGCCACATACATGCCGGCGCCCATCTCGGTGTGCTGGGCGATGGTGGCGAGGCGCTCGTGGGCGGTCTCGGTGAGCGGCTTCTCCGGCGGGTACAGGAAGTAGGCGTAGCCGCGTTCCCTGCCGCGGCCGACGCGGCCGCGCAGCTGGTGCAGCTGGGAGAGGCCGAAGTTGTCGCCGCGCTCCACGATGAGCGTGTTGGCGTTCGAGATGTCGATGCCGGACTCGACGATCGTCGTGGAGACGAGCACGTCGTACTTCTTCTCCCAGAAGTCGACGACGACCTGTTCCAGGGTCTGTTCGGACATCTGGCCGTGGGCCGTCGCGATGCGCGCCTCGGGGACGATCTCGCGCAGCCGGGCGGCGGCGCGGTCGATCGACTCGACGCGGTTGTGGATGTAGAAGACCTGGCCCTCGCGCAGCAGTTCGCGGCGGACGGCGGCACCGATCTGCTTCTCCTCGTAGGGGCCGACGAAGGTGAGGACGGGGTGGCGTTCCTCGGGCGGGGTGGTGATCGTGGACATCTCGCGGATACCGGTGACCGCCATCTCCAGCGTCCTGGGGATGGGGGTCGCGGACATGGTCAGTACGTCCACGTTCGCGCGGAGCTTCTTGAGCTGTTCCTTGTGCTCGACGCCGAAGCGCTGCTCCTCGTCGACCACGACGAGGCCGAGGTCCTTGAACTTGGTCTCCGAGGAGAACAGCCGGTGGGTGCCGATGACGACGTCGACGGAGCCCTCACGCAGGCCTTCGAGGACGGCCTTGGCCTCCGAGTCGGTCTGGAAGCGGCTGAGCGCCCGCACGTTGACGGGGAACTGCGAGTAGCGCTCGGAGAACGTGCCGAAGTGCTGCTGCACCAGGAGCGTGGTGGGCACGAGGACTGCGACCTGCTTGCCGTCCTGGACCGCCTTGAAGGCGGCGCGCACGGCGATCTCCGTTTTGCCGTAGCCGACGTCGCCGCAGACCAGGCGGTCCATGGGGACCGTCTTCTCCATGTCGTCCTTGACCTCGGCGATCGTGGTCAGCTGGTCGGGGGTCTCCGCGTACGGGAAGGCGTCCTCCAGTTCGCGCTGCCACGGGGTGTCGGTGCCGAAGGCGTGTCCCGGGGCCGCCATACGGGCGCTGTAGAGCTTGATGAGGTCGGCGGCGATCTCCTTGACGGCCTTCTTGGCGCGGGCCTTGGTCTTGGTCCAGTCGGCACCGCCCAGGCGGTGCAGGGTGGGTGCTTCGCCGCCGACGTACTTGGTGATCTGTTCGAGCTGGTCGGTGGGGATGTAGAGGCGGTCGCCGGGCTGGCCGCGCTTGGCGGGGGCGTACTCGACGACGAGGTACTCGCGGGTGGCGCCCTGGACGGTGCGCTGCACCATCTCGATGTAGCGGCCGACGCCGTGCTGTTCGTGGACGATGTAGTCGCCGGCTTCGAGGGTGAGCGGGTCGATGGTCTTGCGGCGGCGGGCGGGCATGCGCGCGCCGTCCTTGCCGGCCGCCTTCTGTCCGGAGAGGTCGGTCTCCGTGAGGACGGCGAGTCTGAGCACGGGGTCGACGAAGCCGTGGTCGATGGAGCCGCAGGAGACGTGGACCAGGGACGGACTGATGTCGGTCAGCTCGGTGTCGAGGCGGGCGGCGATGCCTTCGCCGCCGAGGACCTCGACGGTGCGGGCGGCGGGGCCGTGGGCCTCGGTGACGAACACGGTGCGCCAGCCGTCGGCGAGCCAGCCCTTGGTGTCGGCGAGGGCGCGGGCGGTGTCGCCGCGGTAGGTCTCGGGGGCGTGCATGCCCAGCTTGAGGGTGTCCGCGTCGAGTTCCTCGTCGGCGGCGAACGGGGACACCGACCACCACATCATGTCCAGTTCGCGGGCGCGGTCCCGTACGTCGGCGATGGACCACAGGGATGCGGCGCCGACGTCGATGGGGGCTTCGCCGCCGCCGGCCGTCGCCGCCCAGGACGCCTGGAGGAACTCCTGGGACGTGGCCACGAGGTCTGCGGCCCGGGTCCGGACGCGCTCCGGGTCGCAGACGACGGCCATGGAGCCCTTGGGCAGGACGTCGAGGAGGAGCTCCATGTCGTCGACGAGGACGGGGGCGAGGGATTCCATGCCCTCCACGGCGATGCCCTCGGCGATCTTGCCGAGGAGTTCGGCGAGCTCGGGGTGGGCCTCGGCGAGGGCCGCGGCCCGCTGCCGTACGTCGTCGGTGAGGAGCAGTTCGCGGCAGGGCGGCGCCCACAGGCCGTGCTCGGCGACTTCGAGGGACCGCTGGTCGGCGACCTTGAAGTAGCGGATCTCCTCGACGTCGTCGCCCCAGAACTCCACGCGCAGCGGGTGTTCCTCGGTGGGCGGGAAGACGTCGAGGATGCCGCCGCGGACGGCGAACTCGCCGCGCTTCTCGACGAGCTCGACCCGGGAGTACGCGGCTGCCGCGAGCGCCTCGACTACGTCGCCGAGGTCTGCGGTCGAGCCGGTGCGCAGGGCGACGGGCTCGAGGTCGCCGAGGCCCTTGACCTGGGGCTGGAGCACGGAGCGCACGGGGGCGACGACGACGGAGACGGGGCCGGTGTCGGGGTCGCCGGTGCGCGGGTGGGCCAGGCGGCGCAGGACGGCGAGGCGGCGGCCCACGGTGTCGCTGCGCGGGGAGAGGCGCTCGTGCGGGAGGGTCTCCCACGACGGGTACTCGACGACTGTCTCGGACGGCAGGAGGGAGCGCAGGGCGGCGGCGAGGTCCTCGGCCTCCCGGCCCGTCGCGGTCACCGCCATGACGGGGCGGGCGGCCTCGCGGGCGAGGGCCGCGATCGCGAAGGGGCGGGCAGCGGGCGGGCCGACCAGGTCGACGTGCATGCGGTTGCCGTCGGTGGCGGCCTTCACCGCTTCTGCGAGGGCGGTGTCCTTGACGACGGCGTCGAGCAGACCGTGCAGGCTCATGAAGGGCTTCCATCCCAGGGTGGGCAACGCGAAGGACCCGACACGTGGGACGGGCCGGGGGTCTCCAGCGTACGTCGCCGGGCTGGGCTGTGCCGGGGCTGTGGACAACGGCCCCGGCAGCGGCCCGGCCCCGCCTGGGCTGCGGGGTCTGCCGCAGCGCCGGCCGCGCTGTTGACGCCGGTCCCGTGGTGGTCCGGCCGGGCTGTGGACAACGGGTCCGGCAGTGGCCGGTCCGTCTGTCGACGACGCCGGCCTCCGGGTCCCGAACGGGGGCCTTCCCGGGCAGCTCGGTGGGCTTCGGCGTGGCCGGTGCCTGGGCCGGTCCAGCGCCCGTGCTGGGCCCGTCCTCGCGCCGGGCCGGATGGTTCTCGCCCCCTCCGCCCCTTCCCGTCCCGTACCCGGGCGCTCCGCCCCCGGACCCCCGGATCGGCCTGGACGGCCTCGTCCTCAAACGCCGGACGGGCTGAGATTCCCCGTTCGCCCCCTGGACCATCGGATCAGCTGAGACTCCCCGCACGACCCCGTGACCAGCGGACCAGCGGACCAGCGGACCAGCGGACCAGCGGACCAGCGGACCAGCCGAAGCTCCCCGCGCGGCCCGGGGCCACCGGGCCACCGGGCCGGTCAAATCTCCCCGGACGGGAAAGGGCCGAGCCCGGTCCGGAGAGTGGTGTTCTCCGGGCCGGGCTCGGCCTCATCCCCCGTGACCCCCGTGCACGGTGGCTGTCGGGTCAGTCGGTGGCGATCGCGTTCAGGACGTTCATCCGGCCCGCGCGGAACGCCGGGATCAGCGCGGCGAACAGGCCCACGAACGCGGAGCCGATGAAGACCCCGATGATGGTCGGCCAGGGGATGTCGAGGACGTTCAGGCCTTCGAGGGCGAGGAGCTTCTGGGCGGTGGCGCCCCAGCCCATGCCCAGGCCCAGGCCCAGGAGTGCGCCGAAGAGGGCGATGACCACGGACTCCAGGCGGATCATGCGGCGCAGCTGGCGGCGGGAGAGGCCGATGGCCCGCATGAGGCCGATCTCCCGGGTGCGCTCCACCACGGACAGGGCGAGGGTGTTCACCACGCCGAGGACGGCGACGATGATCGCGAGGGCCAGCAGGCCGTAGACCATGTTGAGGAGCTGGCCGACCTGGTCCTTCAGTTCCTGCTTGAAGTCCGTCTGGTCGCGCACCTGGTACTGCGGGTACGGCTCCATGGCCTTCTTCAGGGCCGCGTACGCCTCCTTCTCCTGGCCGTCCTTGGCCTTGGCGAACATGATCTCGTTCGGCGGGACGCGGTCCGCGGGGAGGTACTTCTTCATGGTCGCGATGCTGGTGTAGCGGGCGCCCTGGTCGATGGACGTGTCGTCGTCCGTGATGGCGACGACCTTGAGCTTCGCGGTGGAGCCGTGGTCGAAGGCGACGGTGAGGGTGTCCCCGACCTTGACGTGGTGCTCGGTGGCGTAGTCGGAGCCGACGGACAGGGCGTCCTTGCCGTAGGCGGCCCTCAGCTCGCCGGCGGTGGTCTCGCGGCGCAGGTCGTCCGCGTAGGACGGGTCGGCGGCGGTGATGCCGCTGTCGTCGGTCTTGCCGTCCGGGGAGGTCAGCGTGGCCTTGACGTCCTTGTAGCGGGTGACGTGGGCGAGGCCGGGTGTCGTCTCCATGGCCTTCTCGGCCTGCGGGACGATCCGCTGGTTGCCCTGGACGATGAAGTCCGCGCCGACCGACTTGTCGAGCTCGCTGGTCGCCGAGGCCACCATGGAGGAGCCGACGACGGAGAGGCAGGCGACGAGGGCCAGGCCGATCATCAGGGCGGCGCCGGTGGCGCCGGTGCGGCGCGGGTTGCGCAGTGCGTTGCGCTCGGCCATGCGTCCGACCGGTCCGAAGGCGCGCAGCAGGACCGCGCTGATCACCCGGACCACTGCGCCGGCCAGCAGCGGGCCGACGATGACGAACCCGATGAGGGTGAGGACCACGCCGGCGCCCAGGACGAGGGAACCGTCGCTCGCCTTGTCCGCGGTGGCCGCCGCGTAGAGGGCGGCGGCTCCGGCGCCGGTGAGGATCAGGCCGATCAGGCCGCGTACGAGGCCTGCCTTGCCGTCGGCGGGGGTGCCGGCGTCGCGCAGCGCGGCCATCGGGGAGACCTTGCCGGCGCGGCGGGCGGGGAGGTAGGCGGCGAGGACGGTGACGACGATGCCGAGGAGGAGGCCGACGACCGGGGTGGTCGCCTTGACGGTGAGGTCGCGGGTGGACAGTTCCATGCCCATCGACGACATGATCTTCATGAGGCCGACCGCGAGACCGACGCCCGCGCCGACGCCGAGGATCGAGCCGAACACGCCGAGCAGGGTCGCCTCGACGAGGACGGAGCGGTTGACCTGCTTGCGGGACGAGCCGATCGCCCGCATCAGGCCGATCTCGCGGGTGCGCTGGGCGACCAGCATCGAGAAGGTGTTGATGATCAGGAAGATGCCGACGAGGAAGGCGATTCCGGCGAAGCCGAGCATGGCGTACTTGATGACGTCCATGAAGGAGCCGACGTCGCTGCGGTTCTCGTCCGCGGTCTCCTTCTGCGTCTGCACCTTGTAGGTGCCGGCGCCGAGCGTCGCGGTCACGTTCTGCTTGAGGCGCGCGTCGGTGACGCCCGCCGCGGCGGTGACGTTGATGTTGGTGAACCGGCCGGTGGAGCCGAGCAGTTCACGCTGCGCGGTGGCGGTGTCGAAGTAGACGACGGCGGCACCGGGGTTGGTCACCTTGAAGGAGGCGATGCCGACGATCTTCGCCCTGAAGTCGCCGGTGACGGCGATGGTGCGCAGTTCGTCGCCCCTCTTCAGGTGGTGCTTGTCGGCGGTGTCGGCGTCGACCATCACCTCGGTCGGTCCGCGCGGGGCACGCCCCTCGGTGATCTCCATCGAACGGAGGTCGTTGCGGGTCCAGTTGCCCGCGATCGTCGGGGCGCCGTTGCTGGAGCCCATGTTCTTGTTGTCGCTGTCGACGACGGTGACGTTCATCGAACTGACGGCGCCCTCGGCGGACTTGACGCCGTCCGCCTTCTTCGTCTGCGCGAGCACGGAGGCCGGCATCGAGTCGGGCTTGCCGTTCTGCGGGGTGTCGTCGGACTTGGCGTCCTTCGGCGACACCGTGACGTCGGAGGAGGTGGCCGCGAACAGCTTGTCGAACGTCGTGTTCATCGTGTCCGTGAACACGAGCGTGCCGCAGACGAAGGCCACCGACAGCAGGACCGCCACGGCGGACAGCGCCATGCGTCCCTTGTGCGCGAAGAAGTTGCGCATCGAGGTCTTCAGGACGGTCATGACGTGCGCCCCCGGGCGTCGAAGTCCTTCATGCGGTCCAGGACCTGGTCGGCGGTCGGCTGGTGCATCTCGTCGACGATGCGGCCGTCGGCGAGGTAGAGCACCCGGTCCGCGTACGAGGCGGCCACCGGGTCGTGCGTGACCATCACGATGGTCTGGCCGAGCTCGTCGACCGAGCGGCGCAGGAAGCCCAGTACCTCGGCGCCGGCCCGCGAGTCGAGGTTTCCGGTCGGCTCGTCACCGAAGATGATCTCGGGCCGGGCGGCCAGTGCGCGGGCCACCGCGACGCGCTGCTGCTGGCCGCCGGAGAGCTGGTTGGGGCGGTGCTTGAGGCGGCCGGCGAGCCCGACGGTCTCCACGACCTGGGCCAGCCAGGCCTTGTCGGGCTTGCGGCCCGCGATGTCCATCGGCAGCGTGATGTTCTCCAGCGCGCTCAGCGTGGGCAGCAGGTTGAACGCCTGGAAGATGAAGCCGATGCGGTCGCGGCGCAACTGGGTGAGCTTCTTGTCCTTCAGGCCGGTGATCTCGGTCTCGTCGAGGTGGATCTGGCCGGAGGTGACGGTGTCGAGTCCGGCGAGGCAGTGCATCAGCGTGGACTTGCCGGACCCGGAGGGGCCCATGATGGCGGTGAACTGACCGCGTGCGATGTCCACGTCGATGTGGTCGAGGGCGACGACGCGGGTCTCTCCGGACCCGTACGCCTTCACGACCTGCCGAGCCCGCGCGGCAACGGCCGTACGCCCTCCAGTGCCCCCGTGCCTGGGAATGGTCACAGCCGATGTCACGGTATGTCTCCTATGTCGGTTGGCAGTGGTGTCTGCCGGATCTGAGTCCCGGACGAAGTGCGTCCGGCTACGTCGGTAAGTCTGGCGGCGGCGGGGGCCCCGGCGCTCTGGTGCCCGGCCCAGTCTTCTGCTGGGGAAAACCCCACCCCCGTGGGTGCGGTCCGTACGACCGGACGCGCTCCCCAGCGGCGTAAAGCCAGGTTAAGGACGCATCCCCGCCCCTCTCGTCCTCCGCCGGTACGAACCCTCCCCGACCCCTGGTACGGAGGTACCCCTAGGGGCTCTCCACCCTTCGGTGGACTGTTTCTCGGGGTCGGATCCACCCTCGGGCCCAGTCAGCGTCCACCCTCCCGCGACGTGAGGGGCAAGTGGGAAGCTGTCCGGGGCGGATGGATGCAGGGGGAAAGGAATCCGGGTGGGCCAGGGAGAGACGCAGATACCGGCCGCACGGCCCGCGGACACGCCGGCCGGCGCACCGGGAAACGGAACGGGCGGGCGCCGCGCCGTGGTCGCCGCCCTGATGCTGGCGATGGCGCTGGCCGCGCTCGACTCCACCATCATCTCCACGGCGGTCCCGCAGATCGTCGCCGACCTCGGCGGCTTCTCCGTGTTCTCCTGGCTGTTCTCCGGCTACCTGCTCGCCGTGACGGTCACGCTGCCCGTCTACGGCAAGCTCTCCGACACCTTCGGCCGCAAGCCCGTCCTGGTCGCGGGCTCCGTCCTCTTCCTGGCGGGCTCCCTGCTGTGCGCCACCGCCTGGAACATGGGCGCGCTCATCGCCTTCCGCATCGTGCAGGGCCTGGGCGGCGGGGCTCTCCAGGGCACCGTGCAGACGCTCGCGGCCGACCTCTACCCGCTCCAGGAACGCCCCAGGATCCAGGCGAAGCTGTCCACCGTGTGGGCGACCTCGGCGGTCGCCGGGCCCGCGCTGGGCGGAGTCCTCGCGGCCTACGCCGACTGGCGGTGGATCTTCCTCGTCAACCTGCCGATCGGCGCACTCGCCCTGTGGCTGATCGTCCGTCACCTGCACGAGCCCGTACGCGAGCGGGACACCGCGCGGCGTCCCCGCATCGACTGGGCGGGCGCCCTCGCCGTCTTCGCCTGCGGCGGCGTCCTGCTCACCGCGCTGGTGCAGGGCGGCGTCGCCTGGGACTGGCTGTCCGCGCCCTCCCTGGCGCTGTTCAGCGCCGGTCTCGCCCTGATCGCCGTCGTCGTCGCCGTCGAGCGGCGCGCCGCCGAACCGATCATCCCGGGCTGGGTGTGGCGCCGGCGCACCATCGCCGCGGTGAACCTGGCCCTCGGCGCGCTGGGCCTGCTCATGGTCGCGCCCACCGTCTTCCTGCCCACCTACGCGCAGGCCGTCCTCGGGCTCGCCCCGATCGCCGCCGGCTTCGTGCTCTCGGTGTGGACGCTGAGCTGGCCGGTGTCCGCGGCGCTCAGCCAGCACGTCTACCGGCGCATCGGGTTCCGCAACACCGCGATGCTCGGCATCGGCACGGCGACCCTCCTGCTGCTCGCCTTCCCCTTCCTGCCCTGTCCGGGCGAGCCGTGGCAGCCCGCGCTCCTCATGCTGCTCCTCGGCGGCGCCCTGGGCCTGTTCCAGCTGCCGCTGATCATCGGCGTCCAGTCGACCGTCGGCTGGGCCGAACGCGGCACGACGACCGCCTCCGTCCTCTTCTGCCGGCAGACCGGACAGACCGTGGGCGCCGCCCTGTTCGGCGCCGTCGCCAACGGGGTGCTCGCCACGCGGCTCGGCGGCGCGGGCGACCTCGACTCGGTGACCCGCGCGCTGGACTCGGGCGCGCCCGCCCAACAGCTGCGGCACGCGGTCGCCGACGCCGTGCACGCCGTCTACCTGGGCGCGGCCTGCGCCGCCGCCCTCGCCTTCCTGGTCCTGCTGTTCGTCGCGCCGCGCCGCTTCCCGGTGCTGAAGACCCCCGCGGAGTGAGGACCGCCGCGATCCGCCGCGATCCGCCCGCACGGAGCGGCCGGTGCAGGCGGGCCGCGATCCGCCCGCGCGAAGGCCGGTGCACGCGGGCCCCGATCCGCCCGCGCGGACGGCCGGTCCACGCGACGCGGCGACCTGCGCACACACCATCGGCACGGCGCGGGCGACTTGGCTCCCCGGCCGGGCCGGGCCACACCCGCTCCCACCAGCGACAACATGAGCATCACCGGTGCCCTCGTGCACCCCGAGTCCATACACTCACACCCCTGTGAACGCGGGTAACACCCCAGGTCACCGAAGTAAGCGGATACCGACCGCTCAGTTTGGTGAAAGGGCAGCGCATCCGGGATACCTGCGAGTAGCGTGCCCTGCTCACCCCCCAGCTCCCTGCGGTCCCCACCGGACCCGAGCCACGCAAGGAGAAACGGGATGCCAGACGCGTTCTCGTCCCCCGAGTACCAGCCGCCTCACCCACGGCCGTTCCCCACACCGGCCGAGCCCCCGTACCAGCCCCGCCACCAACGGCCCCGGTCCGCCCGGCCGCCCACCGCCCAGCCACCGTCCCCGCAGCAGCCGCAGCAGCCGCAGTACCCGCTGCACGCACCGCACCCGAACAGCTTCTCCCCCACCCACTTCACCTATCCCTGGCAGCCGCCGCCGGCCCAGCACGCGCCCGAACCCCGGCGCATGCCGCGCCGTCAGGCTCTGGGCCACCACAGCGACATCAGACTGCTGCGCGGCGCCTACCGCTGGCAGCGGCGCGTGGCGACCCTGACCGCGCTCGGCTACTTCGTCCTCTTCCTCACCCTGTCCGCGTTCGCCCCGTCCCTGATGACCAACACGGTCTCCGGCGGACTGTCCACCGGACTGCTGCTCGGGCTGCTCCAGGTTCCCGTCACCTGCCTGGCCATCGGACTGTACGAGTACACGGCCCGCCGGACCGTCGACCCGATCGCCGACCGGATCCGCAAGCAGACCGAACTGGACGCGCGGCGGGAGGCGGCGCGATGAGCGGCTTCAGCAGTTCCGCACAGGCCATGTCGCTCGTCGCGTTCACCTCGGTGGCCACCGTCACGCTCCTGCTGTGCGTGATGACCGGACCCGACCGCGACGACCTCGACGAGTTCTACACCGGATACGGGTCGATGTCGCCGATGCGCAACGGGCTCGCCATCGCCGGTGACTACATCTCCGCCGCCACCGTCCTCGGCACCAGTGGCGTCATCGCGCTCACCGGCTACGACGGTGTCGTCCTCGCCCTGAGCACCGCGCTCTCCCTGATGCTGCTGATGTTCCTGCTGGCCGAACCGCTGCGCAACGCGGGCCGGTTCACCATGGGCGACGCGCTCGCGCGCCGCATGCCCGGCCGCGCGGTCCGCATGACCGCGTGCGCGGTGACCCTGATCGCGCTGCTCCCCCTGATGCTGGTCCAGCTCGCCGGCGCCGGCGACCTGCTCGCCTTCATCCTCGGCTTCTCCAACGACTCCCTGAAGACCGGCTGCGTCATCGGACTCGGCGCGCTGATGATCAGCTACGCGGCGATCGGCGGAATGAAGGGCACGGCCCTCATTCAGATCATGAAGATCGTGATGCTGCTCGGATCGGGCGCCGTGGTCGCCGCCCTCATCCTGCACCGCTTCGACTGGAGCCCCGGAGCCCTGCTGGCCGCGGCCGGCCACCACAGCGGCGTCGGCTCCGCGTTCCTGCGCTCCGGCCTGGAGTTCGCGGGCGGTGCCAGCCCCCGCCTGGACATGATCACCTCGGAACTGACCGTCGTCCTCGGCGGAGCCTGCCTGCCCCACGTCACCATGCGGATGTACACCGCGAACAGCGCCCGGCAGGTCCGCCGCTCGATGTCCTGGGCCGTGCCATGCGTCGCCCTGTTCGTCGTCGTCATCAGCGTCATCGGCTTCGGTGCCACCGCACTCGTCGGCCGCAAGGTGATCGCCGCCGCCGACCCGCAGGGCAACACGGCCTATCTCCTCGGCTCCCGCGCCGCGTTCGGCCCCGACGTGTCGACGGCGGAGACCCTCCTGTTCACCACGGTCACCGCGGCGATCTTCCTGACCCTGCTCGCCTCCGTCGCCGGGATGATCCTGGCCTGCGCCAACTCGCTCGCCCACGACGTGTTCGCACGCGGCGGGTTCTTCCGCACCCGCCGCCACGACGACGAGATGGCACCGCGTCACGAGATGCTCCTGGCCCGCCTGTCCGCCCTCGCGGTCGGCGCGGGGGCCATCCTGCTCGCCACGCTCGTGCAGCACCACAGCCTGCAACCCCTGATCACGCTGTCGTTCTGCCTCGGCGCCTCCGCGATCGCGCCCGCCCTGGTCTACAGCCTGTTCTGGCGCCGCTACACCCGAGCGGGCCTGCTGGCCACCCTCATCGGCGGCACCCTCACCGTCCTCGTCCTCATGCCGGGCACCAACCTCGTCTCCGGCTCCCCCGCCTCCGCGTTCCCCGACGTCGACTTCAACTGGTTCCCGTTCACCACGACGGGCATCGTCTCCATCCCTCTGGGCTTCGCCTACGGCTGGCTCGGCACGGTGGTCTCCGGCCGGAAGAAGTCCGACGAACAGCGCCGGCAGTACGAAGCGGTGGAGGGCTGGATCCTGGCAGGAGCGGTACGCAGGCGAACCTGACACCGCCCCGCCCGCACGCCACCGGGGACCTCGCCCGACACCGACGGGCGAGCCCCGCCGGTGAACCACCCGCGACAGGCGGACGAACCCGCCGAACGGGCAACGGACGCCCGCCCAGAGGCGAACGGCCAGGACACCCGCCCGAGACGGCGCCGACAAGAAGACGCGGCCGAGGCGGGTGGCCGGCGGTGAACGCGGCCGAGACGACCGGCCGGACAACCCGGCCGAGACGGGTGGGCGGGTGGGCGGGAAACCCCGCCGCGGAGCGGCGAGGAATCCCCGCGGAGCACGGAAGCACCACCCCGCGGAGCGAGCGACCCCAGTGGACAGCGGCCCCCTCGGGGGCTACTCCGCCGGGGCCCGTCCCGTCAGAGTCGTCAGGCTCGTCTGCACCTGGTCCATCTGCGCCCGCACGTCGTCCCACCGCTCCCGGTGCTCCCGCAGCACCCGCTCGGTCTCCCGGGCGACCTGCTCCTCACTCACCCGCGCCTCGGCGAGCACCTTTGCGGCACGCCCCGCGGCGTCCTCCTGCCGACGCCGAGCGCACTCCTCGGCCTCGGCGAACTCCCGCACCGCCTCGGACAGCGCGGCCTCGGCGCGCACGACGAGTTCGACGTGCCGCGCGTCGAGCGCGGCCTCCTGCTCGACGGCCTCCCTTTCGAACTCGGCCCAGCGCTCGGCGTGCACCTTCTCCTGCTCGGCGAGCAGTTCCTGCGTGCGCTGCCGCACCTCGCGCAGCGCGGCCAGCGCCTCGCCGCGGCTCTCCTTGATGCCGCGCCGCGTGGAGATCCGCACCTCGTCGGCCTCGGTACGGGCGGCGAGGAGCCGCTCCCGGGCGTACTCCTCGGCCGCAGCGCGCACCTCGTCGGCGTACGCCTGCGCGGCCTCGCGCACCTGACGGCCCGCCGCCTCCGCGTCGCCGACGAGCTGCCGGGCCTCGCCGCGCGCGTTCTCCAGCACGGTCCCGGCTTCCTCCGTGCCGAGTTCGAAGATCCGGCGCGCGCCCTCCCCGAGCGTCTCGTACGTCTGCGGGGCGAGCCCTGCCACGGTCTGCCGCAGCCGTTCGGCCTCCGCGTCCATCTCCTTGGCCAGCACGGTCAGCCGGGCGGCACGTTCCCAGGCGGTGTCGCGGTCACGGGAGAGGACCGCTGCGTAGGCGTCGACCTGGTCGGGACGGTAACCACGCCCCCGTACGGCCTTGAAGCCGTGCGGCGACCCCGATGCGCTGCTCATCCATGGACCCCTTCTCCGCCCGGAGCACCCGGGACGACGGCCCCTGGATGCAGATTTCGCGCAAATCATTGATTTTGCGGACATCTTGATGGATCGCACGGAAGTGTTCATAACGCGACACTCCGCCCACCCATTCGGTCGGAGACGAGCTCTACGAGGTCAAAAACAGAAGCTCTGCTGTCATCGGGCGCCCCACGCAAGCCCTGTTCGGCCGGGAACGACGAAGGCGCCCGACCCGTCGAACGGGTCGGACGCCTCGATCACGCGGGGCGGGCGCGTACGCGCCCGTACCCCCGACGGACTACAACAGGCCGTCCCACATCTGCTCCAGCAGGACCGACCACCAGCTCTCCGGCGAACCGAGGGCCGCCGGGTCGAGGGAGGCGAGCTGAGCCTGGAAGTCCACGGTCCAGCGGCCCGCCTGCTCCTGGTTGAGGCCGAAGCGCAGCCGCCACATGCGGCCGAGCAGGGCGAGGCAGCGCGCGAACTCGGGCAGTCCGCTGTTCACGAACTGCGGGGGCACGGGAGCGCCACCCGGTCCGGCCTCCACCGGCACCGCGACGATGTTCGCCGTGCCGTACTGGACACAGATCGCCTTGCCGAAGTCGCTGCCCATGACGAGGTACGAGCCCGCGTCCGCGGCCGGCTGCACCCCGCGCTCCTGCGCCAGCTCGGCGAGCGTGGGCACCGGGCGGCCCGGCTGGGCCTGCGCCCAGAAGAACGGGCCCATGTCGACCGGGAGTCCGGCCACGACGAGGGTGTGCGCGACGATGTTCGGCACGCCCTGCCGCGACACGGCGCCCTGGTCGAACCGGAACACGCCCGGCCCGAACGCCGCCGCCAGCTCCTGCCCGATCGCCTCCGGCGGGACCGGCGGCGCGGGCTGCACCGGCGGGATCGGCGCCCGCACCGGAGCCGGGCGGGCGGGACCGTCCGCGACCTGGTGCAACTCACCCTGGTGCGCGAGGAGTTGGTGCATGCCCTGTTGCCGGCTCGCGTGATCGGTGCCGTACGGCGCGATGCTCGTGATCCGCGCCTGCGGCCAGCTCTCCCGGATCATCCGCGCGCAGTACGCGCCCGGCAGCTCGCACGACTCCAACTCCGTGTGCAGTTCGAGCACTTGCTGCGGCGGCACGTTCATCGCGCGCAGCTCGTGCAGGATCTGCCACTCCGGGTGCGGCGTACCCGGCGCGGAGCGCCTGATCAGCTGCTGCTCGGAACCGTCCTGGGCGCGGTAGCGCAGCACGGCCTGGTAGCCGGGGCCGACGGTCGGCTGCCCCGCCTGGGGGTAGCCGTACGCCGGAGGCTGCTGGCCGGGCAGGGGCTGCGGGGCACCCGGGGGCACGCCGGGGGCATGTGGCGGCTGCGGCGCACCGGGACCACCGACGGAAGGACCCGCGAGCATCGTCGCCGCATGATGCACACCACCCGGAGGCGTACCACCCGGCGCCTGCGGCGCACCAGGAACACCCGGCTGCCC